>JAABQW010000019.1 GCA_011391275.1 Betaproteobacteria bacterium
GGCCTAGGTTCCGAGATTCCCCTTCAAGAAACTCATCATGGCACCGCGCGGATTCCTGCTCGACTGGCGATGGCAAAGCTGGCGCTGAAAGCGTCCCGCCCGACCGCCCTTCGACCCGAATACCGTGTGGTGAAACATGACTGAGCAAGATTTCCTGGCGCTTTCCCGCGCCGGCTTCAACCGGATTGCCCTGACGCTCGAGACGCTCGCCGATCTCGACACCCCGCTTTCGCTCTACCTCAAGCTCGCCAACGCGCCGGGGACCTATCTCCTGGAGTCGGTGATCGGCGGGGAGCGGTTCGGCCGGTACTCGATCATCGGGCTGGCCGCCCGCGAGCGCATCGAGGTGGCCGGCGGCCGCGGCCGCGTCATCCGCGACGGCGTGGTCGCCGAGGAGCGCGACGCGGGCGACCCGCTCGCCTTCGTGGACGAGTACCTCAAGCGCGTGGCGGCCGCTCCTCTCGCCTCCGACCTGCGCTTCGCGGGCGGGCTCGCGGGCTACTTCAGCTACGACACCGTGCGCTACATCGAGCCTAAGCTCGCGCGCGACGCGCGTCCGGACCCGATCGGCCTGCCCGACGTGCGACTCCTCCTTTCGGAGGAGCTCGCGGTCGTCGACAACCTCGCCGGCAAGGTGCACCTGATCGTCTATGCCGACGCGCGCGAGCCGGATGCGTACGCCCGCGGGCTCGCCCGGCTCGAATCCCTGCGCGGAAAGCTGCGCGGCGCGGCGAAGCTTCCCGGGCACGTGCCCGTGGCCGCGCCGCCGGTCCCCCGGTCCAACATCGGCGAGGCGGCCTTCTATGCCGCGGTGGCGAAGGCCAAGCGCTACATCACCGACGGCGACGTGATGCAGGTGCAGGTCTCGCAGCGCCTCACTCAGCCCTTCGCGGGCTCGCCCGTCAACCTGTACCGGGCGCTGCGCTCCATCAACCCGTCGCCCTACATGTTCTACTTCGACTTCGGCGACAGCCAGCTCGTGGGGGCCTCCCCGGAGATCCTCGTGCGGCGCGAGGCCGACACCGTCACCGTGCGGCCCATCGCCGGCACGCGCAAGCGCGGCGCCACCCCGGAGAAGGATCTCGCCATGGAGCGCGAGCTCGTGAACGATCCCAAGGAAAGGGCCGAGCACCTGATGCTGATCGACCTCGGCCGCAACGACATCGGCCGCATCGCGCGCATCGGCACCGTTCGCGTAACAGAGCAGATGGCGGTTGAGCGCTACTCGCACGTGATGCACATGGTCTCCAACGTGGAGGGCGAGGTGGACCCGTCCCTCACGCCGATGCAGCTCCTGCGCGCCACCTTCCCGGCGGGGACGGTGGCCGGCGCCCCGAAAGTGCGCGCGATGGAGATCATCGACGAGCTCGAGCCCGAAAGGCGCGGCGTCTACGCGGGCGCCGTGGGTTACCTCGGGTTCAACGGCAACCTCGACCTCGCCATCGCCATCCGCACCGGCGTCGTGAAGGCGGGCGAGCTGCACGTGCAGGCCGCGGCGGGGGTCGTCGCGGACTCGATCCCGGAGCAGGAGTGGCTCGAGACGCGCAACAAGGCGCGCGCGCTCCTCGCGGCCGCCGAGGCCACCAACGCGGGGCTCGACGCCCCCGCCGCATGAGGAGCCCGCCATGCTGCTCATGATCGACAACTACGACTCCTTCACCTACAACCTGGTGCAGTACCTCGGCGAGCTGGGCGAGGACGTCCGCGTCTTCCGCAACGACGAGGTCACGGTCGAGGAGATCGCGGCGCTGGCGCCGGCGCGCATCGTGATCTCGCCGGGCCCGTGCACCCCCAACGAGGCGGGCGTGTCGCTGCCGGCGATCGCGCGCTTCGCCGGGAAGATTCCTATCCTCGGCGTGTGCCTGGGCCACCAGGCCATCGGACAGGCCTTCGGCGGGCGCGTGGTGCACGCGCGCACGCTGATGCACGGCAAGGTCTCGCCCATCCATCACGGCGGCAAGGGCGTCTTCCGCGGGCTCCCGTCGCCCTTCAACGCGACCCGCTACCACTCGCTCGCCATAGAGCGCGGGAGCTGCCCCGCCGACCTCGAGATCACGGCGTGGACGGAGGACGGCGAGATCATGGGCGTACGCCACCGGACGCTGGCCGTGGAGGGCGTGCAGTTCCACCCCGAATCGATCCTCACGGAGCACGGCCATGCCCTGCTCCGCAACTTCCTCACCCAGGAGTAGCCATGTTCACCGCCCACGAAGCGATCAACCGCCTGTGCGACAAGCGCGAGATCTTCTACGACGAGATGGTCGACCTGATGCGCCAGGTGATGGAAGGCAAGGTCACGCAGGTCCAGCTCGCGGCCATCCTCATGGGGCTGCACGTGAAGACCGAGTCCGTCTCCGAGATCGCCGCAGCGGCCTCCGTGATGCGCGAGTTCTCCACGAAGGTCGACGCGGCCGATCTCGGGCACCTCGTGGACACCTGCGGCACCGGCGGCGACCGCTCGCACACCTTCAACATCTCGACCACGGCGGCCTTCGTGGCGGCCGCGGCCGGCGCGCGGGTGGCCAAGCACGGGGGGCGCTCCGTTTCGTCGAAGTCGGGAAGCGCGGACGTGCTCGAGGGCCTCGGCATCAACCTCGCGCTCACGCCCGAGCAGGTCGGCGTCTGCCTGCGCGAGGTGGGCCTGGGGTTCATGTTCGCGCCCAGCCACCACCCGGCCATGAAGCACGCCGCGCCGGTGCGCAAGGAGCTGGGCATGCGCACGATCCTCAACATCCTGGGGCCGCTCACCAACCCCGCGGGTGCGGCCAACCAGGTGATGGGCGTCTTCCACCCCGACCTGGTGGGCATACAGGCGCGCGTGCTCAAGATGCTCGGCAGCCGCCACGTGCTCACGGTGCACGGCCACGACGGCCTGGACGAGATCACGATCACCGGCCCGACCGCGGTGGCGGAGCTGAAGCACGACTTCATCACCGAGTACGTGGTGGAGCCCAAGCAGTTCGGGCTGGAAACGGCGCCCGTGGAGGCGATCCAGGTGGCCGGGCCCGAGGAGTCGCGCGCCCGCGTGCTGGCGGTGCTGGGGGGCGAGGCGGGACCTTCCTTCGACGTGGTGCTCCTGAACGCCGCTGCCGCCCTCTACGTCTCGGGCGTCGTCCCCAGCCTCTGGGATGGGGTCGCGCTCTCGCGGGACACGATCGCCTCGGGTGCCGCCAAGGCGAAGCTCGACCAGCTGGTCTCCTTCACGCAGTCCTTCGCCAGGGCAGGCGCTTGAGCGACATCCTCGACAGGATCCTCGCGACGAAACGGCGCGAGGTGGAGGTGGCGCGTGCGGCCGTGCCGCTGGCGGAGCTCGAGAAGGCGGCGCGCGAGGCATCTGCCCCGCGCGGGTTCGCCGCCGCGCTCAAGGCCCGCGTCGCCGCGGGCCGGCCCGCCGTCATCGCCGAGATAAAGCGCGCGAGCCCCAGCAAGGGGTTGATCCGGGCCGACTTCGACCCGGCGCGAATCGCGGCCTCCTACGAGGCCAACGGGGCCGCATGCCTGTCGGTGCTCACCGATCGCGAGTACTTCGGCGGCTCTCGCGAGGACCTCGTCGCGGCGCGGGCCGCCTGCGCCCTGCCGGTGATCCGCAAGGACTTCATCGTCGATCCCTACCAGGTGGTCGAGGCGAGGGCCTGGGGAGCCGATTGCATCCTCCTCATCATGGATGCCGCGCCCGACGCCACGTTGGTCGCCCTCGAGGCGATGGCCACCTCGCTCGGCATGGATGTCCTCGTCGAATCGCACGATGCGGGGCAGTTGAAACGGGCCCTGGGCCTTTCCACGCCCTTGATCGGGGTCAACAACCGGAACCTGCGGAATTTCGAGATCCGGCTCGAGACGAGCCTTGAGCTCATGGACCTTGTTCCGGCGGATCGGCTCCTGGTGGCGGAAAGCGGAATTGCCACGCCAGAAGACGTCAGGCGCTTGCAGGCTGGGAAAGTGAGCGCCTACTTGGTCGGCAGTGCTATGATGTCGGCCGAGGATCCCGGACGGGAGCTCTCCAGGCTATTTTCCGGCGCCTGATGGGCGTTGCAGGGAAGCAACAACCCCCCGGGTTTGTTGCACATTTCCCACCCCCCCCTTGAGAGAAGGGTCCGGGTTTGGCATGATGCTGTTGGCTTCTCGAATAAATTCTGGGAGAAGTGCCAAAAATCGGGGCGAAGATCCCCAAGAGGTTCCCACGAGCTTCAGTGAATTCGGCCTCACTTCAACAAAGGAGATTTTGATGAACAAGAAACTGATCGCGCTGGCAGTGGCGGGTGCTTGTGCTGCCCCGACCGTCATGGCCCAGTCGGCCAACCCCATCACCCTGTACGGCGCACTGCGGATGGACCTCGAGTGGGTCGAGGCCAAGGGCACCAACGGTGCCGATGACCGCGTTCGCCTGGTCGACCACCCGTCCCTGATCGGTGTTCGCGGCACGGAAGACCTGGGTGGCGGCCTCAAGGCCTTCTTCCAGCTCGAGACCGCTTTCGACTCGGATGATTCGAGCGGTGGCGCCACCGGCTTCGCAAACCGTAACAGCGGCGTGGGTCTCCAGGGCGGCTGGGGCAGCGTCATGATCGGCCGTTGGGACACCCCGATGAAGCAGGCCATCGGCGCCACGGACCTGTGGGGCGACGTGAACAAGGCCGACTACACGGCCGGCACGATGGACCAGGGCAACTTCTCGCGCCGCAACGCGAACGTCATCCAGTACTGGTCGCCGAACTGGGGCGGGTTCCAGGTCAAGGCCATGTACCAGACCGACGAAGGCAAGACCGCCACCGCCACGCCGCAGGACCTGGGCGCGACGCTGGTCTACAGCAAAGGCCCCCTCTACCTCGCCTACGCCTGGGAGCAGCACGAGGACCAGGTCGGCAGCGTCACGACGGCCGGCGCGAAGGAAGACGGCAACGTCCTCGCCGCCCGTTTCGACATGGGCAACTTCCGTCTCTCCGGCCACTACGGCGAGTACAAGAAGCACAACAGCTCCAAGGACAAGTCGTACTACATCGGCGGCCAGTACAAGATGAACAAGCACGAGTTCCTCGTGACCTGGCAGAGCTCCGAACAGGGCTCGGCCGAGTGCGACGTGATCGGTGCTGGCTGGCGCTATCGCTTCTCGAAGCGCACCCACTGGCAGCTGTCCTACGCGGACATCGACAACAATTCGACCGGAAACTGCAACTTCGGTGCGGGCGGCTCCCTCGGCGGCACGGGATCCAACCCCACGGGCTTCGGCCTCGGCGTGTTCCACTACTTCTAAGCAACGCCGGGTAGTACCAGCAGGAATCACGGGCGCGGCGCAAGCCGCGCCCGTTTCTTTTCCGGCTCCGCCGCCGGGCGCGCGGCGGGTTAGGATGAACGCATGACTGCCACTCGACTCGACCGACTCCTGGTTTCCGCCGACAACGCGCTCCGGACGCTCTCGGGTGCCGTGACTCCCGCGAGGCCGACGCCGGGGCCCCGCCCCATGCCGGGCGAAGCGGTCCCGGAGCGTTCGCACGTCGCGGGCCTCATGCGCGTCGACCACGCGGGAGAAGTCTGCGCGCAGGCCCTCTATGCCGGGCAGTCCCTGATGGCCCGCGACCCGCGGGTGCGCGGCGCGCTGGAGCGGGCGGGTGCGGAGGAGCGCGATCACCTTGCGTGGTGTGCCGAGCGCCTCCGGGAGCTCGATTCCCGTCCCAGCCTGCTTTCGCCGGCCTGGTACGCGGGTTCGTTCGCGCTAGGCGTCGTTTCCGGCGCCGCCGGCGACCGCTGGAGCATGGGCTTCCTGGTCGAGACGGAACGGCAGGTGGAGAAGCACATCGACGGCCACATCGAGCAGCTCCCGGCCGGGGACGCGCGCAGCCGGGCCATCCTCGAGCAGATGCGCGCGGATGAAATCGCGCACGCCGAAAGCGGTCGCTTGCTGGGGGGGGAAGACCTGCCCGCGCCGATCCGCGGCGCGATGCGCCTGATGGCGAAGGTGATGACGGAAACGGCGTACCGGTTCTAGGGTTCGCGGATCTCGAAATCCGCGGTCACGTCCGCGGTCTTCGCGAGCATGATCGTCGCCGAGCAGTACTTTTCCTTCGAGAGCTTGATCGCGCGCTCCACGTGGGCCGGGTTGAGGCCGCGCCCGGTGACGATGTAGTGCATGTGGATGCGCGTGAATACCTTGGGATCCTCCGGCGCGCGCTCGGCCTCGAGCTCGACCACGCAGTCGACGAAGTCCTGGCGGGCCTTTCGCAGGATCTGGACCACGTCGATCGCGCTGCAGCCGCCGGCGCCCATGAGGAGCATCTCCATCGGCCGCGCGCCGAGGTTCCGGCCGCCGACGTCGGGCGAGGCGTCCATCACCACGGCGTGGCCGCTGCCGCTCTCGGCGACAAACGTGATTCCCTCGACCAGCTTCACTCGCGCCTTCATGCCGGCTCCCGGGTTTGCTGGGCCTTCAGCCACGCGTTGAGGAGGCTCCACGCCACCGCGAGCAGGGTGGGCCCGACGAAGATGCCGATGAACCCGAAGGCCACCGCGCCGCCGAAAACGCCGAGCACGACGAGCAGCATCGAGAGATTGCCCGCGCGGCTCATCAGGATCGGCTTGATGAAGTTGTCCACCGAGCTGATCACGAAGAACCCGTAGGCGAGCATGAAGATCGCCCACCCGGTCTCCCCGTTCGAGTAGAGCCACGCCGCCGCGCCGCCCCACAGGATCGCCGGCCCCATGGGAATGAAGGAGAGGACGAAGGTGAGGGCGGAAAGCGCCATGGCGCCCGGCACGCCCGCGATGAGGAAGCCCACGAGCGCAACGGCGGCCTGGGCCAGCGCCGTGCCGATGAGGCCATACACGACGCCCTTGATCGCGCTTTGCGCCGTTGCGAGCACTGCCGCGCCCTGTTCCCCGCCCGCCAGGCGGGCCATGCCGTCGCGGACCATCCGGCCCGCCGCCTCCCCGTCCCGGTAGAAGAAGAAAGCCATGAAGATCGCGAGCAGGATATAGAGAAGCCCCTCGCCGGCGGCCGAGCCGGCGGCGACCAGCAGGCCCTTCGCGGGATCGGCGAGGCGCTTGGCCAGGGCGACGATCTCGTCCCGGTTGCCGAGCAACTGATGCCAGTACTCGTCGATGGAAGCTCCCACGATCGGAAACGCCTTGACCCAGGCGGGCAGCTCGAACGGGCCTCGGTCGATGAACCCCTTCACGAAGTCGATTGCCTGCGCGGAATGAGTGACCAGGCTGAATCCCGCCAGCGCCACGGGCAGCGCGATGGCCAGGAGCATCACCAGCACGAAAAGGAGGGCCGCAACCGTGTTCCGGCCCCCGAGGCGGTCCCGGACCCACCGGAATGCGGGCCAGGTCGACAGGCAAAGGACGGCCGCGAAGAGGATCGCGGCGAGGAATGGCCGGATGATCAGGAAGCAGGCGATGACCAGGAAGGCGACGCCGGCAATCCGGGCGTACTGCTCGAAACGGTTGGTATCCATGGGGGGCGCAGGGGGGTGAAGCCGAATTCTATCCGAGGGGGGGGCGTACGTCCCCCACGGCTCCCCGGAAATGGGGGTGTTTGACACAAGGGCCTGATTTCCCTAAAATTTCGAGTTCGCTTTTCCAAACAAGGGTCCCAAAGTATTTCCGGCGCCCGCCGGGAGCACCCAGGGGGTCCACAAAACAGGAACTTTCATGAAGACCACCATTTCCGCCAATCCGCGGACAGTCAAGCGCGACTGGTTCGTCGTGGACGCCACCGACAAGGTGCTGGGGCGTCTCGCCGTCGAGGTTTCGCGCCGGCTGCGCGGCAAGCACAAGGCCGAATTCACCCCCCACGTCGACACCGGCGACTACATCGTCGTCGTGAACGTCGAGAAGCTGCGCGTCACCGGCGCCAAGGCGAGCGACAAGAAGTACTACCGCCACTCGACCTACCCGGGCGGCATCTACGAGACGAATTTCGACAAGCTGCAGGCGCGACACCCCGACCGCATCCTCAAGCTCGCGGTGAAGGGCATGCTGCCGAAGGGCCGCCTGGGCTACGCGATGATCAAGAAGCTCAAGATCTACGCCGGCCCCGCGCACCCGCATTCTTCCCAGCAGCCCAAAGCCCTCGAGATCTAAGGAGCGACGACCATGATCGGCAAATACAACTATGGCACCGGCCGTCGCAAGAACGCGGTGGCCCGTGTCTTCATCAAGTCCGGCCAGGGCAAGATCGTCGTCAACGAGAAGCCGCTCGACGAGTACTTCTCGCGCGAGACCGGCCGCATGATCGTGCGCCAGCCGCTGGAGCTCACGAACCACGCCCAGACGTTCGACATCAAGGTGAACGTGTTCGGCGGCGGTGAATCCGGGCAGGCGGGCGCCGTCCGCCACGGCATCACGCGGGCCCTCATCGAGTACGACCCGACGCTCAAGCCGGCCCTGTCGAAGGCCGGGTTGGTCACGCGCGATGCGCGCGAGGTCGAGCGCAAGAAGGTCGGCTTCCACAAGGCGCGTCGCCGCAAGCAGTACTCGAAACGCTAAGGCGGGAGAGCGCTGTCCGGGGCCGCCCGAACTCGACAAAGCCGCCCTGCAAGGCGGCTTTGTCGTTCTGGGATCGTGCGGTTGTCTCCGGCAGCCGACAGGAGGGGTGTCGATAAATGATCAAGGTTGGCGTCGTCGGTGGCACGGGTTACACGGGCGTGGAGCTGCTCAGGCTGCTGGCGGCCCACCCCGACGTCGAGATCGCGGCGATCACGTCGCGGGGCGAGGCGGGAACGCCGGTCGCGCGCATGTTCCCGTCGCTTCGGAAGCGCGTCGACATCGCGTTCAGCGACCCGGCGGCGACCGACCTCGCAGCCTGCCAATGCGTCTTCTTCGCCACGCCCAACGGCGTGGCCATGGGCCAGGCGCGGCAGCTCGTCGACGCGGGCGTGAAGGTGATCGACCTCTCTGCCGACTTCCGAATCAAGGACATCGCGACGTGGGAGCGCTGGTACAAGATGAAGCACGCGGCGCCCGAGCTCGTCGCGGAGGCCGTCTATGGCCTGTCCGAGATGAACCGCG
>JAABQW010000020.1 GCA_011391275.1 Betaproteobacteria bacterium
TACAGAACCGGTCTATTCCGTGATCGGCGAGGTCCGTGCGCCAGTTCCTGAATAGACCGGTTCTGTAGAACCGTCCCGATAATGCGATCCGAACCCTTTGCCATCCTCTTCGACCTGGACGGCACGCTCACCGACCCGCGCGAGGGCATCACGAAGTGCATCGCCCATGCGCTGGAGCGGGTGGGCCGCGAGCCGCCGCCCCTCGACGAACTCACCTTCGCCATCGGGCCGCCCTTGCGCGCCTCGCTCGCGCAACTGCTCGGGACGACCTCGCGCGACGAGGTCGAGCGGGCGCTCGCGCACTATCGCGAGCGCTTCGCCGACGTGGGGCTGTACGAGAACGCGCCTTACGCGGGGATCGGGGAGGCGCTGGCCTTGTTGCGCGACGCGGGGCTCCCGCTCTATGTGGCCACCTCGAAGCCGCGCGTGTACGCCGAGCGGATCGTGAGCCACTTCGCTCTCGACGCGCACTTCGAGGCCATCCACGGCTGCGAGCTCGACGGCACGCGGGAGGACAAGCGCGAGCTCCTGGCGCACCTCTTCCCGAGCCACGGGCTCGACCCGGGGCGCGCGGCGATGATCGGGGACCGCGGCGTGGACATGGTCGCCGCCCACCACCACGGCGCCCGTGCGCTCGGGGTCACCTGGGGCTACGGTTCGCGCGACGAACTGCGGGAGGCCGGGGCGCACGCGTTCTGCGAGTCGCCGGGTGATCTTCCGCGCTGCGTGGCTCGGCTGCTCGCACCGCGGTGACGCCCGTGCGAGGGGAGAGACACCGCCCCGGGCCGCCCGGCGGGCTCTAGGCGGCGAAGGCGGCGGAGCGAAGCGCCACGCCATGCGCTCCGCGGCGCTTCGCCTCGGCGATGTCGGCGCGCGTGAGGCCGCCGATGGCGTACGCGGGCAGGGGGCACCCGTGCACCAGCGCGGCGAAACCCTCCCAGCCGAGCGTGGCGGCGCCGGGGTGCGACGGCGTGTCCTTCACCGGCCCGACGACCACGTAGTCGAGGCCGAGCTGCGCGGCGTGGGCAATCTCTCGCGCATCGTGGCAGGAGGCCCCCACCACGCGCCCCGCCGGGCGCGCGGCCGCCGCCATCAGCGCCTTCGCCGTGAAGTGCACTCCGTCGGCCTGCGGGAACTCCCCGCAGTCGCTGTTCACGACGACGAGCGAGCCGAAAGGCGTGGCGCGGGCCAGCGTGCGCGAGAGCAGGTGCTGCACGCGCAGGCGCTCGAGTCCCTTCTCGCGGATCTGCACCAGCGGCCGCTCCGTGGCGAGGAGCCCCGCGAAGCGCATGATCCAGGCGTCGAAGCTGGCGTCGGAAGCGCTGGACACGACCATGACGGCAGGCAGCGCGAGCGCGGCCAGCACCGGCGCGTTGGCCGGCAGCATCGGGCTCGCGTCGGGCGCATGGATGTCCTGCCACGCGATGGCCTGGTCCTCGAGCGGCTGCGGCTCGCCGTCCCAGGCGGTGACGCGGAAGAAGTGCAGGCGCACCGTCGCGTGGGTATAGGCGTACACGCGCGTGATCCACGGCGTGGCCTCGCGCACGCGGATGCCCAGTTCCTCCACCAGCTCGCGGTCGAGAGCCGCGCGCGGGTCCTCGCCGGGCTCGATCTTGCCGCCGGGGAACTCCCAGTAGCCGGGATAGGGCTTGCCTCCGGGGCGGCAGGCCAGCAGGAAGGTGCCGTCGGGCCGCTCGATGACGGCGGCGGCAACCTCGGTGATCTTCGTCACTTGCGCCCGCGCGCGGCCGCGCCGCGGCCCACGTAGTCCTTCGCGAACTGCCAGGCCACGCGCCCGCTCCTCGACCCGCGCTCCAGCGCCCAGAGGCGCGCTGCCGCCAGCATGCCCTCGTCGGCCTTCCCGCCGAGAGCGCCGACCCAGTGCGAGGCGATGTCGAGGTACTCGTCCTGGTCGAACGGGTAGAAGGAAAGCCACAGGCCGAAGCGCTCCGACAGAGAGATCTTCTCCTCGGTCGTCTCCCCCGGGTGGATCTCGCCGCCCACGTGCCGCGTCTCGAGGTTCTCGTGCATGAACTCGGGCATGAGGTGGCGGCGGTTCGAGGTCGCGTAGATGAGCAGGTTGTCGGCCGATCCCGCGATCGTGCCGTCCAGCGCCACCTTGAGCGACTTGTAGCCCGGGTCGGACGACTCGAAGGACAGGTCGTCGCAGAACACGATGAAGCGCTCCGGGCGGCCGGCCACGAGGTCCACGATGTCCGGGAGGTCGACGAGGTCCGACTTGTCGACCTCGATGAGGCGCAGGCCCTTCCTGCGGAACTCGTTGAGCGCCGCCTTCACGAGCGAGCTCTTCCCCGTGCCGCGCGCGCCGGTGAGCAGCACGTTGTTGGCCGGCCGCCCCGAGACGAACTGGGCCGTGTTCTCGCGCAGCCGCTTCTTCTGGTCGTCGATGTCCTTGAGGTCCGCGAACGCGATGACGTGCGGGTGGCGCACGGGATCGAGGAAGCCGCGACCGCCGCGCTTGCGCCAGCGGAAGGCGACCCCGGCGGACCAGTCGACGGGCTGCGAGCCTGCGGGAAGGATCCTCTCGAGCCGGTCGACGAGCAGGTCGACGCGGGCCAGGAAGCGGTCGAGTGAGTCGGTCATTTCAGGCGGAAGACGAGAAGCCAGTAGTACTGCGTTTCCTCGAGGTGCGCCTCGTGGGCGTGCGGGCGGACGGCCTCGGCGAGCTCCGCTGCGGTGGGGAAGTTCTTGAGAACCTCGTGCTTCTCGCCGGAGAGGAGCTCGCGGACCTGGTAGGTGTTGCCCTCGGCGTCGCGGCGCGACACGGGCGTGGAACTGCCCTCGACGTACCGGTTGTCGAGCATGGCCACCAGCGCACCGGACGGCAGCGACTTCGCCATGGCGGCGAGCCAGCGCGCCAGGTCGGACTTGCGCACGTGCGACCACCAGAACCCGGCGAAGGCGGCGTCGCACCCCTCGCACAGGCCGCCGGGCGAGAACGCGTCGGCCTTCGCGAAGGTGACCCGCCCCTTCGGGAGCGGCTTCTCGCGCGCGATCTCCAGCACCGCCTCGTTGATGTCGCAGGCGGTCACGCGCGCGGCCCTGCGGGCGATGAACTGCGTCCAGTAGCCCGTGCCGCAGGCTATCTCCAGGACGCGGCGCCCCTCGAAAAGCGCGGGCAGCCGCCCGCGCAGCCATGCGAGTTCCTCCTGCCGCTCGGCCTTCTCGTAGATGCGCTCGTACTCGGCCGCGCGCTTCGCGTAGTAGGTCTCGAGTTGCGGGGTCACGGTGCCGGCCATCGGCTTCTCCCCCAGGTTGGTCAGCTGCGGTAGTCCGCGTTGATCTTCACGTAGTCGTACGAGAAGTCGCACGTCCACACGGTGGCGCTCTCGACGCCGCGGCCGAGACCCACGCGCACGGTGATCTCCGCCGGTGCCATCACCGCCTTGCCCTGCTCCTCGGTGTACGCCGCGGCGCGCCCGCCCTTCTCGGCGACCAGCACGTCGCCCAGGTGAAGAGTCACCTTCGCGGGGTCGAGGTCGGCGATCCCCGCGTTGCCCACGGCGCACAGGATGCGCCCGAGGTTGGGGTCGGAGGCGAAGAAGGCCGTCTTCACGAGCGGCGAGTGGGCGATCGACTTGCCCACGCGCATGCACTCCTCGCGCGTGGCGCCTCCCTCGACCGCGATGGTCATGAACTTGGTGGCGCCCTCGCCGTCGCGGACGATGGCCTGCGACAGGATCTGCGCCACTTCCAGCACGCACTCGGCCAGGCGCGTGAATTCCGCCGTGCCCTCGCCCACGATCCGGGGATTGCCGGCGCGGCCGGTCGCGATGAGGACGAAGGAGTCGTTGGTGGAGGTGTCGCCGTCCACGGTGACCGCGTTGAACGAGCGGTCCGCCACGTGGCGCACCATGTCCTCGAGCGTGTCGTGGCCCACGGCGGCGTCCGTGGCGATGAAGCCCAGCATCGTCGCCATGTTGGGCTGGATCATGCCCGCGCCCTTGGCGATGCCGGTGACGGTGATCGTCACGCCGTCGATCACGGCCTGGCGCGACACGGCCTTGGGCACGGTGTCCGTGGTCATGATCGCCGCGGCCGCTTCCGCCCAGCCGTCCGCGCGCAGGGCGCCGACCGCCGCCGGGATGCCGGCCACGAGGCGATCCATCGGCAGGTGCTCCATGATCACGCCGGTGGAGAACGGAAGGACGGAGCGCGCCTGCGCGCCCAGGGCCTCGCCCACGGCCACGCAGGTCGCGCGCGCGTTGGCCAGGCCCGCCTCGCCCGTGCCCGCGTTCGCGATTCCGGTGTTCACGACGATGGCACGGATCCGCGCCTCGCCCGCGAGGTGATCGCGGCAAACGGTCACGGGTGCGGCGCAGTAGCGGTTGCGGGTGAAGACGCCCGCCACGCGGCTGCCTTCCGCGATCTCGACGACCAGGAGATCCTTGCGGCCCTTCTTGCGGATGCCGGCCTCGGCTGCGCCCAGGCGCACGCCGGCGATGGTGAGGAGGTTTTCCGCGCGGGGCGGATCGAGGTTCACGGCCATAGCCGCGAATTATCGCACGGCCCCCGGGACGCGGCCGGCGTCCGGCTCAGGGCGCCTTGGGCCGCAGGCGCGCCATCGCCAGCGTGTCGACGTAGCGGCCGTCCCGCAGCGCGTAGGCCCGGTGGGTCCCCTCGGTCTCGAAGCCGAACTTGCGGTAGAGGGCGATGGCGCGCTCGTTGTCCGCGAAGACGGTGAGCTCGAGCCGGAAGACGTTCAGCCACCCGTCGGCGAGCCCCGTGGCCGCGCCGAGGAGCGCCGTCCCGACCCCGCGCCCCTGCCACGGCGAGGGCACGGCCAGGCCCAGGGCCATCGCGTGCGCGCGCCGCGGCGACCGGGAGGCCGGGTGCAGTCCCGCGTTGCCCACCACCTCGTCGCCGGCGCAGGCCACGAAGAGGTAGTGCCCGTCGGCGGGTTCAGCGAGGCGCTTGCGCCATGCCTCGCGCGACGGGTGCGGGAGCTGGAGCGTGCCCGAGTAGGCGCTCTCGTCGGAGAAGTTCCGCCAGACGGCCTCGAAGTCGCCCGGCTCGGCGCGGCGCACGGTGATGTCCATGGGCCGGAGGATGCGTCGCGGCCGCGCGGGCCGTCAATGGGGCGGGGTCAGGCGAGCTTGCCGTGGCAGTTCTTGTACTTCCTGCCAGACCCGCACGGGCAGGGATCGTTGCGGCCGACCTTCTGGCCGCCGCGCACGAAGGGCTGGGCCGCCTCGTCAACGGGCAGCGCGGCCTCCGCGCCCTCCGCCGGGGCCTGGGCAAGCGCCTCGTCGTAGTCGGCGTGGTGGTACTGGACGTTCTTCAGCGCCTGGGCGGCCTCCTCGGCGCGGCGCTCGGCCTCCTCGACCTCGGCCTGCGAGCGGATCTGCACCGACATGAGGTGCTGCGTCACCTGGCGCTTGATCGAGTCGAGCATGTTGCCGAAGAGCTCGAAGGCCTCGCGCTTGTACTCCTGCTTGGGCTGCTTCTGGGCGTAGCCGCGCAGGTGGATGCCCTGGCGCAGGTAGTCGAGCGCCGCGAGGTGCTCGCGCCAGTGCGAGTCGATCGCCTGCAGCATCACCGAGCGCTCGTACTGGTGCAGCACTTCCTTCTCGATGGGGGCGAACTTGGCCTCGTACTCCCCGGCCGCCTGCGCGATCACCTTCGCCGCGATCGCGTCCGGGTCCAGCGACTCGTCCTTCTCGACCCACTCCTTGACGGGGGACGCCATGAAGAAGTCGGCCTCCAGCCGGCGCTCCAGGCCCTCGAGGTCCCACTGCTCCTCCACGCTGTCCGGCGGCACGAGCTCGCGGACGACGCCGGCCAGCACGTCGGAGCGGATGGCGGAGATCGTCTGGGAGATGTCGGAGGACTCGAGCAGTTCGTTGCGCTGCGCGTAGATCACCTTGCGCTGGTCGCTCGCGACGTCGTCGTACTCCAGGAGCTGCTTGCGGATGTCGAAGTTGCGGGCCTCGACCTTGCGCTGGGCGTTCTCGATGGAGCGCGTGACCATCTTGGCCTCGATGGCCTCGCCCTCGGGGATCTTGAGCGAGCGCATCACCGCCTGCAGGCGCTCGCCGGCGAAGATCTTGAGGAGCGGGTCCTCGAAGGACAGGAAGAAGCGCGAGGAGCCGGGGTCGCCCTGGCGCGCGGCGCGGCCGCGCAGCTGGTTGTCGATGCGCCGCGACTCGTGGCGCTCGGAGCCGATGATGTGCAGGCCGCCGGCCGCCACCACCTCGTTGTGCAGCTTCTGCCATCCCTCGCGGACCTCGGCGGCGCGGCGCTCCCGCTCGGCGGGAGGGAGCGACTCGTCGGCCTTCACCTGCTGGATCTCGGGGTCGGGGTTGCCGCCGAGCACGATGTCCGTGCCGCGGCCGGCCATGTTGGTCGCGATCGTCACCATCCGCGGACGGCCGGCCTGGATCACGATCTCGGCTTCCCGCGCGTGCTGCTTGGCGTTGAGCACCTGGTGCGGCAGGCCCTCCTTCGCGAGCATCGTGGAGATGAGCTCGGAGTTCTCGATGGAGGTGGTGCCCAGGAGGACGGGCTGGCCGCGCTCGTGGCAGTCCTTCACCTCGCTGATGATGGCCTGGAACTTCTCCCTGGCCGTGATGAAGACCTGGTCGTTGGAGTCCTTGCGGACCATCGGGCGGTGCGTGGGGATGAGCACCGTCTCCAGGCTGTAGATGTGCGAGAACTCGAAGGCCTCGGTGTCGGCCGTGCCGGTCATCCCCGAGAGCTTCTTGTAGAGGCGGAAGTAGTTCTGGAAGGTGATCGAGGCGAGCGTCTGGCTCTCGTTCTTGATCGCGACGCCTTCCTTGGCCTCCACCGCCTGGTGCAGGCCCTCGGACCAGCGCCGGCCCTGCATCATGCGGCCCGTGAACTCGTCGACGATCACCACCTCGTCGTCCTGGATCACGTAGTGCTGGTCGCGGTGGTAGAGCGCGTGCGCGCGCACCCCCGCGTAGAGGTGGTGCATGAGCATGATGTTGGCCGGGTCGTACAGGCTCGCCCCCGCGGCGAGCAGCCCCGCCTTCACCATCAGCTCCTCGGCATGCTCGTGGCCCTGCTCGGAGAGCGTCACGCTGTGCTGCTTGAGGTCCACCCAGTAGTCGCCCTCGCCCTTCTCGTCCTCCTGCTTGGCGAGCGAGGGGATGAGGGCGTTGATGCGCCGGTAGAGGTCCGTGGAGTCCTCGGCCTGGCCCGAGATGATGAGGGGGGTGCGCGCCTCGTCGATGAGGATCGAGTCCACCTCGTCGACGATCGCGTAGTTGAGGCCGCGCTGGAACCGCTCGGCGACCTGCGTGGCCATGTTGTCGCGCAGGTAGTCGAAGCCGAACTCGTTGTTGGTGCCGTAGGTGATGTCGGCCTGGTAGGCGGCCTGCTTCTCGGCGTGGTCCATCTGCGGCACCACGACGCCCACGGTGAGGCCCAGGAAGCGGTGGATGCGCCCCATCCATTCCGCGTCGCGGCGGGCGAGGTAGTCGTTCACCGTGACGACATGCACGCCCTTGCCGGTGAGGGCATTGAGGTAGGAGGGCAGCGTGGCGACGAGCGTCTTGCCCTCGCCCGTGCGCATCTCCGCGATCTTGCCCTCGTGCAGCGCCAGGCCGCCGACGAGCTGCATGTCGAAGTGGCGCATGTCGAGCACGCGCTTCGAGGCCTCGCGGACGACCGCGAACGCCTCGGGCAGGATCTCTTCCAGGGAGGCCCCGGCGGCGACCTTCGCCTTGAGCTCGGGCGTCCTGGCCGCGAGGGCCTCGTCGGAGAGCTTCCCGATGGCGGGCTCGAGCGCGTTGATGGATTCGACCGTCTTCCGGTACTGCTTCAGAAGGCGGTCGTTGCGGCTGCCGAAAATGGCCTTGAGGACGTTTGCGAACACGGGGGCGGGGGCTTGGGCGGGGAACGATGCGAAACCGGCCCCAACGGGGCCGGAAAGAGGCGGCAATTATAAGGTGAAATGGGGCAGGCCTGCCGGAATGCAAGCCCCGGCCGGGCCGGAGCTCACCGGCGGAGGGCCACGGGGACCATGCCGTCCTTCTTGTCGAGCGCGAAGAACTTGTTGGGATTGAGGGGCACGCCCTTCTCCCGGACCTCGAAGTGCAGGTGCGGCCCGGTAGTGCGGCCGGTGTTGCCCACCTGGGCGACGAGCTGGCCCTTCATCACCACGTCGCCCACCTTGACCGAGCTCTTGAGCAGGTGCGCGTAGCGCGAGGTGAGGCCGTTGTCGTGGTCGATGTCGACGATGTTGCCGTACTCCGGATGGTACGCGACGGTCGACACCACGCCGCCGGCCGCGGCCATCACCGGCGTGCCCGGGGTCGCGATGATGTCCACCCCGGTGTGCAGGGCCGACTTCCCGCTGATCGGGTCGATGCGGTAGCCGTAGTTGGAGGAGTAGTAGCCCTGGGAGACGGGAAGCGTCGTGGGAATCGTCTTGCGGGCCAGGCGGTCGTCCATGAACACGGAATCGAGCACGCCCAGCTTGTCGGTGCGGTCGTCGAGGACGCGGGAGATCTCGTCGAGCTTCTGCCTGAACTCCGGCAGCGTCAGGTCGCGCGTGAACGCGGGCGAGGGGGCGGCGCCGCCCTGGCCGGGCTGCTCGTCGAAGCGGAACTCCGTGGGCTTGATGCCGGCGGCCTTCGCGAGCCGCTCGCCGAAGGCGTCCAGGCGCATGATGCGGGCCTGGAGCTCGCCGACCCGCACCGCCAGGGAGTTCAGCGTGTCCCTCATCTCCGACTCGCTGCGCTTGAGGTCCTCCTCGTGCAGGGCGGACAGGAGCGACCGCAGGTAGGGGTTGCGCAGATCGGTCGAGAACCTCATCGTGACGATGTAGGTCGCCATCGCCAGGAAGAAGCCCGCCATCAGGATGCCGAGCGCCACCAGGATCACCTGGGCCTGGGACACCGTGACGCTGCGGCTCTTCGCCAGGCTGTCCGAAACCAG
>JAABQW010000021.1 GCA_011391275.1 Betaproteobacteria bacterium
AGAACCGTCCCAATAAAGGGATCCGACCCCTTTTTCAATCTGCTATCTTCGCGCCCATGGAACGACGCGACTTCGTGAAACTGTGCGCCGCCTCCGCGGCCGCGACCACGCTTCCCACCGCGGCCGACGCCGCCGCCCTGAAGACCCGCCTGTACCGCCGGGCGCTCCTCGTCGACGAGCGCGGCGAGCCCTTCCGGGCGGCGCAGCTGCGCGTCGGCGTCAATTACGTCTTCGACTACCCCTTCGCCTCCACGCCGTGCTTCCTGCTGCGGCTGGCGAAGCCCGCGGCTGGCGGCATCGACCTGAAGACCGAAGGCGGGGGCACCTACCGCTGGGAGGGGGGGGTGGGGCCGGATCGCGCCATCGTCGCCTACTCCGCCATCTGCGCCCACAAGCTCACCTACCCGACGCGGCAGGTGAGCTTCATCGGCTATCGCGACGCGCCCAGCCCGGTGGCGGGCGCGGGCAAGGTGATCACCTGCTGCTCGGACCGCAGCGTCTACGACCCGGCGGCCGGCGCGCGCGTGGTGGCCGGCCCGGCGCCGCAGCCGCTCGCCACGATCCTGCTGGAGCACGACGCGGAGAAGGACGAACTCGCCGCGGCGGGCACCTTCGGGGGCGAGATGTTCGACCAGTTCTTCCGGAAGTTCGGCTTCCGCCTGCAGCTCGAGCTGGGCGACCGCGCCCGGGAGGCGGTCGACGGGCGCGCCGTGGTGCGGGAGCTCGCGCGCTACAGTTCGCAGTGGGCGCAGTGCTGAGGCTTGACCTCCGGCAAGGCGGCCGCCCGGCGCGCCGCTAGACTGGCCCCATGAAGACGCTTCGCTCGTCGCCCTGCCGGCGGGAAGGTGTTTCCCCCGACAACCAGGACTTTCCCTGCCTCGAGCCCGGCTGGGGAAACCGGCCCTGCCCGATGAACGAGGGCTGCCGCGACTGGATGCGCGAGCGCGAGTCCGAGATGTACCAGCTCGGCTACCCGTACGCGGCCTGGGTCGTGAAGAAGGACCTGCTGGGGCTCTCCCCGGTCTGCTCCCTCGTCTACTTCCGCGAGCGGCCCACGCCGGGTGACGTGGAGGAGGTCTGCGGCACCAGCGTGCTGCATGTCTCCAACGCCACCCCTGCGCCGGACGGCAAGCCGGAGTCCTAGATCGCGAAGTCCTCGCCGCGCCCCGCGGCGAGCCGCTCCAGCGCCTCCCGCGTGAGGTGCGGCACGAAGAGCCGGATGAACTCCACCGCGTAGCCGCGCAGCCACGCGCCCTTGCGGAACGCGAGCCGCGTGGTCTGCACCGGAAACAGGTGCTCGGCGGGCAGGAGGACGAGCCCGCGGTCCTTGCGCCGGTCGAAGGCGATCGAAGAGATGATCCCCACCCCCAGCCCCAGGCTCGCATAGGACTTGATCACGTCCGAGTCGAGCGCGGTGAGCACGATGTCGGGGGCGAGCGCGCGCCGCTCGAAGGCCGCGTCGATGGCCGAGCGCCCGGCGAAGGTGGGGTCGTAGGTCACGATCGGGTACTTCGCCACCGCCTCCAGCGTGAGCGGCTTCACGCGCGCGAGCGGGTGCCGCGAGGGCACGACCACGCCGTGGTGCCACTGGTAGCCCGGCACGGCGACGAGCCGCTCGTAACGGTCCAGCGCCTCGGTGGCGATCGCGACGTCCGCTTCCCCGTCCAGCACCCAGCGCGCCAGCTGGTGCGGGTTGCCCTGCAGGAGCTTCAGCCGCACCTCGGGGTAGCGCTTCTTGAACGCCGTGATGACGGGGGGCAGCGCGTAGCGCGCCTGGGTGTGGGTCACCGCCACCGCGAGCGAGCCGCGGTCGGCCCCCGCGAACTCCTCGCCCACGCGCCGCAGGTTGCCCAGCTCGTCGAGCACCCGGCCGACGATCGCGAGGATCTCGCGCCCGGCGTCCGTGACTGCGGTGAGCCGCCGCCCCTGGCGCACGAAGATGTCGACGCCGAGCTCCTGCTCGAGCGCGCGCAGTTGGCGGGACACCCCGGGCTGCGAGGTGTGCAGCGCCGCCGCGGCTTCCGAGACGTTGAGCCCGCGCCGGGCCACTTCGAAGGCGTAGCGCAGCTGCTGGAGATTCATGCCGGCCCCATATGCCTGATGGTTATGAACATATCACAAACAAGTATTTTCCAGGCATATGCGGGGCGGCTAGGATGCGCCGCATGAATCGCGATGACGCCACGGGAAGAAACCATGGATAGGCACGACCTCTTCGACGTCGCGGCGGCCCGGAGCCTCGCGGCGGGACTGCCCTACGCCGGCGCCCTCACTCCGCGGGAGGCGCACGAACTCGCTTCCGAAGGCGCGGCGACGATCGTCGACGTGCGCACCCGTGCCGAATGGGAATTCGTCGGCCACGTCGAGTACGCGCCGCTCGTCGAGTGGCGGCCCTACGGCGCGACGCGGCCCGATCCCCGCTTCGTCGACACGATGGCGGCGCGCTTCCCCCGCAACGCGCCGATCCTTCTCCTGTGCCGCAGCGGCGTGCGTTCCCACCACGCGGCCACGGCGCTGGCCCAGGCCGGCTTCACGCGCGTCTTCAACATCCTCGAGGGCTTCGAGGGGGACGCGGACGAGGAAGGGCGGCGCGGCAGGCTCGGCGGCTGGCGCCACGCCGGGCTGCCCTGGACGCAGGGCTGAGGGCCGAACCCGCGAAGGAGGGCTGCTAAAGTAGCAGCCCGTGATTCCCCTCCTCCGCCCGGCCGACCCGTTCCCGCCGGTCGCGAAGGCGCTGCGGTCGCCCAACGGCCTGCTCTGCGCCGGCGCCGACCTCTCGCCGGAGCGCCTGCTCGACGCCTACTCCCGCGGCATCTTCCCGTGGTATTCCGAGGGCGAGCCCATCCTGTGGTGGTCGCCGCACCCGCGCATGGTGCTCTTCCCGGACGAACTCAAGGTGTCGCGGTCGCTGCGCAAGGCCGTGGCGCGCGGGCCTTTCGAGACGCGCTTCGACACGGCCTTCGCGGAGGTGATGCGCGAGTGCGCCGCGCCGCGCGACGGGCAGCCCGGCACCTGGATCGTGCCGGAGATGGTGGCGGCCTACACGCGCCTGCACGAGCTGGGCTTCGCGCACTCGGTGGAATCGTGGCGCGACGGGCAGCTTGCCGGCGGGCTCTACGGGATCCTCCTGGGCCGGGTCTTCTTCGGCGAGTCGATGTTCTCGCGGGAGACGGATGCCTCGAAGGTGGCACTCGTGAAGCTGGTCGCGCGCTTGAAGGGGATGGGCGTGCGCGTCATCGACTGCCAGCAGGCCACCCGCCACCTCGCCTCGCTGGGCGCGCGCGAGATCCCGCGGAGCGCGTTCGCGCAGCTGCTGGCCGAGTCGATACAATATCCCCCCACCGGCTGCCGCTGGCCGGCCACCGAGGAAGCATGACGAAGCTCAACGACCTGCCGATTGCGAACCTGCAGTTCTACGCGACGGCGCCCTACCCGTGCAGCTACCTGCCCGGGCGGCTGGCGCGCTCGCAGGTCGCCACGCCCAGCTACCTCATCGACACCGAAACCTACGGCTCGCTGGTCTCGGCCGGCTTCCGCCGCTCCGGCGCCTTCACCTACCGCCCGTGGTGCGACCATTGCCAGGCCTGCGTGCCAGTGCGCGTGGTGGCGGGGCAGTTCGAGCCCTCGCGCGCGCAGCGGCGCGCCTGGAAGCGGCACGCGGGGCTGGAGGCGCACTACGGCGAGCTCAAGTTCAGCCCCGAGCACTACGCCCTCTACCGCCACTACCAGGGCGAGCGCCACCGCGGCGGCGGCATGGACCACGACAGCCGCGAGCAGTACGCGCACTTCCTGCTGCAGTCCAACGTCGCCACGCGCCTCGTGGAGTTCCGCGAGGGCGGGAAGCTGCGCATGGTGTCCATCGTGGACGAACTGCCCGACGGCCTGTCGTCGGTCTACACCTTCTTCGACCCGCTCGTGGAGAAGGCGAGCTTCGGCACCTGGAACATCCTCTGGCAGGTCGAGGAGGCCCGCAAGCGGGGCCTGCCCTACGTGTACCTCGGCTACTGGATCGCGCAGAGCCGCAAGATGGCCTACAAGAGCGACTTCCGCCCCATCGAGGGGCTCACCCGCGGGGAATGGAAGCGCCTGAGATGATCCCGCGGCTCCACCGGGACACCTGATGCTCTACCGCCTCGCCCGCAGCGCCCTCTTCCGGCTCGATCCCGAAACCGCCCACGAGGTGGCACTGCGCTCGATGTGCGCGCTCGGGCCCGCCGTGGCCCTCCTCGGCGCCGGCGCCGACCGCGGCGAGGAACGCACCGTGATGGGGATCCGCTTCCCCAACCCCGTCGGGCTCGCCGCCGGCATGGACAAGAACGCCGAGTACCTCGAGCCGATGGCGGCCCTGGGCTTCGGTTCCATCGAGGTCGGCACCGTCACCCCGCGCCCGCAGCCCGGCAACCCGAAGCCGCGCCTCTTCAGGCTCGTCGAGCAGGAGGCGATCATCAACCGCATGGGGTTCAACAACGTGGGCGTGGAGAAGATGCTGCGCAACGTCGGGAAGTCCTCGTTCCGCGGCGTGCTGGGCATCAATATCGGCAAGAACCTCGACACGCCCATCGAGCGCGCCGCCGACGACTACCTCGCCTGCCTGGACGCCGTGTACGACCGCGCCACCTACGTCGCGGTGAACATCTCCTCGCCCAACACGAAGAACCTGCGCGACCTGCAATCCCGGGAACGGCTGGACGAGCTCCTCGGGGCCATCATGGCGCGACGCGACCAGCTCGCCGCGCGCGCCGGCGCCGTGAAGCCGCTGGCGGTGAAGATCGCCCCGGACCTGGACGACGAGCAGATCGCGGCCATCGTGGAACTGTCCCTCAAGCACCGCATCGACGGCCTCATCGCCACCAACACCACCATCGGCCGCGCCGGCGTGGTGGGCCACCGCCACGCGAACGAGGCGGGCGGGCTGTCGGGCCGGCCGGTCTTCGCCCTCTCGACGGAAGTGCTGCGCAAGCTCGCCCGGGGCCTCGCGGGGCGCATCCCGCTCATCGGCGTGGGCGGGATCCTCGGCGGCGCGGACGCGAAGGCGAAGATCGACGCCGGCGCGAGCCTCGTGCAGATCTACACCGGCTTCATCTTCCGCGGCCCCGACCTCATCGCCGAGGCGCGCGGCGCCCTCAAGGGCTGAGGCGCGGCCCGCCCGTCCCCCTCGATCCATGCGAATCGGCATCCCGCGCGAAGCGAAGGAAGGCGAGCGCCGCGTCGCGCTGGACCCGGCCGCGGCCGCCGTCCTCTCGCGCGATGGGCACGAGGTTCGCGTCGCCGCAGGCGCGGGCGCGGGCATCGACGCCGGGGACGATGCCTACCGCGCCGCGGGTACCACGATCGTCGCGCCCGCCGAAGCCTGGGAGGCCGGACTCGTCGTCAAGGTGAAGGAGATCCAGCCCGGCGAGTGGAATTCGCTCGCGAAGGGCTCGACGCTCTTCTCCTTCCAGCACCTGGTCGGCGAGCCCGGGCTCGCGCGGCACGTGGCCGACCGCGGCGTCACGGCGATCGCCTACGAGATGGTGCGCGACGCCTTTGGCGGCTTTCCCCTGCTCGCCCCCATGTCGGTGATCGCGGGGCGCCTGGCCATCCAGGTGGGCGCGCATCTCCTCACGCTGCCGGCCGGCGGCAACGGCACGCTGCTCTCGGGATGCCCGGGCACGGCCCCGGCCCGCGTCCTCGTGCTGGGCGGCGGGCACGCGGGCACGAACGCCGCCGAGGTGGCCGCGGCGATGGGCGCGCGGGTGACCGTCCTCACGCGGTCGGATTCCACGCGCGACGCCGTCCGCGCCCGACTCGGCGCCGCGGTCGAGGCGGGGATCGCCACGCCGGAGGAAATCGACCGCCACGCGCGCGAAGCGGACCTCGTCGTGGGCGCCGTGTTCATCCCGGGCGCGCCCACGCCGAAGCTCCTGCCGCGCACGCTGGTTGCGCGCATGAAGCCGGGCTCGGTCATCGTGGACATCTCCATCGACGCGGGCGGCGTGGCCGAGACCTCGCGGCCCACCACGCACGCGGACCCCGTCTTCGTCGAGGAGGGCGTGCTGCACTACTGCGTGCCCAACATGCCGTCCGCCGTGGCTCGCGCCGGCGCCGCGGCGCTCTCCGCCGCGGTCCTGCCCTATGCGCGCGCGCTCGCTGGCAAGGGCATCGCCCGGGCGCTGCGCGAGGACGCGGGGCTGCGCGCCGGCGTGCTGCTGTGGCGCGGGCGCTTCGCGCACGAGGGCATCGCCGCCGAGGCCGGCCGGCCCTTCGTGCCGCTGGTGCCGGGCGACCTCGCATGAACGAGATCGCGCGGCGCATCGACGCGCTCCTGCCGCAGACGCAATGCACGAAGTGCGGCTACCCGGGGTGCCAGCCCTACGCCGAGGCGATCGCGCGCGGCGAGGCGGACATCGACCAGTGCCCACCCGGGGGCGACGAGGGCATCGCGAAGCTCGCAACGCTGCTGGATCGCGCCGTGAAGCCGCTCAACCCCGTCCACGGCGCCTTCCGGGCGCCGCAGGTCGCGGTCATCGACGAGAGCCTGTGCATCGGGTGCGTGAAGTGCATCCACGCCTGCCCCGTCGACGCCATCGTGGGCGCCTCGAAGATGATGCACACGGTGATCAACGACTGGTGCACCGGGTGCGAGCTGTGCATCCCGCCCTGCCCCGTGGACTGCATCGCGCTCCTGCCCGTGGCGGGGCTGCCGGACCCCGGCCTTTCCCGCGAGCGCCATGCGCTGCGCGCCGCGCGGCTGGAGCGGGAAGTGGCCGAGCGCGCGACGAGAATGGAGGCCTACGAGTGAAGCCCGAGGCACGCACCGAGTTCTTCCGCATCCTGCGCGACGCCGACCCCGAGCCGAAGAGCGAGCTCGAGTACGGCACGCCCTACCAGCTGCTGGTCGCCGTGGTGCTCTCGGCGCAGGCCACCGACAAGGGCGTGAACCTCGCCACGCGCAGGCTCTTCCCCGTGGCGGGCACGCCGGCGGCGATCGTCGCCCTGGGCGAGGAGGCGCTCAGGGACCACGTGAAGACCATCGGGCTCTTCCGCACCAAGGCGAAGAACGTGATCGCCCTGTCGCGCATCCTGCTCGAGGAGCACGGTGGCGCGGTGCCGCGCACGCGCGAGGCGCTCGAGAAGCTGCCCGGCGTGGGCCGCAAGACCGCCAACGTTGTGCTCAACGTGGCCTTCGGCGAGCCCACCATGGCCGTGGACACCCACATCTTCCGCGTCTCAAACCGCACCGGGCTCGCGCCGGGCAAGGACCCGCTGGCGGTGGAGCAGAAGCTCCTCAAGGTGGTTCCCGACGAGTTCCGCCTGCACGCCCACCACTGGCTCATCCTGCACGGGCGCTACACGTGCCTCGCGAGGAAGCCGAAATGCGGCGAGTGCCACGTCTACGGGCCGTGCGGCTGGAAGGACAAGGCGAAGCTCGCCGCGCCCCCCGCCCCGAAGCGCTCGCGCCTGCCGAAATGAGCCTCTTCAACCCCACGCGCGACCAGGTGCGCGAATTCTTCTTCGGCCTGTGGGCGAAGTCGCGCTCGGGCGAGGCCCTCACGGCGCTCGAGTCGATGGCGCTCGCCATCGCGATGGAGCACCCCGAGTACCACGAGGTGCTCGGCGATCCCGATCGCTACCGCGAACGCGAGTGGCGCCCGGAGGGCGGCGAGACCAACCCGTTCCTGCACCTCTCGATGCACCTCGCCATCGAGGAGCAAGTCTCCATCGACCAGCCTCCGGGCATCCGCGAGGCCGTGCGCCGGCTCGCCGCGAAGCACGACTCGGAGCACGACGCGAAACACGCGGTCATGGATTGCCTGGCGGAGATCGTGTGGCAGGCGCAGCGCAACGGCATTGCCTTCGACAACGCCGCCTACCTCGCCTGCCTCGACGCGAAGCTGCCGCGCGG
Source organism: Betaproteobacteria bacterium (assembly GCA_011391275.1). Taxonomy (GTDB): domain Bacteria; phylum Pseudomonadota; class Gammaproteobacteria; order Burkholderiales; family Usitatibacteraceae; genus FEB-7. The sequence continues at coordinate 7,886 of JAABQW010000021.1, forward strand.
CGCCTGACACCTCGCGGTGTCAGGTACCGTGGGCCATGCGGCCCGCCTCGTCCAGCCGGGCGCAGAAGGCCGCGACCGCCTCCCCGCTCGCGAAGGGTATGCGCAGCATGTCGCTCGCCTGCCGTTCGCGCAGCAGTCCCGGGAACTTCGCGAGGAAGCGCGCGGCGTAGCCGTTCCACTTGGCGTCGAAGCTGCCGGTCGAGTCGTGCCGGATGACGATGTCGGGCGTGATCGCGACCGCGAGCCCCGCGAGGTGGGCGCGCCAGGTGAAGTCCATGTCGTAGAGGTGGAAGCCGTCGAAGGTGACGGCGTCGAAGCCGACCGCCTCGACTGCGCGCCGCGTGGCCGCGATGAAGACGCCGTCCAGCGCCTGCATGCCCGCGCTCACCCGCGGCACGGGGTTGAAGACGTGCAGGTCGACGCCTTCGCGGCCGCGGGCCGGTTCGGCGATGCGCCCGCGCGCGTGCGCCTTGCCGCTCCAGGCGAACGCGGGCCCGGACAGGAGGGTCGTCCCCACGAGACCCGCCACGTCGGCCACGGCCAGCGCCGACGCGAGCGCGGCGCCGATCCCGCCGCTCAGGATCTCGATGTCGTCGTGGCTGAACACCACGAGGTCGCCCGACGCCCGCGCGAACCCGCGCGCGTAGCCTTCGGAGAGCGAGCGCGCGTCATGGATGCCGACGAGTTCCCAGGGATCGGCCCCGAAGGCGCGCGCGTAGGAGGCACGCACGCGATCGAATTTCGCCGCGTCGATGCTGCAGACCACCACGGACACGAGGGGCGCGGGGGCCGCCGGGCGGGGCGCGGGCGGCGGGACGAACAGGGCGGGGTTCTCGTGGAGCGTGCGGCACAGGTGCGCGAGCGCTCTCATGTCGTCGGGGCGCGCGGTCACGGCCCGGTGCAGGGCGAGGATCGCGCCGTGCTCGTCGCCGCGTTCGTGGCAGTTCTGCGCCTCGGCCCACAGGCG
>JAABQW010000033.1 GCA_011391275.1 Betaproteobacteria bacterium
CGCCCATCTGCGCGCCGCGGCGCGCGCCGGCCGATTCCACCGTCTCGCAGGACTGGTCGAAGACGCGCATGTAGGAGACCGGGCCGCTCGCGCGCGAGTTGGTGCCCTTGACCCACGCGCCCTCGGGGCGGATGGAGGAGAAGTCGTAGCCCACGCCGCCGCCGCGGCGCATCGTCTCCGCGGCCTCGGCCAGCGCCGTGTAGATGCCGGGTCGGCCGTCGACGATCTCCGTGATGGAGTCGCCCACGGGCTGCACGAAGCAGTTGATGAGGGTGGCGGTGAGGCTGGTGCCGGCGGCGGAGTTGATGCGGCCGGCGGGGATGAAGCCGTTTTCCTGGGCTTCCAGGAACTTCGCTTCCCAGAAGGCGCGGCGGTCCTCGTTCTCGTTGCCGGCGAGGGCCTTGGCCACTCGCGCGCGCACTTCGCGGATCGAGGTCTCGCCGTCCTTCGCGTACTTCTCGATGAGGACTTCGGTGCTGATTTCCTGGGCGGGCAGCCTGGTGATGTCGGCTGCGGGACGGCGGGACTTGGCCACGCTCATGAGGTAGACCCCCTCTACTTCGTTATAAAGTGAACTCGCCCGCTTCTTGGGCGGGCAGAGCGCTGATTGTCCCCTCGGACCCCCGGCAATGCTTGCTCCAGATCAAGGGGTACCGACATCCTCGGACCCCCACATTTTGTGGTTTACCGGGGAATTCTGTCCAGATATTTCAATCTATAGTGGGTAGGATTCCGGCGCATTTCTTGCGTCTTACCGGCTTGGAGGGGCGATGGCGACCGAAGTTGCGACATTGGCGGGGGGCTGCTTTTGGTGCCTGGAGGCGGTTTTCGACCAGCTTCAGGGAGTCGAAAGCGTGGAATCGGGCTACATGGGCGGCGATTCCGCCAATCCCGGTTATGAAGACATATGCACCGGGGCCACCGGCCACGCCGAGGTCGTGCGCGTGACCTTCGACCCGGCCGTGGTCGGGTATCGCGACCTCCTGGCGGTCTTCTTCACCATCCACGACCCCACGACGCCCGACAGGCAGGGCAACGACGTGGGCACCCAGTACCGGTCGGCCATCTTCTTCCATTCGCCGGAGCAGGAACAGGCCGCGCGCGAGGTGATCGCGAGGCTCGAAGCCGAGAAGCTCTGGGCGGCCCCCATCGTCACCGAGGTCGTGCTGGCCGCGACCTTCTGGCAGGCCGAGGACTACCACCAGGAATATTTCGCGCGCGTGGGCTCGCAGAACCCCTACTGCACCTTCGTGGTGGAGCCCAAGGTGGCCAAGTTCCGCAAGCACTTCACCGACCGGCTGAAGAAGAAGTGAAGGGGACGCTACCCTTTACTCGCGAGTTCATCGCTGAGTGCGCCGGTCCGTGGAAGCGAGTAAAGGGTAGCGTCCCCTTCACTTCGGGAATGACAGTGTGAAGGGTAGCGTCCCCTTTACTAGGTAGAATCGCGGTTCCATGCGGGTCTTCCGTTTCCTTCGCATCCTCTCCACCATCGGTCGCCACGGCCTCGACGAATTCATCGTCGGGCGGGGCAGCTCGGTGCTGCGCCTGGGCTTCCGCGCGGCGTACTTCCGGGCCGACCGCTCGGCCCCGCGCGGGGTGCGCCTGAGGCTGGCGCTCCAGGAGCTGGGCCCCGTCTTCGTGAAGTTCGGGCAGCTCATGTCGATCCGCCCGGACCTCATCCCCACCGACATCACCGACGAGCTCTCGAAGCTGCAGGACAGCGTGCCGCCCTTCCCGGCGGAGCAGGTGGTGGCCACGCTCGACCGCTCCTACGGCAAGCCCTACCTGGAGGTCTTCCACGCCTTCGACCTCACGCCGGTCGCGAGCGCCTCGGTGGCGCAGGTGCACTTCGCGGAGCTGCCCGACGGGCGCGAGGTGGCGGTGAAGATCCTGCGCCCGGGCATCGGCGAGACGATCGCGCAGGACACGGCACTCCTCTACGGCGTCGCCGGGCTCATCGAGCGCCTGCACCCGCTGAGCGACCTGCTGCGCGCGCGCGAGGTGGTCTACGAGTTCGACAAGATCATCCACGACGAGCTGGACCTGCTGCGCGAGGCCTCCAGCATGAGCACGGTGCGGCGCAACTTCGCGGGCAGCCCCATCCTCTACGTGCCAGACGTGTACTTCGACTGGTGCACGCGCGACGTGATGGTGATGGAGCGCATCGACGGCATCCCCGTGAACGACATCGAGCAGATCCGCGCGCACGGCATCGACACGGCCACGCTCGGCAGGAACGGCGTCGAGATCTTCTTCACGCAGGTGTTCCGCGACGGCTTCTTCCACGCGGACATGCACCCCGGCAACATCTTCGTGGCGCGCGACGGCCGCTACTGCGGCATCGACTACGGGATCATGGGGTCGCTGCCGGAGGTGGACAAGGACTGCCTCGCGATGATCTTCATCGCCTTCTTCAAGCGCGACTACAAGGCGGTGGCGCTGGCGCACATCGACGCCGGGTGGGTGCCGCGCGACACGCGCCTCGAGGAGTTCGAGGGGGCGATCCGCTCGGTGTGCGAGCCGATCTTCGACAAGCCGCTGAAGGACATCTACTTCGGCAAGCTCCTGCTGCGCCTCTTCGAGGTGGGGCGGCGCTTCCGCATGGACATCCAGCCGCAGCTCGTCCTGCTGCAGAAGACGCTGCTGCAGGTGGAGGGGCTGGGGCGCCACCTCGATCCCGAGCTCGACCTGCGCTCGGCCGCCCAGCCCATCCTCGAGCGCTGGATGGCGAACCATGTGGGCCCGCGCGGACTCTGGAGGCGGCTGAAGCTCGAGGCGCCGATGTGGTCGCAGACGCTGCCGCAGCTCCCGCGCCTGGTGCACAAGATCCTCTCCGACGACGCGCCCGGCCGCATCGAGCGCGCGCTGCAGGGCCTCGAGGCTGCGCAGCGGCGGCAGACCAACATCCTCCTCGCCATCGCCGTCATCCTGGGCGCGATGGTCATCGGCCTCTTCGTCACCAGCCTCTAGAAAAAGGGATCTGACCCCTTCTTCTAGCGCAGGAGGCCTTCGAGGAGTCGTCGCTTGGTGGCGCAGCGCGGCTCCTCCCAGCAGGTGCGGTAGGTCATCGCGACCTTGCCGTCCTTGCGCAGGACGATCTCCCACGGCCGGCGCATTAGCACCGTGTGCACGTAGCTAACGAACGATTCCGCGAAGTCGTCGCCGGGGCTGGTGGCGGCGTAGAGCGTCGGGAAGTTGGTCTTCCCGAGGTCCGCGTAGGCGCGGGCCATGTCCGCCGCGTCGAGCCGGGCGCCGAGGTAATAGACGATGGCGTCTCGCCTGCGCAATTCCTTTTCGAACCGCGATTCGTGGATGTTCTTCAACCGGAGGGCTCGCCACGACAGGTCGTAGAAGGGATAGGGGCCCGAGTCCGCCGCGTCGTAGGGCAGCATGTCCCACGGTGGATGGAGGTTGCGGCCGATCGACAGCACATGCCCCAGCTCGTGGAGCAGGATGTAGCGGATGGCGGCGCGCCGGTCGTTGCGGGCCGGCTCCTCGATCCTCGCCTCGAGGCGCCAGGCCGGGTCGGGCCTGAAAGGCGTGTTCTCCTTCCAGGTAGCCCACTCGTTCGCGGAGAGATTCCGCAGCACCCCGGCGTCGAGGACGATGTAGCCGCCGACGGACCGGCCCCAGAAGCTTCTGATCGCCTCCGTGTAGCCCGATCCTCCCAAGTCGTCGAGGAACCACACGCCGGCGAAGTTCTCGCCGAGCAGGCGGCGCACCGCCGGGGGCAGGTCCTCCATGGCCCCGCGCGCGTCCGCGAGGAACGCCTCGTCCAGCACGCTGGCGCGCGGCTTGTTCGGAAAGCCGTTGAGGAGGTTGTCGACGAGCACGTAGTCGACGAGCTCGGGCGGGGCGGCCCCGATCCTCTCCGCCACCGGCCGGGCGAACGCCTCCTTCCAGAACGCCGCCGTCCGCACTCGGTGCCCCTTGAGGACCTTCGCGAGGCAGGGCTTGTCGGTGGTCGCGCAAGGCAGCGTCGAAGGCTGGGCGACGGCCGGCAGGGCCCACGCGATCAGCGCGGCCGCGAGCGCCCGGATCATCGCGCGTCGAAGTCGAGCAGCACCGGCTGGTGGTCGGAGACCTTCGTGTCGAGGTCGACCGAGATCGCGCGCACGCGCGGCACCAGGTCCTCGCTCACGAAGACGAAATCGCAGCAGTAAGGGCGCTTGGACCAGCGCGTGTCGTGGACGCAGAAGGTGGGCTCGTGGGGCTTGCGGCCGTGCACGTGCGCCCACCCGTCCCGCCAGGCGGGGCCGCCGCTCGCGAGCGGTTTCTGGATCTCGTCCCAGGCCGGGTTCTCGGGCGGGAAGTTGAAGTCCGCCGTGAGGATCGCCGAAGCCGTCTGGGCGGTGAGGTCGAGCGGCCCGTTCTCCGCCGTCGGGAAGCCCGGGCGCAGGGCGCGGCCGCAAGCCTCGTCGTGCAGCTCGCGAAGGCGGGCGGCCTGCGCGGCGCGCTGCACCGGCGAGTAGTACTCGAGGTGCGTGGTGGTCACGCGCACCGGTCCCATCGGCAGCTTGAGCGTCGCCTCGATGGCCACGCGCGGCATCGATTCCTTGCCGGGGTCCGCGGGCCAGGGCAGCGCATGGCGGCGCACCGAGAGGACGGGAAGCCGCGTGAGGATCATGTTGCCGAAGCGCCGGCGCCGCCCGTCCGTTCCCTGCAGGTCCACGCCGTAGCCCGGGATCGCCGTGTAGCCCGGCAGCAGGGCGGCGAGCTGCGCGAACTGGTCGGCGTCGTCGTTGCCCTCGAGACCGGGGAAGTTGTCGGCGATCTCCTGGACATTCAGGACGTCGAAGTCCGCCATCGAGCGCGCGTGCGCGACGATGCGCGCGAAGTCCACGCGGCCGTCGATGCCGCGGCCCCACTGGAGGTTCCAGGTGATGAGCTTCATGCCGGCGATTATCCCCTCATCCCCGGCCCTTCTCTCCCTCATCCCCGGCCCTTCTCCTGCGCGCGGGAAGCGGGGAGTGATCCGCCCTCACCCCCGACCCCTCTCCCGGAGGGAGAGGGGAGAAAAGCGCTCTCCCGGAGGGAGAGGGGAGAAAAGCGCTCCCTTCTCCCTTGGGAGAAGGGCCGGGGATGAGGGTCGGGCGTGCGGGCCTAGTACAACAACCGCGTGATGCGCTTCGACCCCTGCTGCCCGTTCACCGTGTAGCCGAAGGTGGCGATGCCTTCCTCGCCCGGCTTCTGGACGAACTCGAAGGTCGCCTCTCCCGCGGCGCTGCGCGTGACCGCCGCCGCGTCGAAGCCGGGGCCCGGGAAGTAGGCCGGCCCCACGGTACGCACGACCTTGCCGGCCCATCGCGTCGAGCTCGTCCACTGCCCGTCCTGGATCACGTACCAGGCCGGCGTGCCGTCCGCGTCGTAGACGTACCAGGCGGCGAAGACGACGCCCGTCGGGCTCTGGTGGAACGACAGCCCCCAGCCGGACTCGGCCGGGCGGTACCAGTGGCCGGAGTAATCCGTGAGCGGGCGCGGCGGCGCCGGGAAGATCGCGATCGTCGGCCGGCCGCGCACGGAGAAGTCGATGCGCTCGCTGGGCGTGCCGGCGGGGCTGCCGTCGGCGTGGATCTCCACGCGCCAGTCGCCGATGGCGAGCGACCCCAGCCGGATGTCGACGACGCGCGGCTCGCCGGCCACCAGGCACTGGTTCGGGCGGTGGGTCACGCGGAAGACGCCGCTGGACGCGCTGACGGAAACGCTCTCCGGCGCGAAGGTGCAGGAATCCACCGACATGCGCACGTTCACGAGGTCGAACTCGTAGGGTTCGGCGGGCGAGACCTGCGAGGCGGCGAACGCGGGGAGCGCGGCGAGGGCCAGCACGGAAGCAAGGATGAGAGAGTTCATGGGTGGGCATCCAACGCGTAATCGGTGACACGCGAATTATCCGATGGGGCCACCTGCAGCGGGTTACCGTTCGTGCCGGGGAATGCGCGCTTCGTCGCATCGGCACGCTAGAATCGGGGTTGGGTCGGCTGCACAAGACGAGGGAGTTGCGTGTCGGAGATCGTTCTCGAGAAGGTGACCAGGCGCTTCGGCCAGGTGAAGGCCGTCGACGGGGTGAGCTTTCGCGCGGAGTCCGGCAAGTTCGTGGTGCTGCTGGGGCCCTCGGGCTGCGGCAAGTCGACGCTGCTGCGGCTCATCGCCGGGCTCGAGGACGTGAGCGAGGGGAAGATCCTCGTCGACGGGCACGACGTGACGCGCCTCTCGCCGGACAAGCGCCGCGTCTCCATGGTGTTCCAGTCTTACGCGCTCTTCCCGCACCTGTCGACCGAGGAGAACATCGTGTTCGGCCTCAAGGTGCGCGGGATGCCCGAGGAGGAGCGCAGGAAGCGCCTGGCGAAGGTGGCGCAGGTCGTCGGCCTCGCGGAGCTGCTCGACCGGAAGCCCCAGCAGCTCTCCGGCGGGCAGCGCCAGCGCGTGGCGCTCGCGCGGGCGATCATCGCCGAGAACAACATCTGCCTGATGGACGAGCCGCTCTCCAACCTGGACGCGCAGCTGCGCCACGGGATGCGGGTGGAGATCCGCGAGCTGCAGCAGCGGCTCGGCATGACCGTCGTCTACGTCACGCACGACCAGGTGGAGGCCATGAGCATGGCCGACCGCGTGGTGCTCATCCGCGAGGGCCGCATCGAGCAGGAGGGCTCGCCCGAGGAGCTCTACGCCCGGCCGGCGACGATGTTCGCCGCGCGCTTCATCGGCACGCCGGGCATGAACCTCCTGAAACTCGCCGACGGGCCGCGGGGTGCGGTCGTGCGCGGTTCGCAGGACGCGCTCTTCGCCGGCGGCGGCGAAGGCTTCACGCTGGGCGTGCGCCCGGAGCACGTCTGGCTCGCGGATTCCGGCGGCGTGGCCGGGATGGTCGCGAGCTCCGAGTACCATGGCGCCGACACGATCCTCACGGTGCGGGTCGGCGACGAGACGCTCTTCATGCGGGCGCCGGGCCAGCTCGTGCACGCGCCGGGAACGCCGGTGCGGCTGGGCTGGAAGCCGGAGTCGCTGCACGTGTTCGACACGGCGAGCGGCGCGCGCGCCGCGGAAGAGCTGCAACCGGTGCGTCGCGGCGCCGCTGCCGGTTGACATGAGTCAAGCGGGTGGCCCAGGGGGTCACTACGCTGAAACAGGGCAAGTCCATGCTTCGCGGCTTCACGACAAGGGAGAAACACCATGCGTAAGGTACTTGCGGCATTTGCGGCAGCGCTCATCGGCTTCGCGCAGGCGGCGTGGGCCGACACCGAGATCACGTTCTACTACCCCATCGCCGTCGGCGGCCCGCTCACCAAGGTGATCGACGGCTACGCGGCGGATTTCGAGAAGCAGAACCCCGGCGTCAAGGTGAAGCCCATCTACGCCGGCAACTACGACGACGCGCGCATCAAGGCGCTCGCGGCGCTGAAGGCCGGCCAGCCGGCGCAGATCTCGGTGCTCTTCTCGATCGACATCTACGAGCTGCTGGAGCAGGACGTCATCGTCCCCTGGGACGACGTCGCCACTTCGGCGCAGGACAAGGCCTGGCTCAAGTCCTTCTACCCGGCGCTGATGGCGAACGGCACCTACAAGGGCAAGGCCTACGGCATCCCGTTCCAGCGCTCCACCATCGTGATGTACTGGAACAAGGAAGCCTTCAAGGAGGCCGGCCTCGACCCGGAGAAGGCGCCGGCCAACTGGAACGAGATGACGCAGATGGCGGGCAAGCTCGTGAAGAAGGACGCTTCCGGCAACGTGTCCCGCTGGGGCGTGATGGTGCCCTCCACCGGCTACGCGTACTGGATGTTCCAGGCCTTCGCGCGCCAGAACGGCCAGGACCTCATGAACCGCGACGGCAACAAGACCAACTACGACCACCCGGACGTGATCGCGGCTCTCCAGTACTGGCGCGACCTGGGTGCGAAGCACAAGGTGATGCCGGAAGGCACCGTCGAATGGGGGACGCTGCGCCAGGCCTTCACCGAGGGGAAGACCGCGATCATGTGGCACACCACCGGCAACCTCACCGCGGTGAAGGGCAGCGCCAAGTTCCCCTTCGGCGTGGCGATGCTACCGGCCTCCAAGCAGCGCGGCTCGCCCACCGGCGGCGGCAACTTCTACCTCTTCAAGAAGACCACGCCGGAGGAGCGCAAGGCCGCACTCGCCTTCGTGAAGTTCATGACGGCGCCCGAGCGCGCCGCCGACTGGAGCATGGCCACCGGCTACGTCGGCATCTCGCCCGCGTCGTACGACACGCCGAAGCTCAAGGCCTACGCCGCGGAGTTCCCGCCGGCGGTGGTCGCGCGCGACCAGTTCAAGTACGCGACTCCCGAGCTCTCCACGTTCCAGACCGGCCGCGTGAGGAAGCTCCTCGACGACGCGATCCAGGCCTCGCTCACCGGCCAGAAGCAGCCGGCCGACGCACTCAAGGGCGCGCAGGTCGAAGCCGAAAAGCTCCTCAAGTCCTACCGCTGACCGCTCGATGAAGAATGTGTATGGATGGCTGCTGCTCACCCCGGCAGCCATCCTGCTCATCGGCTTCACGCACTACCCCGCCGTAGCGACGCTGTACGACAGCTTCTTCTCCACCGGCACGGTGGTGCGGCCGTCGCGGTTCGTGGGCCTCGCCAACTACGCGGCACTCGCCGACGACCCGATCTTCTGGCAGGTCCTCAGGAACAACCTCTACTTCGCGGCTGCCACGATCCCCACCTCGATCGCGATCGCCATGCTCATGGCGATCTGGGTGAACGACCGGCTGCCGGCGCGCGCGCTGGTGCGCATGAGCTACTTCACGCCGACCATCCTGCCGATGGTGGCCGTCGCGAACCTGTGGCTCTTTTTCTATACGCCGCAGATCGGCCTCATCGACAAGTTCGGCGCGATGTTCGGCGCGGCCAGCCACAACTGGCTGGGCGACCCCTCGACGGTGCTGGCCTGCCTCGCGGTGATGACGGTGTGGAAGGAGGCGGGCTTCTTCATGATCTTCTACCTCGCGGCGCTGCAGTCGCTGCCGCCGGAGATCGAGGAGGCGGCCAAGATCGAGGGCGCGTCGCGCTGGTACTTCTTCCGGCGCGTCACCTTCCCGCTCCTGATGCCGACGACCCTCTTCGTGCTGGTGAACGCCACCATCAACTCGTTCAAGCTGGTGGACCACCTCTTCATCCTCACCAAGGGCGGCCCGGACAACGCGTCGAACCTGCTCCTGTACTACATCTACCAGGTGGCGTTCAGCTTCTTCGAGACCTCCTACGCCTCGACGCTCACCGTGGTGCTGCTCGCGATGCTGGCGGCGATGGCGATCGTCCAGTTCCTGCTCATCGAGAAGCGGGTGCACTACCGATGAGGGTGCTCGACAGGGAACTTCCGCTGCTGGAGACGGGCGCCGCCTGGCTGCTGGCCATCCTGTGGGTCGCGCCGCTCGCCTACGCGTTCTGGGCGGCGTTCCACCCGGCGGCGATGGCCACGCACTTCGACCTCTTCGGGCCGCTCACCCTCGACAACTTCCGCAAGGCCTGGACCTACGCGCCGTTCCCGCGCCATTTCCTCAACACCATCATCCTCGTGACGATGGTCCTTGCGGCCCAGCTCGTCCTGTGCACCCTGGCCGGGTTCGCCTTCGCGCGCTTCGACTTCGCCGGGCGCAACATCGCCTTCGGGCTGGTGCTGGTGCAGCTCATGGTGATGCCCGAGGTGCTGATCGTGGAGAACTACATCACGATGTCGAAGCTGGGCCTCGTCGACACGATCCTGGGCATCGGGCTGCCGTACATGGCGAGCGCCTTCGGCATCTTCCTCATGCGCCAGACCTTCAAGACGATCCCGCGCGAGCTGGAGGACGCCGCGCGCGTCGAGGGCTGCTCGATGATGGGGGTGCTCTGGCGCGTGTACGTGCCGCTCGCGCGGCCCACCTACCTCGCCTACGCGCTGGTCTCCGTGAGCTACCACTGGAACAACTTCCTCTGGCCGCTCATCATCACCAACTCGGTGAACACGCGTCCGCTCACCGTGGGGCTCGCGATCTTCGGCGCGCCCGAGTCCGGCGTCGACTGGGCCGTGATCAGCGCCGGGACGCTCATGGCCGTCTCGCCGCTCCTCGTCGCCTTCCTCCTCTTCCAGCGCCAGTTCATGCAGTCGTTCATGCAGGCGGGGATCAAGTAGGGACCCTCACCCCCGGCCCCCTCACTCCGCGAGAGCGCCCTCATCCCCGACCCTTCTCCCCAAGGGAGAAGGGAGAACTCGCTCCCCTCTCCCTCCGGGAGAGGGGCCGGGGGTGAGGGTGCCTGCTTGAGGGGGGTTACTGCACCGCAGCAACCTTTTTGCTAGACTCGCCCGCAATCCGCCCCGCCCCGCCCGAGCCATGACCCCCCTCGTCTTCTTCACGGTCGCGTACCTCGTCGTCACCGTCGCGATCGGCCTGTACGCCGCGAAGTTCGTCACGAACTCCAAGGACTACCTGGTGGCGGGCCGCAACCTCCCGCTCTACATGAACGTGGCCACCGTGTTCGCCACCTGGTTCGGGGCGGAGACGGTGCTCTCCGTCTCGGCCACCTTCGTGAAGGACGGGCTGGGCGGCATCCCCGCCGACCCGTTCGGGGCCACCTTCTGCCTGATCTTCGTCGCCCTCTTCTTCGCGCGCGCCTTCTACCGGCTGGACCTCCTCACCATCGGCGACTTCTACAAGAAGCGCTACGGCAAGGGGGTGGAGGTGCTCACCAGCCTCGCGGTGACTATCTCCTACCTCGGCTGGACCTCGGCGCAGCTCACCGCGCTGGGCATCGTCTTCAACGCGCTCTCCCAGGGCGCCATCACGCTCGACCAGGGCATCATCATCGGCGCCGTCATCGTCCTCATCTACACCACCTTCGGCGGCATGTGGGCGGTGGCGCTCACCGACCTCTTCCAGTCCTTCGTGATCGTGGCCGGGCTCTTCTACGTGGCCTACCTCGCCACGGGCATGGCGGGGGGCGTGGAGACGGTCGTGAGCCACGCCTCGGCGGCCGGCAAGTTCGAGTTCTGGCCGACCGGGGGCAGCAAGGAATGGTGGGCGTTCGTCGCGGCCTGGGCCACGCTCGCCATCGGTTCCATCCCGCAGCAGGACGTCTTCCAGCGCGTCACGAGCGCCAGGAACGAGAACACGGCCGTGCGCGGTTCGCTCCTGGGGGCCGGCGCGTACTTCCTGCTCGCCTTCGTGCCCATGTACCTGGCCTACTCCGCGCTGGTGGTGAACCCGGAGATGGTCAACGGCCTGCTCAAGACCGAGGGCCGGGAGGTGCAGCTCATCCTGCCCAACTTCGTGCTCATGCACATGCCGCTCTTCGCCCAGGTGATGTTCTTCGGCGCGCTTCTGTCGGCCATACTGTCTACCTCCTCCGGGGCGCTGCTCGCGCCCACGGCGCTCTTCACCGAGAACGTGGTGAAGCCCCTCTTCGGGCAGATGAGCGACAAGCGCTTCCTGCTGGCCCTGCGCCTGATCCTCGTCGGCTTCACGGCCGGCGTGCTGGTCTTCGCCCTCAACAACACCAGTACCATGTACGAGATGGTCCAGAACGCCTACAAGGTCACCCTCGTGGGCGCCTTCGTGCCGCTCGTCTGCGGCATCTACTGGCACCGGGCCAGCACCCAGGGGGCGCTCCTGTCGTCGCTCGTGGGGCTGGCGGTCTGGGTGATCTGCGAGCGGTTCTACGTCGAGGCCGACATCCCGCCGCAGATGTGGGGGCTCTTCGCGTCGGTCATCGGGATGCTGGTGGGTTCCTTCGCGCCGCAGCTCATCCGCGACGCCCGCCAGGACGCGTTCCACCGGGCCCAGGCGTAAGCGCGGGAGAAGCGCCCTCCCGACCCTTTGTGCGGCGATGAGCGCATCGTGGAGGTGGACGCCCCCGGCCTTACCACGCAGGGCCTCGCGCACCTCCCGTACCGGCACATCCCCCGGCCGATCTTCCCCCTGGATCCCGACACCTCATGGAACGCACCGGAGTCACGATGAACGAGAGCCTGCCCGTCGGCGCGAGCGCCTACCCCTTCGCGGACCCGCGGCCCGGCCGCGCCAGGCAGATCACGGTGTACGCCTACCGTCCCGCCGCGTTCACGCCGGAGAGCCCCGTGCTGCTCGTGGTCCACGGCCGCAACCGCAATGGCCGCAACTACCGCGACCAGTGGATCGGGCCCGCGGAGCGTCACGGCTTCCTCGTCGTCGTGCCCGAGTTCTCCGAGGCGCAGTACGCGCACCCCGAGGAGTACAACTACGGCGACATGCGGCGCCCGGACGGCAGCCTCAAGCCGCGCGAGGAGTGGCTCTTCCCCGTGTTCGACGCGGTGTTCGAGGACGCGCGCGCCCGCGCCGGATCCCGCCGCGAGACCTACGCCCTCTTCGGGCATTCGGCGGGCGCGCAGATCGTCCATCGCATGGCGACCTTCGCCTGGTCGCCGCGCGTCGAGCGGATCGTCTCGGCCAACGCCGGCAGCTACACGATGCCCCTGCGCGACGAGGCCTTCCCGTTCGGCCTCGGCGGCGTGCCGGTGAGCGACGACGAGCTTCGCGCGCTCTTCTCGCGCCCGATCCTGGTGCTGCTCGGCGACCAGGACGACGACCCGGAGCACTACCAGCTTCCCCGCGACCCCGGCGCGATGCGCCAGGGCCCGCACCGCCTGGCCCGCGGCCTCCACTATGTCGAGACCGCGCGCCGCGAGGCCGCTCGCCTGGGCGTGCCGCTCGCCTGGAAGGTCGCGACGGCCCCCGGCGTCGGCCACTCCGTGGGCGGCATCGCGCCGTTCGCGGCCCGCCACCTCTTCGAGGCCTGGCCGGGAAGCCGTTGGGGCACGATGGCCGCGCCGTCGCGGCGCGGCTGGGTCCCGTCGCGGCTCGAGGAGGCGAGGCGCTACTCGGAGGAGATCGGCTCGGCCGCCGTGATGGTCGTCGAGGGCGGCGAGGTCGTGGCGCAGTGGGGCGACGTCGAGCGCCGCTACAAGACCCACTCGATCCGCAAGAGTCTCCTCAGCGCGCTAATCGGCCTGCACGTGGAGACGGGCGCGATCGACCTCGGCAAGACGCTGGGCGAGCTGGGCATCGACGACCGCGAGGGGCTCACGCCGCGGGAGAAGGCGGCGCACGTCCTCGACCTCGTCATGGCCCGCTCGGGGGTCTACCACCCCGCCGGCCACGAGACCGACTACATGCGCAACCTCAAGCCGGCGCGGCACTCGCACGGCCCCGGCACCTGGTGGTGCTACAACAACTGGGACTTCAACGCGCTCGGGAGCATCTTCGAGCGCCTCACGGGCCGCGGCATCTTCGACGAGTTCCGGGACCGCATCGCGGTCCCGCTGGGGATGGAGGACTTCCGCTACGACGAGACGCGGCGCGACGGCGAGTACGTGCGCTTCGACATCTCCGAGCACGCGGCCTACCCGTTCCGCCTGTCCTCGCGCGACCTGGCGCGCTTCGGGCTGCTGTACCTGCGCGGCGGCCGCTGGGGCGACGCCCAGGTCGTTCCCGCGAAGTGGGTGCGCATGAGCGTGCGCCCGTATTCGCGCGCCGGCGAGCGCGGCGGCTACGGCTACATGTGGTGGGTCGCCGAGGGGGACATGCACTTCCCGCAGATGGCGGTTCCGCCCGGCACCTACTCGGCGCGCGGCGCCGGCGGGCACTACGTCGTGGTCATCCCGGAACGCGACCTCGTGGTCGTGCACCGCGCGGACACCGACGTGCCCGGCCGCGCGGTATCGGGGATCGCGTTCGGGGCGCTGCTGGAACGGATACTCGCCGCGCGGCGGCGCTAGCCCCGCCGGCGCCTACCCGCCCTTGCCGCAGGGCGCCGCGGCGCAGCGCGCGTGGACCAGCACGTCGAGGAGCTGCCAGAACTCGGCGTGGGTCATCGCCTTCGTGGCATCGCGCGGCGTCTCGTGGGCCACCACGAGGTCGAGCGCCGGCAGCACGGTGAGGTGCTGGCCGCGCAGCCCGTGGGCCGTGAAAGCCCCGCGGTACGGGCCGGTGGCCCAGGGCGTGTCCCAGACCCACCAGAGGTAGCCGTAGCCGAGCGGTCCCTTGCGGCGGCGCTCCGGGTTCATGTCGGCCGCGGGCGTCACGACGCGCGTGCTCTCCTTCACCCAGTCGCGCGGCACCAACTGCTTGCCGGCCCAGCTTCCCTCGCGAAGCATGAAGTAGCCGAGGCGGGCGAGGTCGCGCGTGGAAAGCTCGAGGTGGTAGGCGGGATGCCGCGAGCGCGCGAGGTTCCCGGTCTTCGCCTGCGCGCCGCGCTCGAAGTCCTGCATGCCGAGGGGGCGCGCGAGCTCGCTCTCGAACGCGTCGTAGAGGTTCCTGCCGGTGGCCTTCTCGTAGATCGTCCCGAGCGCGTTGAAGTCCCAGTTGTTGTAGAGGAAGTACGTGCCGTGCGGGCGGGTGCCGCGCGCGGGGGCCGACTTCGCGTCGTCGCCCGTGTTCGCGGCCGGGTGGTAGACGCCGGAGCGCGCCGACAGGAGGTCGCGGACGGTGGCCTCCTTTTCCGTGTCGGAGAGGCCCTCGTTGTCGTCGATGCCGAGGTCGCGCAGCGTGGCGTCCAGCCGGATCGCGCCGCCCGCCACGGCGTTGCCGTACAGCATGGAGAGCAGGCTCTTGCGCACCGAGGCGACGCGGTTCGCCTTGCGGACGTCGCCGTGCTCCAGCAGCACGCGCCCGGCGTGCACCGCCAGGAGTCCCCCGGTCTGCGTGAGCGCGAGCCGTTCCCGGAATGCCTCGATGCCCTTGAGCGACCAGCCTGCCGCCTCGGGGTCGTCGAGCTTCTCCCACGAGGGCGCGGGATAGGTCATCGCCGGGGCCGCCGGGCCGGCGAGCGCCGGCGCCGCGAAGGCGAACGGCGTGACGAAGGCGAGCGCGGCCACGAGCCGCTTCCTTGTCCGAATCGATCGCATGCCTGGCTCCTGTTTGGCTTCACGCCCGTCGCTCTTTTGCCCGGCTCGCGCAGATGATCGAAAATTTCGTTATTATTGCATCGTTTGTAAATTTCTTACCATCGCAGCGACGGCCCCCGAGGGAAGGCGCATGGCGGCAATGCCCCGGAACACCGAGATCGCCCGGCGCGTCGCGCGCGCGCTGCCGTCGCTGTCGCGAGCGCACCGGCAGGTGGCCGACTACGTGCTGTCGCACCCCCTGCAGGCGGCCACCATGCCCATCGACGAGCTGGCGGCCACCGTCGGCGTGTCGGTCGCCACTGCCAACCGTTTCGCCCGCGCCCTGGAGTTCGACGGCTACGCGCAGTTCCGCGCCGCCCTGGTGCTGGGCTTCGAGTCGGCGCTCGCCCCGGTGGAGCGGCTGCGCAGCAAGCTGGAGCACCGGGCCACCGCAGCGGGAGTTTTCGCCGCCGCCCTCGAGGGCATCCGCGACAACGTCGACCTGACGGCCCGCTCCCTGGACGCCCGCGCCTGCGAGCAGGCGGTCGACGCGATCCTTCGCGCGCGCCGCGTCTTCGTCATGGGCTACGGCAGCAGCAGCTGGCTGGGCGGCCTGCTGCAGCGAAGCCTCGTGCCGGTGCGCGACAACGTGTACACACTCGCGAGCATCGAGAGCCCTTCGGCCGCCGCGCGCATGCTGCCGCGCCTCACGCCGGACGACCTCCTGGTCGCCATCGCCTTTCCGCGCTACTTCTCCGACACGGTGCTCCTTGCGCGCAGCGCCCGCGAGGCCGGCGTCCCGGTCCTGGCCCTCACCGACCGGGTCACCTCTCCGCTGGCGCCGCTCGCCTCCGTGGTCCTGTACGCCCACACGGAAAGCCCGTACTTCGCGAATTCCGAGGCGAGCGTGCTCGCGCTCATCGAGGCCCTGTGCAGCGCCGTCTCGCACCGCGCCAAGGGCTCCCTCAAGGGCGCGGCCCAGCTGGCCGAGGCCGTCCTGCCGTGGCTCCACGGCAGCCACCCCGACCGGCTCCGGCCGCAACCCGGCGCCGCGCCGCGCCGGTCCCGCCGCACCGCCAGGACCTGAGACCTCCCGAATGACGACATCCGCTTCCCCCACGCCCGTCATCGCCATCCACGGCGGCGCCGGCACCATGGACCGGGCCAACCTCGACGGTGGCCGGGCCGAGGCCTACCACGCGGCAATGCGCGAGATCCTCCTCGCCGGGCAGGCCGTGCTCTCCGGCGGCGGAAAGGCGCTGGACGCGGTCACGGTGGCGGTGGAGATGCTCGAGGACTGCCCGCTCTTCAACGCCGGGCACGGGGCCGTGTTCACCAGCGCAGAAACCCACGAGCTGGACGCCGCCGTCATGGACGGCGCCACGTTGTCGGCGGGTGCCGTGGCTTGCGTCACCCGCGTGCGCCGCCCCGTCCGCGCCGCCCGCGCGGTGATGGAGCAGGGCGAGCACGTGCTGCTGGTCGGCCCGGGCGCGGAGGCGTTCGCGAAGGACCGCGGCCTGGAAATGGTTTCGCCGGACTACTTCTCCACGGAATCGCGCCGCGAGCAGCTGCACAAGGCCAGGGCATCGGGCCGCGCCTTCCTGGACCACGACGGCGCGCTGCTCACGGCGAAGCGCGCCGCGCCCATTCTCGAGGAGGGCAAGCTCGGCACCGTCGGCGCCGTGGCACTCGACGCCCGCGGCAACCTGGCCGCCGCGACCTCCACCGGCGGCATGACCAACAAGCGTCCGGGGCGCGTCGGGGACTGCCCCCTCATCGGCGCGGGCACCTACGCCGACAACCGCGCGGCGGCGATCTCCTGTACCGGTGCCGGCGAGATGTTCATCCGCGTCGCCGCGGCCCACGAGGTCTGCGCCCTCATAAGGCTGGGTGGCCGCTCCCTCGAGGAGGCGGTGAGCGAGGTGGTGCTGGAGATCCTGCCGCCGATGCGCGGGCGCGGCGGGCTGGTCGCGGTGGACGCGAAGGGCAACGTGAGCCTCACCTTCAACACCGAGGGCATGTACCGCGGCCACGCGCGGGTCGGCGAGACGCCGGTGACGGCCATCTTCCGGTGAGCGCGGTCCCCACCCTGCCCGAAGGGCGCGTCGTCGAGGTCACCGGCCTGTCGGTGCGCTTCGCCACGTCCGAGCGCACGGTGGACGCGGTCCGCAGCCTCTCCTTCCACCTCGACCGGCAGGAGACGCTCGCGATCGTCGGCGAGTCGGGGTCGGGCAAGTCCGTGACCGCGCTCGCGCTGATGCGCCTGGTCGAGCACGGCGGCGGGCGCATCCTCGCCGGCCGCATGGCCTTCCGCCCGCGCAGCGGCGAGATACTCGACCTCGCGCAGGCGCGCGAAGCCACGATGCGCGGCATCCGCGGCGCCGACATCGCGATGATCTTCCAGGAGCCGATGACGTCGCTGAACCCGGTGTTCACCGCCGGGGACCAGATTGCCGAGTCGATCCGCGTGCACCAGGGCAAGGACGCCGCCGCCGCCCGCGCCGAGGCGCTGCGCATGCTGGACCTGGTGCGCATTCCCGAGGCGAGGAACGTGCTGGACCGCTACCCGCACCAGCTCTCCGGCGGCATGCGCCAGCGCGTCATGATCGCCATGGCGCTCTCCTGCAAGCCCTCGCTCCTCATCGCCGACGAGCCGACCACGGCGCTGGACGTCACCATCCAGGCGCAGATCCTGCAGCTCATCCGCGCGCTGCAGGAGGAGATGCACATGGGCGTCATCTTCATCACGCACGACATGGGCGTGGTGGCGGAGGTGGCCGACCGGGTGGCGGTGATGTACCGCGGCGAGAAGGTGGAGGAGGGCGCCTCCGAGGAGATCTTCGCCCGCCCGCGCCACCCCTACACCCGCGCGCTCCTGTCGGCCGTGCCGCGCCTGGGGGCGATGCAGGGCCACGACCTGCCGCGCAAGTTCGACCTGCTGCGCACGGAAGGCGGCGAGGACGCGCCGCCCGAGGTGGCCGCGCCCCAGGACACCGTGCAGGCCGGCTCGACTCCGATCCTGCGCGTCCAGGACCTCGTCACGCGCTTCGACGTGAAGAGCGGCCTCTTCGGCCGCGTCCGGCGGCGCGTGCACGCGGTGGAGAAGGTGAGCTTCGAGATTCGCCCGGGCGAGACGCTCGGGCTGGTGGGCGAGTCGGGGTGCGGCAAATCCACCACCGGGCGCGCGCTTCTGCGCCTCGTCGACAGCCAGGAGGGCATGATCGAGTTCGGCGGCCGCAACATCCGCGAGCTGCCCACGGGCACGCTGCAGGGCCTGCGCCGCAACATCCAGTTCATCTTCCAGGACCCGTTCGCCTCGCTCGACCCGCGGCTCACGGTGGGCTTCTCCATCATGGAGCCGCTGCTGGTGCACCGGGTCGCGAAGGGCCGCGATGCCCAGGAACGCGTCGAGCGGCTGCTCGCGAAGGTGGGCCTGCCGCCCGAGGCCGCGCAGCGCTACCCGCACGAGTTCTCCGGCGGGCAGCGGCAGCGCATCGCCATCGCGCGGGCCCTGGCGCTGAACCCGAAGGTGGTCATCGCCGACGAGTCGGTCTCGGCGCTCGACGTCTCGATCCAGGCGCAGATCGTGAACCTGCTCATGGACCTGCAGCGCGAGCTGGGCGTGGCCTACCTGTTCATTTCCCACGACATGGCCGTGGTCGAGCGCGTGAGCCACCGCGTGGCCGTGATGTTCCTCGGCCAGATCGTCGAGATCGGCCCGCGCCGCGCCGTCTTCGAGGACCCGCGCCACCCCTACACCCGCAGGCTGATGGCGGCCGTCCCGGTCGCCGACCCCACGCGCCGGAGCCGCAAGCGCGAGCTGCTGTCCGGCGAGATCCCCAGCCCCATCCGCGCGGTCGGCGACGAGCCGGACGTGCGGCCCCTGGTGGCCGTGGGCCCCGACCACTACGTCGCCGAGCACCGCATCGCCGGCGACTACTGACGACCGCTTTTCCCCCGATACCAACCGCAAGGAGCCACAAGATGAAACACGCGATTTCCCTGCCCCGCCGCCGCGCCCTCGCCGCCGGTGTCCTCACGGCCTTCGCCCTCATGGCGCAGCCGTCGTTCGCCGCCGTCGACGTCGTGCTCGCGATCGGCGGCCAGCCCGACGCGCTGGACCCGTACAACACCAACACGACGCTCACGCAGGCGCTCCTCAAGAACTTCTACCAGGGCCTCTACGGCTTCGACAAGGACCTGAACATCGTCCCGGTCCTCGCGGAGAGCCACACCGTGTCGAAGGACGGCCTCACCTACGACTTCAAGCTGCGCCAGGGCGTGAAGTTCCACGACGGCACGCCGTTCAACGCGGAAGCGGTGAAGGCGACCCTCGAGCGCGCCGTGAACCCGGAGAACAAGCTCGCGCGCCACAACCAGTTCAACCGCATCGCCAAGGTGGACGCGACCGGCCCGTTCGCGGTGCGCATCACGCTGAAGGAGCCCTTCGCGCCCTTCATCAACTCGCTGGCGCACCCCTCGGCCGGGATGATCTCCGCTGCCGCGCTGAAGAAGTACGGCAACAAGGACATCGGCTTCAACCCGGTGGGCACCGGCCCGTTCGTCTTCGTCGAGTGGAAGCAGACCGACTTCGTGAAGATGAAGAAGTTCGACGGCTACTGGAGGAAGGGCTATCCCAAGGTCGACACCGTCACCTGGAAGCCGGTGCTGGAGAACAACACGCGCGCGGCCATGCTGCAGACGGGAGAAGCCGACTTCGCGACACCGCTGCCCTACGAGCAGGCGGGAGAGCTGCAGAAGAACCCCAAGCTCACCGTCGTGACGGCCCCGTCCATCATCACGCGTTACGTGAGCTTCAACATGCTGCAGAAGCCCTTCGACGACCTGCGCGTGCGCCAGGCCATCAACTACGCCATCAACAAGGAGGCGCTCGCCAAGGTCGCCTTCAGCGGCTTCGCGTTCCCGGCGCAGGGCGTGGTGCCGCAGGGCGTGCGTTACGCGCACAAGATGGACCCGCACCCGTACGACCCGAAGAAGGCGCGCGAGCTCCTGAAGGAAGCGGGCTACCCGAACGGCTTCGAGTCCGTGCTGTGGAGCGCGTACACGACCACCACCGCGCAGAAGACCATCCAGTTCCTGCAGCAGCAGTTCTCGCAGGTGGGCATCAAGGTCACGGTGCAGGCCCTCGAGCCCGGCCAGCGCACGGAGTGGGTGCAGACGGCGCCGGATCCCAAGACCGCGAAGGTGCGCATGTACTACGCCGGCTGGTCCGCCTCCACGGGCGAGGCCGACTGGGCGCTGCGCCCGCTGCTCTCGACGGAAGCCTGGCCGCCCAAGCTCAACAACACGGCGTACTACAGCAGCAAGGTCGTGGACGACGCCATCGCCGGCGCGCTGCGGAGCGTGGACGAGAAGGAGAAGACCGAGCTCTACCGCAAGGCGCAGGAGCAGATCATGAAGGACCTGCCGTGGGCGCCGCTGGTGACGGAGCAGAGCATCTACGCGACCAGCAAGCGGCTCTCCGGGGTCTACGTGATGCCTGACGGCAACGTCAACATGGACGAGATCGCGGTCTCCAAGTAGGCCGACAACTCCCGCGCGCCGGCCCCGGCCGGCGCGCGGGGCCACCGCGACCCACGCCATGTTCAACTACTTCATCAAGCGCGTACTCGGGCTCACGCCGACGCTCCTCATCGTCGCGGTGCTGGTTTTTCTCTTCGTCCACATGCTGCCGGGCGACCCGGCGGTGCTCGCGGCCGGCCAGGACGCCGACCAGGCGACGATCGCGCTGGTGCGCCAGGACCTGGGCCTGGACAAGCCCCTGCCGGAGCAGTTCGTCGGCTTCTTCTCCAACATGGTCACCGGGGACTTCGGGAACTCGCTGCGCACGCGCCGGCCGGTGTCGACCGAGATCTCCGAGCGCTTCTTCGCCACCTTCACGCTCACGCTCGCGAGCATGGGCTGGGCGGTGTTCTTCGGCATGTCCATCGGCGTGGTTTCCGCCGTGTTCCGCAACCGCTGGCCGGACCGCGCCGGCATGACGCTGGCTGTCTCCGGCATTTCGTTCCCGTCGTTTGCGCTGGGCATGCTGCTCATGCAGGTCTTCTCCGTGAAGCTGGGGTGGCTGCCCACCGTGGGCGCCGACACCTGGAAGCACTACATCCTGCCCTCCCTCACGCTGGGGGCGGCGGTGGCGGCCGTGATGGCGCGCTTCACGCGGGCCTCCCTCGTCGAGGTGATCCAGGAGGACTTCGTGCGCACCGCGCGCGCCAAGGGGCTGCAGGAGCGGGTGGTGATCCTGCACCACGCCCTGCGCAACGCCCTGATTCCCGTGGTCACCATGATGGGCCTGCAGTTCGGCTTCCTCCTCGGCGGCTCCATCGTCGTCGAGTCCGTCTTCAACTGGCCGGGGCTCGGGCGCCTGCTGATCGACTCCGTGAACAGCCGCGACTACCCCGTGATCCAGGCGCTGGTGCTGCTCTTCTCGCTGGAATTCATTCTCATCAACCTGGCCGTCGACCTGGTGTACGGCCTGATCAACCCGACAATCCGCTACAAGTGAGACGGCCATGACATCGACCCCGGGCGACCCCACCGTCACCGTCTCGGCCGCCGCCGCGGCGGCCACCGGCGTGCGCACGCCGTGGAGCGAGTTCTGGCGCAAGTTCAGGAAGCAGCCCGTGGCGATGGGGGCGCTCGCCTTCGTGGCGCTGCTCGTGCTGCTGGCCGTGTTCGCGCCGTGGATCGCGCCCTACGACGCCGAGAACTTCTTCGACTACGACCGCCTCAACACGCCGCCCTCCGCGGCGCACTGGTTCGGCGTCGACCCGCTGGGGCGCGACATCCTGAGCCGCATCCTGATGGGGTCGCGCATCTCGCTCGCGGCGGGCTTCTTCTCGGTGGCCCTGGGCGGCCTCGTGGGCACCACGCTCGGCCTCCTGGCCGGCTACTACGAGGGCTGGTGGGACCGCATCGTGATGCGCATCTCCGACGTGCTCTTCGCCTTCCCGGGCATCCTGCTGGCCCTGGGCGTCGTGGCGATCCTCGGCAGCAGCATGGTGAACGTGGTGGTGGCGGTGTCGGTGTTCAGCGTGCCGGCCTTCGCGCGGCTGGTGCGCGGCCAGACGCTCGCGCTCAAGCACATGACCTACGTGGAGGCGGTGCGCTCGATCGGCGCCTCGAACTGGACCATCGTCGTGCGCCACATCCTGCCCGGCACCATCTCATCGATCGTCGTCTACTTCACGATGCGGCTGGGCACCTCCATCATCACCGCGGCGAGCCTTTCCTTCCTCGGCATGGGCGCGCAGCCGCCGATGCCGGAGTGGGGCGCGATGCTGAACGAGGCGCGCGCCGACATGGTCAACGCGCCGCACGTCGCACTCTTCCCGAGCCTCGCCATCTTCTTCACGGTGCTCGCCTTCAACCTGCTGGGCGACGGGCTGCGCGACGCGCTGGACCCGAAGATCGACCGGCAATAGGAACGCAAACCCGCATGACCCCGCTACCGCCCCCGCCGCGCATCGGCAGCCTGGCCCCCGGGCCGCGCGACGCCATCACCGACGTCGCCGGCGTCGCGGTCGGCCACTGCACGCTCGAGGAGGGCGACCTGCAGACCGGCGTCACCGTGGTCCGGCCGCACGCGGGCGACCCCTTCCGCGACCGCGTGCCCGCCGCCGCCGTCGTGCTCAACGGCTTCGGCAAGAGCATCGGGCTCGTGCAGGTGGCGGAGCTGGGCGTGCTGGAGACGCCCATCGCGCTCACCAACACGTTCTCCGTCCCCGCGGTGGCACAGGCGCAGATCCGCCAGTGCGTGGCGGCCAACCCCGGGACGGGTCGCGGCCTGCAGACCGTCAACCCGCTCGTCTTCGAGTGCAACGACGGCTACCTGAACGACATGCAACGCATGGCCGTCACGGAACAGCATTACCTCGAGGCGTTCGCGGGTGCGGGCGCCGACGTCGCGCAGGGCGCCGTGGGCGCGGGCCGCGGCATGACCTGCTTCGGGCTCAAGGGCGGCATCGGCACGGCTTCGCGGCGCGCGGGCGATCACATGCTCGGCGCGCTGGTGCTGGCCAATTTCGGCAAGCCCGGGCAGTTCGTGCTCGGCGGCCGCGCCGTCGGCCACGAGATCGCGGCCCGGCTGGCTGCGCGGCAGCGGCGCGAGGCCGGCGAGGCCGAGAAGGGCTCGATCATCCTGCTGCTCGCCACGGATGCGCCGCTGGATGCGCGGCAGCTGCGCCGCTTGGCGCTTCGCGCCGGCGCCGGCCTCGCGCGCACCGGCTCGGTGTTCGGCCACAGCAGCGGCGACATCGCGCTGGCCTTTTCCACTGCTTATACGGTGCCGCTCGACGCGGACCGGCCCATGCCCGCCGTGGCCATGCTGCACGAGGCGCGGATCGACCCGCTCTTCCAGGCGGCGGCCGACACCACCGAGCAGGCCATCGTGCACGCGCTGTGGCACGCCCGCACCGTGACCGGGCGCAACGGCCACGGGCGCATCTCCCTCACCGACCTGGCGTCCGACTGGCCGGCGTTCCCCGAACCGGAGGCATCCCCATGAAGGTACTCGTCTCCACCGACATCGAGGGCGTGGCCGGCGTCTACCACCCCGAGCAGACGCGCCCCGGCAACGGCGAGTACGAGCGCGCCCGCCTGCTCATGACCCACGAGGCCAACGCCGCCATCGCAGGAGCCTTCGAGGGCGGCGCCTCCGAAGTGCTCGTGAACGACTCGCACGGGAGCTTCCGCAACATGCCGCCGGATCTCCTCGACCCCCGCGCGCGCGTCGTGCAGGGAAAGCCGCGTTACCTGGGCATGGTGTCCGGCATCGAGGAGGGCGTGGACGCGGTGTGCATGGTGGGCTACCACTCGCGCGCGCAGGGCCGCGGCATCCTCGCCCACACCATCAACGGGTTCGCGTTCGCGCGCGTGCACTTCAACGAGCGCGAGCTGGGCGAGGCGGGCCTCTACGGCGCGCTCGCCGGCGAGCACGGCGTGCCGGTGGTGATGGCGAGCGGCGACGACGCCTTCATCGAGGAGCACCGCCCGCTCTTCCCGCACGCGACTTTCGTGCAGACCAAGCGCGCGACGGGCCAGAACAGCGGCGTGAGCCTTTCGCCGGCGCAGTCGCGCGAGGCCATCCGCGCGGGCGTGGTCGCGGCGCTGGCGAAGCGTGGGGAGGCGCGGCCATTCGTGCTGCCGGGGCCGATCGCCGTGCGCATCCAGACGCAGACGCCGGCGATCGCCGATCTCTTCTGCCAGTGGCCCACCCTGCGCCGGACCGCGGGCGACGAGGTGGCCTTCGATGCGCCGACGGTCGAGGCGGCGGTGCGCATGGTGAACTGCTTCTCCGCCATGTCCGCTTTCCTGCGTTAGATCTCCCCAATAAAGGAAGCAGCCATGCCCCCGCCGATCGATGCTGCCGAATCCGCCGATGCTGGCGGGGCGCGCCTGCCGGCCACCCGCATCGTCGGAATCCTGGGGGGCATGGGCCCGGCGGCGGGGGCGGACTTCACGCGGCTCTTCGTGGAGGCCTGCACGGACATCCTGCGTGCGCGCGGCGTCGCGGTGACGGACCAGGCCTTTCCCGAGCATTGGCTGGCGCAGGTGCCCGTCCCCGACCGCACCCGGGCGCTTGGCTGCGAAGGTCCCGAACGCGATGCGCCCTTCGAGCCCATGGCCCGCGCCATCGGGCAACTGGCCTCGCTGGGGGCCAGCGCGGTGGCCATGGCCTGCAACACGGCTCACTCGTGGCACGGGGCGCTGCAGGCGCGCTTTCCGGGCATCGAGCTGCTGCACGCGCCCCGGGAGGTCGCCGCCCACCTCGCCTCACGGTCGCACCGCGAGGCGGCCCTCCTTGCCACGCAGGGCACTTACCGGACGGGGCTGTACGAGTCGGCGCTTGCCGAGGCGGGAATCGCCTGCCATCTCCCCGGCGAGGCGCAGCGCGAGACGCTGATGCGCGGCATCTACGACGGCGTGAAGGCCGGTGACCTGGAATTCGCCCGCACCTGCATCGTGGGCGTGGCGCGCGAACTCCTCGAACGCCACGGCGACGTGCCGCTCGTCATGGGGTGCACGGAGATCCCGTTGCCGCTCGTCGACGCGCCGCAGACGCGCGGCTGGACGCTGGTCAACTCGACGGAGGTTCTGGCACGCGCGCTGGCGGCACGGGCCTATGCGCCGCAAGGTCGCGGGGACCCCGGCGGAGGCGCGTTCCGCCCGGCCTGACCCCCGCCAACAGGGGGGTGGACCGCGCCCGCGGCTCCGGCATACCCCCCCTTGTTGGCGTTTCGCCCCGCCTTTTCCGCATTTCGTCGCTTTCCGCTTCAGCCCCCCTTGCAGCCTCCTTAATCTGGCGACAAGTCAGAAGCGCCCGCCGGGCGCGAGGGCCGTGAAGAAGGAGAGAGACCATGAGCAAACTCGAGAAGCTGGACCTGATGGGCGTTGCCTCCCTGGGTATCGTGACCGCCGCGCTGCTCGTGGGCTGGATCGCGACCACCCACGACATGGCCGCCCGCCATGCTCGCCAGGTCGCTCCCGCCCGGACGCAGGCCGTCGCCCTCACCGAGGGTGGCAGCATGAAGCTCACGGTGACCGCCGAGCGCGACAGTGCCCCGAAGGCCACCACCACCCGCACCGCCTCCGTCCGGACCTCGGGCGGCCCGTCGCTGGAAGTCGCGCTGCCCTTCGTCTTCCGCCCGTAAGGGAGGCGGCCATGAGCTCGATCGACCGCGTCATCTCGCCGCAGGCTTTCCGGGTTTCCACGGCCGTCATCGTGGTGGTCGCAGGTTGGTTTGCGCTCACCTTCGCAATCACCGTGGGCAGGCTGCTGGCCGGCGCCTGACCCACCTTCCAGCGTACGTCCCATCCCCCACCCGGCCTCGGCCGGGTTTTTTTTGGGACGGTTCTGTAGACCGGTTCTGTAGAACCGTCCCAGAAATCTGTCCGGTCACGGATGGGCGCGTCTCGAGGCTTTGCCGGCGCGTTTCGTCGCAGACGGGTGGCCCGGGGGAGGGGCGCCGCGTAGCCTTCGATACAAGGAACCGAGAACCATGAACCGACTCACCCGACCCCTGCCGACGCCGTGGAGCGAACGCTTCCGCGACATCTCTTTCCCCCGCCAGACGTCGCCCCGGGCGGACGCGCCGCCGTTCGCCACCCGCCCGGGCATCGCCGCCCGCTGGAAGCCGCGCGATCGCGTCAGGGTCGCCGGCAACTGATACCCTTTCCGGCGACTACCCTCCCCACATTGGCCGCCGTGAACCGCATCGCGCATCTTTTCGAGGGACTGACGCTCAAGCGGGTGTTGCTGGTCACCTTCCTGTGCATCTGGGCGGCGGGGGCCACGGTGTGGTTCTTCGCCAACACCTACCTCGACCTGCTGGTGAGCGCCCTGTGCGTGGGCTACACAAGCATGGTGCTGTTCACCGTCGCCACCAACGTGCGCGCCCACCGGCTGCCGCGCTGGGTGATCCAGGTCGCCTCCATCGTCGTGGGCTCCTTCCTCGGGACCACGCTCGCCGGCGTGGTGAAGGGCCGGGATATCGCGACGATGTTCACCGAGCGCTATTACGGCGTGCTCATTACGATGGGGCTGGGCATCGGCTTCGGGTGCATGGCGCTGTGGGTCTACGTGTTCCGCGAGCGCGAATCGCGCCACGCGGCGGAGCTCGCCCGGGCCCAGGCCGAGCGCGCGCAGCTCGAGAAGAACGTGCTGCAGGCGCAACTGGCCCTCATGCAGGCGCAGGTCGAGCCGCACTTCCTCTTCAATACGCTTGCCAACGTCCAGCACCTGGTGGAGACCGACCCGGCCTCGGCCTCGCGGATGCTCGAGAGCCTCATTCAGTACCTGCGCGGCGCCCTCCCGCGCATGCGCGAGGACACGACCACGGTCGGGCGCGAGCTGGACATGGCGAAGTCCTTCCTCGACATCCACCGCATGCGCATGGGCTCGCGCCTGGATTACGTCGTCGAGGTGCCCGAGGCGCTGCGCTGCCGCCTCTTCCCGCCGATGATGCTCATCACGCTCGTCGAGAACGCGGTGATCCACGGCGTCGACCCCTGCTGCGAGGCGGGCACGATCACGATCCGCGCCTCCGAGCAGGACGGAAAGCTGCGCTTCTCGGTGGCCGACACCGGCCAGGGCATCTCGCCGAAGAAGGGCACGGGGGTCGGGCTCGTCAACATCCGCGAGCGGTTGAAGGCGCTCTACGGGGGTAGCGCGCGCCTGGTGATCGAGGAGAATGTGCCGCGCGGCGTGGTGGCGACCATCGAGGTGGACGTGCCAGCGGACCCCGTTGCCGCGCCGGCCGCGAAAGCGGCATGATGCCCGCCCATGGGAGCCCCGACCGCCGTACTCGCCGATGACGAGCCCTTGCTGCGGGCGCAACTGCGCACGCGGCTTGCCCGGCTCTGGCCCGAGCTCGTGGTCGTCCACGAGATGGAGAACGGCCGCGACATCGAGCAGGTGATCGCGGCGCACGCCCCGCGCCTTTTCTTCCTGGACATCCACATGCCCGGGGTCAACGGGCTGGAGGCGGCGCGCACGATCGGCAAGCGTGCCCACGTGGTCTTTGTCACCGCCTTCGACCAGTACGCGGTGGAGGCCTTCGAGCAGGGCGCCATCGACTACGTCCTGAAGCCCTTCAACGAGGAGCGGCTCGCCAGCACCGTGGAACGCCTTCGGGAGCGGCTTTCGGCGGGCGCGCCGCAGGCCGCGGAAGAGGACGACGAGCGGGTGATGGCACTGGTCGAGCGGCTGGCCGGCCGCCTCGCCCCCCACGCCGCCGACCACCTGCGGTGGATCAAGGCGAGCGTGGGGCAGAACGTGCGCCTGATCCCGGTGGAGGAGGTGCTCTTCTTCCAGTCCGACGAGAAGTACACCCGGGTGGTGACGGCGGATGCGGAGACGCTCATCCGCAAGCCCATCAAGGAGCTCCTGGACGAGCTGGACCCCGACAAGTTCTGGCAGGTGCACCGCGCCACCATCGTGAACGTGGATGCCATCGCGTCCGTCCGCCGCGGCCTCAAGGACCAGGCGGAGATCGCCCTCAAGGGCCACCGCGAGACGCTCATCGTCTCGCGCAATTTCACCCACCTTTTCAAGCAGATGTAACCCGCAAAAAAAGGGGTCAGATCCCTTTTCGCCGCGCTCGCCCGGGCGACCCGAAAAAGGGATCTGACCCCTTTTTGCGCAGGAACCGCCTCCATTCCAGCGGCCGCCCCTGCATTTCGCCCCCCGATTCCTGCAATCCGGCGCCTGGCCGTCGCCCCGGGCGAGCGGCTCCCCTAGTCTGGCCCCATCGAGGCCCCTTCCCGGGGCCCAAATGCCAACAGGGGGCCGCACCATGATGTTCCTCGAAGCGCTCGGGCCGTCGCTGTCCACGATGTTCCTCTTCTTCGGCGTGCTGATGCTCTCGCTCGCCATCGCCGCGGTGTCGGTCCTCGAGGACTACTGACCGGCGCGGCCCTTCCGGGTATCTTCCGGGGGCGCCGCCGCCGCCAACCCCCATGAAACCCTTCTCCGACCTCATCCACCGCACGCCCTGGTGGGCCCTCATCCTGGGCGGCGCCGCCACGCTCGCGGCGCTCGCGCTGTTCGTCACCCCCTTCCACCTCATCGAGTACCGCAAGGAGGGCGCCACCCCCGAGGAAAACCGCGCCATCAAGCGCGAGATCGACAACACCTTCGCGGAAGGCGCGCTCGGCGTGGCGAGGAGCGCCATCCTCACCCTGCGCGGGGCCACCACGGATCCCGCCCGCCTCGCGGAGCTCGACGGCGCCCTGGCGGAACTCGACAGCGCGCGCTCCGAGCTGCGCGAAGCCGACCGCGAAATCCGGCGTGCCAAGCGCGAGGCGATCGACAACGCCCGCGACGTCACGCGCGAGGCGGTCACCGCCATCGAGGAGGCGCGCCGCAGCGCCGAGCAGGCACTCAAGGACGCCGGGCTCGAGGACGAGAAGGTGAGCCGGGCGCTCGACCAGTCCCTCAAGTTGGCGCGCGAGGCCGAGGAAGAGGCCAGGAAGGCGACCGCCAAGGACGGCAAGCCCGCCGACGAGCGCAAGCGCATCGTCATCGGCCTGGGCAGCGACAAGGACAAGCCGCTTCTCGACATCGACGTCTCGAAGGCCGCACCCGGCGAGAAGCGGCGCATGGAGATCCGCACGCCCGGTTCCGGCAGCGGCGTCGTGATCGACCTCGACGGGGCGACCAAGGGCAAGGCGGCGGTGCCGCCCGTCCCCCCCGTCCCGCCGGTGCCCGGCGGCATCCAGCCTCCCGAGCCGCCCGCACCCCCCGCGATCACCATCGCGGAACTGCCGCCGGAAGTGCGCGCGCAGATCCGCCACAACGTGAGCGGCGACCTGAAGAAGATCGGCGTGGGAGCAGCCCTCGTGCTGCTCTTCATCCCGCTCTTCATCCTGGCCGTCGTCGCCAAGTTCTTCATCGACCGCTCGCGCGCCGCACAGCGCATGGCCGACCTCAAGCGCAAGGAGGCCGAGTACCACCTCATGAGCCGGCAGGTGACGGAGGCGAAGCTGCAGGCGCTGCAGGCGCAAGTGGAGCCGCACTTCCTCTACAACACGCTCGCCAACGTGCAGGCCCTCACCGAGGTGGATCCGGCGCGGGCCAACGTCATGGTGGGCCACCTCATCCAGTACCTGAGGAGCGCGCTGCCGAAGATGCGCGAGTCGATCTCCACCGTGGGGCAGGAGGTCGAGCTGGTGCGCGCCTACCTCAACATCCTGCAGATGCGCATGGGCAAGCGCCTCGCCTTCGACATCGCGGTGCCCGAGAGCCTGCTCGCCACACCCTTCCCGCCGCTGATGCTGCCCTCGCTCGTCGAGAACGCCATCAAGCACGGCCTGGAGCCGCAGCGTGAGGGCGGCACCGTGATCATCACGGCGCAGGCGCAGGACGGGCGCCTGCGGCTCGTCGTCTCGGACACCGGCCGCGGCTTCGGCGAGACGGTGGGCGCGGGCGTGGGCCTGGAGAACATCCGCGAGCGCCTGCGCGCCCTCTACGGCGAGTCGGCGAAGCTCACGCTGGAGTCGAACTCGCCCAACGGCGTCATCGCGACCATCGAGGTGCCGATGGACGGGCTGCGTGCCCCCGCGGCCGCGCCCGGCGCCGAGGGGCCCGCGCAGCCCGCACAGCCGCAGACCAAGGCGGGCAAGGTCCTCTCCGCCGTGGGCACGGCCGAACGCACGTGGAGGAAGACCCTTTCCTTCGCCTTCGTCGCGATGGTCGTCGTGGCGGCCGTCATCTCGGGCCTGCTCGTCTTCGGCGTGTTCATGGGCGAGGTGCCGATCCAGGTGGGCTCGGAGGCGATCACCGGCCCCGGCGGCGCGCTGCTGGGCGCGGTGGGGATCGCGATCGCGTTCGTGGCGGTGGTGGTCGTGCTGGCCGTGGTGACCGCGATCATCTACGGGCTGGGCTGGCTCTTCCTGGGGCTCGCGATCTTCATCCCGATCGTGGTCGTGATCGCCGTCTCGCCCGCGTTGGCGCCCGTGATCCTGCTGATCCTCGTCATCTGGTGGATCTTCCGCAAGAAGAAGCCGCCGGAGAAGGCGCCGGAGGAACGGGTGGAGCCGGTGCTGCAGGTACCACCGTCGCCGCCCGCCCCGCCGCCGATACCCGGGGAAGACCGCCCGGCCGGTTAGAATCGCGGGCATGGCGAACCCCACCGCGATACTGGCAGAAGACGAACCGATCCTGCGCGCCCAGCTCCAGGCCAAGCTCGCGAAGCTGTGGCCCGAGCTGGAGGTGATTGCCTCCGTGGAGGACGGCGCCGCCGCGCTGGAGGCGCTGGAGGACCGCGCGCCCGACTTCATGTTCCTCGACATCCAGATGCCGGAGATGACGGGCGTGGAGGTGGCGCGGCACGTTGGAGCGCGCGCGCATGTGGTGTTCGTGACGGCCTACGACCAGTACGCCATCCAGGCCTTCGAGACGGGCGCGGTGGACTACATCCTCAAGCCCTACACCGACGAGCGGCTCGCCGTCACCGTGGAGCGCCTGAAGGCCAAGCTCGCGACCCCGCCGCCGGATCTCAACGCCATCGTCTCGCGGCTCGCCTCGCAGCTTCGCGGCGGCGCGGCCAAGGAGAAGCTGCAGTGGATCAAGGCGAGCTTCGGGCAGAACCTGCGCCTGATTCCCGTGGCGGACGTCCTCTTCTTCCACTCCGATGAAAAGTACACGCGCGTGGTGACGGCGGAGGCCGAGGCGCTCATCAAGACACCCATCAGGGAGCTCCTCGACGGCCTCGACCCAGAGGTGTTCTGGCAGATCCACCGCTCGGTGATCGTCAACGTGAACGCCATCGCGGGCGTGACGCGCGACTTCCGCGGCCAGGCGCACATCAAGATCAAGGGCAAGGACGAGACACTCACCGTCTCGCGCATCTACTCCCACCTCTTCAAGCAGATGTAACGCCAAGGGTTCCGGAGCGGCGTACGACAGGGGCAAGTCGGCGACCGATCTTCCGAAAGACGCCTCTAGCAGTGCTCCCCTGACGGCCCGGCGGGCGAGTCGAAACGTGGTTCCTCGTTCATGAGCATGGCTTTGCAACTATACGCAACTTGCGTATACTGCACCCATGAAGGCCGTATTCGTCGAGCTTCCAGCGTTTGCGCGCCACCGCGCCGATTACCTCGACGACCCTGCCTTCGCCCGGTTGCAGGTCGAACTGATGAAGAACCCCGAAGCCGGTGATCTCATCAGGGATTCCGGCGGACTGCGCAAGCTTCGGTTTGCCGATGCAAGACGCGGAAAGGGAAAGAGAGGCGGTCTGCGGGTGATCTACTACTGGTGGGATTCGGGTAGCCAGTTCTGGCTATTCACGGTCTACGACAAGGATCAGGCCGATGACCTGTCTTCTGGGCAGCGCAGAACGCTCAAGGCACTGATGAAGGCTGAACTGGAAGCGAGGAGCAGATGATGAATCCGAAGGCAAAGTCGGTCAGAGGGCGCGGGCCGAAGCGCGATGTATTCGCGGAGCTCAAGGAGGGCATGGACGCCCTGGCGGCCGCCCGCGAGGGAAAGGTGACGCTCAGAACCCATACCGTCGAAGTCAAACCGGCACCAACCCTTTCTCCCGGAGAACTAGTTCGCGTTCGAGAGGACTTGCACATTTCTCGCGCCGTGTTTGCCGCTTACCTGCGGACGAATGTCCGGACGCTGGAGAACTGGGAACAGGGGCGAGCGAAGCCTAACGCGCAGGCGGCGTTGCTTATCAGTCTCGTCAAGCAGTTTCCCGACACGGTCCAGAGGCTCGCTGCCATCTGACGGCAGCGGAATGCGTCGACGACGCGGATCTACACCAGGGTGTCCATCGCCCGGCTCAAGGCCGTTCACGAGGCGACGCATCCGGCGCGGTGAACCTTTCGCCGCAGGCGGCCGTGCCGCGAATTACAATGGCGGCAACTTTCCCGAACGGCCCGCCCGATGATCTACGAACTCGCCGACCGCAAGCCCGTCCTCGAAGGCGACAACTTCGTCGCCCCCAACGCCGCCGTCATCGGCTCGGTGCTCATGAAGAAGGGCGCCAACGTGTGGTTCGGCTGCACCCTGCGCGGCGACAACGAGCTCATCACGCTCGGCGAGAACGTGAACGTGCAGGACGGCTCGGTGATCCACACCGACCTGGGCATCCCGGTCGTGCTGGAGAGGAACGTGAGCGTGGGCCACATGGTGATGCTGCACGGCTGCACCATCGGCGAGAACTCCCTCATCGGCATCGGCGCCATCATCCTCAACCGCGCCGTCATCGGGAAGAACTGCCTCATCGGCGCCGGCGCCCTGGTGCCCGAGGGCAAGCACATCCCCGACGGCTCGCTCGTGCTGGGCGTGCCCGGCAAGGTCGTGCGCCACATGACCGAGGCGGATATCGCCAACAACGCCTGGATCGCGGAGCACTACGTCGAGCGCTCCGGGGCGTACCGCGCGGGGCTGAAGCCTGTCGGCTAGCGCCGCCCGTCATCGCGGGGCGCTCGCGGTCTGGGCGCTGCTCGTCGCCTACGCGAGCCTCTACCCGTTCTGGCCCCTGCGCATGCCGGCGGTGGACGCGCTGGCGGTCTTCCTGCGCCCCAAGGTGTGGCTGGAGTTCGACGTGGCGCTCAACGCGCTGGCCTACATGCCGCTGGGGGCGCTCGCCTGCCTCGTCCTGCGCGACGTGAATCCCGCCTGGCACGTGCGCGCCAAGGCGGTGCTGGCCTGTGCCGCGTTCAGCCTGGCGATGGAGTCGCTGCAGCTCGTAGTGACGCATCGCGTGGCCACGCTCTACGACCTCGTCGCCAATACCGCGGGCGCCTTCGCGGGCACGCTCGTCTTCTGGGGCCCCGTGCACGAGCTCGTCACGCATCCGCTGGCGCGGGCGAGGGAGCGCCTCGTTGCCGCCGGCGGCTGGGGGGACGCGGGCCTCCTGCTCGTGGTGCTCTGGCTCATCGCGCAGTTGAACCCCGCGCTGCCTTTCTTCGAGGCCGGCAACATCGGCGGCGAGGGCGACCCCGACCCCGGCGAGTTCCTCGTCACCTCGGGCTCCGTGGCGCTCTCGGTGGCGGGGTTCGGTTTCTTCGTCTCCGTGGTCCTCAAGGGGCCGGGCGGGGCGCTGCGCTGGACGCTCCTGCTGTTGAGCGCGGCGCTCTGGTGCAAGTTCGCGATGGCCTCGATGATGCTGAAGCCACACCTTTCCGCGGACTGGGTGACGGATGGGCGGGTCGCGGGCCTCGCGGCGGGCCTGCTGGCTTTCGTGCCGCTGCGCGGGACGCAACGCGCGGGGCGCATCTACCTCGCCATAGTCCTCACGCTCGCCGGCGCCTTGCTCGCCAAGATCTTCGGCGCCTACAGCGCGCTGGGGGACTTCCTGCGGCTTTTCCAGTGGCCGCACGGCCAGCTCGCCTCCTTCGCCACGCTCACGCGCTGGATCCACGAGGCGTGGCCGCTGCTGGCCATCACCTGGCTCGTCGCCCTCTTCGTCTGGCGCCGCGACGAGCCGATACAATAGCGGCCCTGTTCGACCGGAAGCACCCATGAGCCACTTCAAGCACCACGTCTTCTTCTGCCAGAACCGGCGCGATGCGCCCGAGGCCTGCTGCGCCAACCACGACGCCTCCGCCATGCGCGACTACTGCAAGGGCCGCGTCAAGGCGCTGGGGCTCGCGGGGGATGGCAAGGTGCGCGTGAACCAGGCCGGGTGCCTGGACCGCTGCGAGGAGGGCCCGGTGATCGTGGTCTACCCGGAAGCGGTCTGGTACACCTACGTGGACAAGGCGGACATCGACGAGATCATCGACGAGCACCTGGTGAACGGGCGCGTCGTGGAGAGGCTCAAGATTTGAGCACGGCGGCCACGCACCGCGCCACCGTCGACGGTGCGGCGGGCGCCATCGAGATCGCCTATGCGATTCCCGCGCACCCGGTGGCCATCGCGGTCGTGGCGCATCCGCACCCGCTGCACGGCGGCACGATGGAAAACAAGGTGGTCACCACGGTCGCCAAGACCTTCGCGGAAGCGGGCGCGGCCACGTTCCGGTTCAACTTCCGCGGCGTGGGTGCGAGCGACGGCGTGCACGACGAGGGTCGCGGCGAGACCGACGACCTCCTCGAGGTGGCGGCGCACGCGGCGCGCGCGGTGGGCGAGCTGCCGCTGTGGTTGTCGGGCTTTTCCTTCGGGGGCGGCGTGGCACTGCGTGCCAGCACGCGCATGGCGTTCGCGCACCTCGTGCTCGTGGCCCCGGCCTTCCGTCGCCTCACCGGCCACGGCCTTGGCGCAGCCCCGGATCCCAACGACCCCAGCCTGGGCGAACCGGGTCGCCACGACGCCACCAACACGATCGTGGTGCACGGCGACAAGGACGAGACGACGCTCCTGGCCGATTCGCTGGCGTGGGGCGCGGTGCGCGACGTGCCGGTGCTCGTCGTCCCCGGCGCCGACCACTTCTTCCACCGCAAGCTGCACGTGATCCGCGACGTGGTCGGGCGCCTCGTGCGGCCCGGCGCCTGAGGCCGCGAATGGCCGGCGTCCTCGAAGCGAAGGGCGTGCGCAAGTCCTACGGGGGGCGCGAGGTCGTCGCGGGGATCGACCTGTCGCTCGCGAAGGGCGAGTGCTTCGGCCTCCTCGGCCCCAATGGCGCCGGCAAGACCACGACGCTTCGCATGCTGCTTGGACTTACGGCCCCCGACGCC
Source organism: Betaproteobacteria bacterium (assembly GCA_011391275.1). Taxonomy (GTDB): domain Bacteria; phylum Pseudomonadota; class Gammaproteobacteria; order Burkholderiales; family Usitatibacteraceae; genus FEB-7. The sequence continues at coordinate 35,006 of JAABQW010000033.1, forward strand.
GGGACCATCTCGCTGCTGGGCCACCCTGTGCCGCAGGCCGCGCGCGAGGGGCGCATCCGCGTGGGCGTGGTGCCGCAGGTGGACAACCTCGATCCCGACTTCACGGTGAGCGAGAACCTGCTCGTCTAC
>JAABQW010000023.1 GCA_011391275.1 Betaproteobacteria bacterium
TGCCAGCCGGGAATGCCCAGCACCGGCAACGGCGCCATCGACCGAGGCGAGGCGAAGCGCGAGCGGTCGGCGAAGTGGGCCGCGAGGAGGGTGTCGGCGCGCGCCGCCTGCGCCGGGCCCGGCAGGGCCGCGAAGCCCTCGTCCACGGGCAGGAAGACCGTCTTCGCGACGATGCCGATGAACGGCGCGAGCATCTTCTCGAAGAGCGAGTGGCCGAAGGCGATGAAGCGCACCTTCCCCGCGAGCTCGTCGCGCCGCAGCCAGAAGAGCTCCTTCCATCGGTGGTCCGCGATGAGCTGCAGGAGCGCCGGATCGCTGGAGGCGACCGCCACGCCCCCCTCGTCGAAGAGCGTGAGCGCATCACGGGCCGGGTTGCGGCGCCGCGCCTCCTCCCGGCCGCCCTCCTCGAGCATCGCCGCGTGCTGCGCGTTGATCGCCGACTTCGCCTTCGGAAACGCGACCCAGGCCAGCGCGTTGAAGAGGTCGTGCCAGTTCTCCGCCCGCGTCTCCACTTCGCCCGTCCGCGCGATGCGCGTCTCGTAATGGGGGTGCCCTCCGTCGTGCTGCGCCAGCGGCGGCACGAAGCGCACGGGCATTCCGCGCGCGGTGACGATGCCCGCGGCCAGCGCGGTGAGTTCCTCGTGCGCGGGCCAGCGGCAGGGGTCCAGTCGTGAAAGCGCGGGGGCGATCGGGGCGAACGCCGGGCCGCGGAGCCTCGCCTGCGCGGCTGCCCAGTCCACGGCCGGGGCCGCGGGCGTCAGCCCTTGAAGCGCCAGGCGAGCCGCTCGCCGGCGCGAAGCGGCACGACGGTCTCGGCGCCGAATGGGTAGCTCGCCGGCACCTCCCAGGGCTGCCTCTCGAGGGTCACGGTCGCGGTGCTGCGCGGCAGGCCGTAGAAGTCGGGGCCGAATTGGCTCGCGAAGCCCTCGAGCCGGTCGAGCGCATTCTCGCGCTCGAAGATCTCGCAGTAGAGCTCCATCGCCGCGTGCGCGGTGTACATCCCGGCCGATCCGCAGCACGACTCCTTCATCCCCCTGGCGTGCGGCGCCGTGTCGGTTCCGAGAAAGAAGCGCGGGTTGCCCGAGACCGCCGCCTTCACCAGGGCGGCGCGGTGCGTCTCGCGCTTGAGCACCGGCAGGCAGTAGTGGTGCGGCCGGATGCCGCCCGCGAAGATCGCGTTGCGGCTCATGAGCAGGTGGTGCGCCGTGATGGTGGCCGCGACGTTCTGCGGCGCGCTGGAGACGAAGAGCGCGGCCTCGCGCGTGGTGATGTGCTCGAGCACCATGCGCAGCTTGGGGAAGCGCCGCTGGAGCGGGCCCAGGATCGTCTCGATGAACACCTTCTCGCGGTCGAAGATGTCGACCTCCGGGTCGGTCACCTCGCCGTGCAGCAGAAGCGGGATGCGGTGCGCGGCCATCGCCTCGAACACCGCGTCGCACTTGCGGATGTCGGTGACGCCCGAGTCGGAATTGGTCGTCGCCCCCGCCGGGTAGTACTTCACGGCCTTCACGAACCCCGCGTCCTTCGCCTTCGCGATCTCGTCGGGCGAGGTGTTGTCCGTGAGGTAGAGCGTCATCAGCGGCTCGAACGGCGTGCCGGGCGGGAGTGCGGCGAGGATCCGCCCGCGATAGGCGAGTGCCTGGTCCACGGTGGTCACCGGGGATTTCAGGTTCGGCATCACGATGGCGCGCCCGAACTGCCGCGCCGTCGCGCCCACGACGGACTTCATGAGGTCGCCGTCGCGGAAGTGGACGTGCCAGTCGTCGGGTCGGGCGATCGTGAGCTTGTCGGCCATGCGGTCGATTATAGCCGGGGCGCGCGGGCCGGCCGCCCTACGCCCCGCTCTCCCCGGCCATGGCGAGCGCCATCCTGTAGAGGTCGCTGCGGTTCGCCCCGGTGATCTTCGCGGCGAGCGCGGAGGCCTGCTTCACGGAGAGCTCCGCCAGGAGCACCTCCAGCACGCGCTTCGGGTCCACGGTCGTCGCGGCCTCGACAGGCCGGCCCTCGACGACGACGACGAACTCGCCGCGCGAGCGGTTCGCGTCGGCCCGCACCCACTCGACCGCGCGCGCGAGCGGCACGCGCTCGATGGTCTCGAAAAGCTTGGTGAGCTCGCGGCAGACGACGGCGTCGCGCTCGCCCAGCGCCGCGAACAGGTCTGCGAGCGTGGCCTCGATGCGATGCGGCGACTCGAAGAGCGCGATGGCCCAGGGGCCGGCGGCGAGCTGCGCCAGGCGGCGCTTGCGCTCGGCGCCCTTCGTCGGCAGGAACCCGGCGAACACGACGCCATCGGCGGCGATGCCGCTGGCCGAGAGCGCCGCCGTGAGCGCGCTGGGGCCCGGAACGGGAACGACGGGGAAGCCCTCGGCGCGCACGCGATCGACGAGCAGGGCGCCCGGGTCGCTCACGGCCGGCGTGCCCGCGTCGCTCGTGAGCGCCACCGACCTGCCCTCGCGCAGCAGCGCCACGATGCCCTCGGCGGCCGAGCGCTCGTTGTGCTCGTGCAGCGCGATCACGCGCGCGCCGATGCCCAGGTGCGCGAGCAGCGACTTCGCCACGCGCGTGTCCTCGGCCGCCACGACGTCGCACGCCGCGAGCGTCGCGCGTGCGCGGGCCGTGATGTCGCCGAGATTCCCGATGGGCGTGGCCACCACATATAATCCCACTGGCAACGTCGGCGCCTGCCCCGCAGGCACCGGCGAACCGGAGTCGCCGCTCTTGCCCTCGCTTCCCGCGCGCTTCAACGCGATTCTCCTCGCCGCCCTGATGGCGGCTCCGCCGGCATTCTCGGCCGACCCGCCTCCCGAGACAACCTCGCAGCCCGGGTTCGCGCCCACCACGGTCGTCACGCCGCTGCGGGACCCTGCCACGATGCCCGTGCCTGGACCGGCCGCGCCGGCCTCCCCCGCCTCCCCCGCGCGACAGCCCATCCCCGCCGGTCCCATGCCGCACGTGGCCCTCATCCTGCCCCTCTCCTCGCCCATCCTCGGCCGGGTGGCCGACGCATTGCGCCAGGGGTTCCTCGCGGCCGGCAAGGTGGCGGGGTCGGGCGCCCTGCCCGTTCGCGTCTATGCCGCCGTCGACGACGGGCCGGCGGCCGTGGAGCTCTGCCGCAAGGCCCAGGAAGAGGGCGCGGTCCTCGTGGTCGCCGGCCTCACGCGCGACGGCGCCACGGGGCTCGCGCGCAGCGACTGCCCGCGGCAGCCGACGCTTGTCCTCAACCAGACCCAGGACGCGCCGATGCCCGCGAAGATGTACTCGATCTCGCTCGGCGCGGAGCAGGAGGCGCGCCAGGCGGCACTCATGGCGACCAGCGACGGGTGGCGCGCCGCGATCGTCATCGCCTCGCCCTCGGCGCTGTCGCGCCGCGTGGCCGAGGCCTTCGAGCGGGAGTGGACCCGTGCCGCGGGTGAGGCCCGCCGCGTCGTGTTCGCCGGGCGCCTCGAGGAAGCGCCCGCGGTAAAGGAGATGATCGCCTCCCTGCGCGGCGACATGGTGTTCCTCGCCCTCGACCAGGCGACCACGCTCGCGGTGCGCCCGTACATCTCGGGCACGCTGCCGATCTACACCACCTCGCTGGGCGTCGACCCGCGCGCCGACAACACGGTCAACGTGGACCTGGAGGGTGTGCGTTATGTGGACATGCCCTGGTTCGTGCAGCCCGACCACCCCGCCGTCATGGTCTACCCCGCCCCCGGTTCCCCGATGTCCGTGGAGCAGGAGCGCCTCTACGCCCTCGGCATCGACGCCTACCGCCTGAGCGGCCTGCTGCTGCAGGCCCGGCCCGGGGCGCTCGCGCTGGACGGCGTGACCGGGCGCATCGGGGTGGACGCCGAGCGGCACTTCACGCGCACCCTCGTCCCCGCCGCGTTCGACGCCGGCCGCGCCGTCGCGCTGCAGACCGCGCCGTGAGCCCCGACGCCCGCCTCTCCGCCCGCCGCCGCGGCGAGGAGGCGGAGGAACTCGCCGCGCGCTTCCTCGCGGACCGCGGGCTCGAGATCGTCGCGCGCAACTACCGCACGCGCCTGGGCGAGGTGGACATCGTCGCGCGCGACGGGCCCGCGCTCGTGTTCGTGGAGGTGAGGGCGCGGTCGTGGAGCGCGTATGGAGGCGCGGCCGCGAGCGTCGATTTCCGCAAGCAGCGGCGGATCGTCGCCGCCGCACGACACTACCTCGCGCGGCTGCGGGCGGAACCCCCGTGCCGATTCGATGTCCTTACGATCCAGGGGCCGCAGGGCGCGCCCGCGTGGATTCGCGGCGCCTTCGACCTCTCCCAGGCATACAATCCCAACCCCTGAAGCACGAAGCCCCTTCCATGGACCACGTCGCCCACGTTCGCAGCCACTTCGAGGATGCCATCGCGCTCAAGCAGCGCATGGCCGAATCCCTCGCTCCCGCCATCGCCCGCGCGGGCGTCTCCCTGGGCGAAGCGCTCCGGCGCGGCAACAAGGTGCTCGCCTGCGGCAACGGCGGCTCCGCAGGCGACTGCCAGCACTTCTCGGCCGAGCTCGTCGGCCGGTTCGAGCGCGAGCGCCCGGGGCTGCCCGCGATCGCCCTCACCGTCGACACTTCCGCGCTCACCGCCATCGCGAACGACTATTCCTACGACCTCGTGTTCTCCAAACAGGTCGAGGCACTGGGCCGCGAGGGCGACGTGCTCCTCGCCCTGTCCACCTCGGGCAACTCGCGCAACGTGATCGAGGCGATGAAGGCCGCCCGGGCGCGGGGCATGGCCGTCATCGCGCTCACCGGGCGCGACGGCGGCGAGATGGCGAAGATGCTCGGCCCCGCCGACCACCACCTCAACGTCGCGCACAAGCGCACCATGCGCATCCAGGAAGTGCACATCCTCGCCCTGCACTGCCTGTGCGACACGATCGACAACGTCCTCCACGGAGAAGCCCCATGAACCGCAGACTCCTCGCCGCCGCCGCGCTGCTCGCGGCCCTTCCCGCCCTGCAGGGCTGCGTCACCGCCGCCGCCGTCGGGGCGGGCACCATGGCCCTGATGGTCGAGGACCGCCGCACCACCGGCGTCTACGTCGAGGACGAGAGCATCGAGTGGAAGGTCGTCGCGCGCGTGAACAGCGACTACAAGGCCGCCCACGTGAACGGGACGAGCTTCAACCGCAAGGTGCTCCTCACCGGCGAGGCGCCGACCGAGGAAATGAAGAAGGCCATCGAGAACGCCGTGAGGGCCATGCCGGAAGTGAAGGACGTGGTGAACGAGCTCGTCGTGGCCGGCAGTTCGTCGATGACCTCCCGCGGCAACGACTCCCTGATCACCTCCAACGTGAAGACGCGAATGGTCGGCAACGGCAAGTTCTCCACCAACCACGTGAAGGTCGTCACGGAGGCCGGCGCCGTGTTCCTGATGGGCATCGTCACCGCGGCCGAGGGCGAGGCGGCCGTGGAGATCGCCCGCTCAACCTCCGGCGTGTCGCGCGTGGTCAAGGTCTTCGAGTACGTCGAGGTCAACAAGTAGCGCCTTGGGAAGCTCCCCGGCCGAGCGACTCTTCGCCGAAGGGGTCGCCTTCCACAAGCAGGGCCGCCTCGCGGAGGCCGCGGCCTCCTACGCGGGGGCCTGCGAGGCCGATCCCGCGCACGTCGCGGCGCAGTTCAACCTCGCGGTCGCGCTGCATGCCCAGGGGCGCGACCAGGAGGCCGAGCGCGCCTACCGGCGCGCCATCGCGCTCAAGCCCGATCTCGTCCAGGCCCTCAACAACCTCGCCAACCTCCTGCTCGCGCACAACCGCGTGGCCGAGGCGCTCGAAGCGCTCATGCGCGCGACCGCCGCCGCGCCGGGCTTCGCGCCGCCGTGGAACAACCTCGGCAATGCCCTCCTGAAGATGGGGCGCACGGGGGAGGCCGCGGCGCGCTTCGCGCGGGCCCTCGAGATCGACCCGTCGTTCGTAGAGGCGCGCGAGAACCTGGGCCGCGCGCTGCTCGCGCTGGGGCGCGCGCCGGAGGCCCTGCCGCACCTGGAGGCCGCGGTGGCCGCCCGGCCAGGGGACGCGGTCCTGCGCTTCGCGCGCGACGTCGCGGCCGGCGCCCGGCCTGCGCGCCCGCCGGACGCGTTCGTGGCAGCGCTCTTCGACGAGATGGCGCCCGGGTTCGACGAGCACCTCGTGGAAAAGCTCGGATACCGGATCCCCTCCCGCATCGCGCAGGTGCTCGGCGGCTGGCTCGATGCCCGCCCCCGTCCCCGCCGCGTTCTGGACCTCGGGTGCGGCACGGGCCTCGTGGCCGACGCGCTGCGCGGGCGCTACGAGTCGATGCTCGGCGCGGACCTGTCGCCGCGCATGGTGGAGAAGGCGCGCGCGCGCCGGCTCTACGAGGCCGTGGAGGCGGCGGAGCTCTCGGCTTTCCTCGACTCGCGCACGGCGGCGAGCGCGGACCTCGTCGTCGCCGCCGACGTGTTCGTCTACGTGGGCGACCTCGGCGGCGTGTTCGCGCAAGCGGCGCGGGTGCTCGCCCCCGGCGGGCGCTTCGCCTTTTCCGTCGAGGGCGGCGGCCCGGGCGAGGGCTTCCGGCTCGATTCGACCAGCCGCTATTCCCATGCGGACGCCTACGTCCGTGCGCTCGCCGCCGGCCGGGGGCTCGTCGTCACGCACGATTCCCCGGAGATCATCCGCGCCGAGCGCGGGGTGCCGGCGGGGGGGCGGCTTTACGTTCTTGCCGGGTCGCCCCCCGCACAAGAGCTCGCGTAGCGGCCCGCAGGGGAGGGCTTTACCCCCGAAGCAAGGGGTGGGACAAAAAGGGGCCGGATCCCCTTTTCACCCGACACTTGAATCGCTCCGGCGCTATTTTCCGCCGCGGTATTCCCCGACTGCGTCCCAGGCTGCGGCCTGCAGGTGCGCCGCGACATCCTTGGGCAGGCCCGCGGTGTACGTGTTGCCGACCGGCGATTTGCCCAGCAGCGCGCCGTATACGGTGCACGCCGCCAGGTAGGTGCCCGCGAGACTGGGGTGGCGCTTGTCGGGCGCGTAGAGCTCGAGGTCGGGCCGGCGCTGGATGCTCTTCGCGAAGGCGAGGCCCGCCGGCACCACCTGGGCGTCGTTGGCCTTGCCCGCCTTCGTGTACTGCTCCGCGAGCTGCTGCGTCATCTCCGGCTTGTCCTTGTAGGCCCAGGACATGAACAGGACCGGTCGCGCGCCGTAGGCGCGGATCGTCTCCGAGTGCTTCTTCGCGTACTCGTGAAAGACGCTGCCGAGCTGCGGGTGGACGGGGCACTGGCTGCAGTCCATGAACATCACCGCGTCGAACTGCCGGCCCGGCGGGTTGAACTTGATCTGGTTGTTCGCCACGAACGAATACTTGCCGATGCGATCGCCCAGGTAGCTCTCCATGTCGTGCCAGTCGATGCCCGAGCCGCTGATGGTCACCGAGACACTGCGGTGCTTGACGGACTTGCCGCCGCCGGTCACGAGCCCGCGCACGTGCCCGTGCATGCTGTTGTTGTAGTAGAAGAAGCTGTTGCCGACCCAAAGCATCGATTCGGGGGGGCCGCTCGCCCGGGCTTGCGTGGCTTGCTGGGGAGCGGCGGCGCAGCCGGCGAGCGCCAGCAGCACGACGATCGGCGCGATCACGCGCGGCACGGTCACTTTCATGTGTTTCCTCCACGGGATTCCGGCGGACGCCGGCCGGTGAGGAGCGTAGCGCATCCGCGTGCCTGACGCACGCGACGAGGCGCGCCGCTAGGCCATCCTCCTCGCGAGGAAGCGCATGAGCGGCCCCACCACCGGCAGCTGCGCATAGAGCTCGCCGGCGGCGTCCCAGTAGTCGCGGTGCCAGGTCACGCGCCCGTCCGGGCCGAAGCGGACCACCGAGAGACCGTGGATGCGGCGCGTGACGCCGGGCTGCCAGGCCTTGATCCGGAAGTCGAAGTCCCAGATGAGGACGGCGCGGTCGCCCTCGAGGATCGTCTCGGCGATCGCGAAGCGCGGCTCCTCGAGCGTGTCGTACATGTGGCCGAAGATGCGGCGCAGCTCCGCGATGCCGCGCACCTCGTTGAACGGGTCGCGGAAGTACGCCTCGGGCGCGTAGACCGCGTCGATGGCCGCGAGGCGCTCCGGCGTGAGGCCCTCCCAGAATGCCTTGAGGCCGGCCAGCGCTTCGGCGCTCACAGCCCGGTCGCCTTGCGCACCGCGGGGAAGTAACGGCTGTAGGGCAGTACCCGCAAAAGCTTCAGGAAGCGCGTGAAGCGTTTCGGGAAGTGGATCTCGAACTCGCCCTTCTCCAGCCCCTTCACGATCTCGGCCGCGGCCTCCGCCGGCTCGATGAGCGCGGGCATCGTGAAGTCGTTCTGCGCCGTCATGGGCGTCCTCACGAAGCCGGGGTTCACCACGCACACGCCGATGCCCTTCGGCTGCAGGTCGAGGTAGAGCGTCTCGGCGAGGTTGATCACCGCCGCCTTGGTCGGCCCGTAGACGAGGCTCTTCGGAAGCCCGCGGTAGCCCGCGACGGAGGAGACGAGCGCGATCGTCCCGCTGCCCTGCGCGAGGAGCGCCGGGAGGACGGCGGCCAGCACGTTGTACGGGCCGACGAGATTCACCTCCACCATCGAGCGCGCCGTGGCGACGTCCAGCTCCCAGGCGCGCATCGGCTTGTACTCGCCGGCCATCACCACCACCAGGTCGATGCCGCCCCAGACTCGCTCGAGCCCCGCCGCGGCCTTCGCGAGCGCCGGGGCGTCCCTTATGGCCAGCGGCA
>JAABQW010000024.1 GCA_011391275.1 Betaproteobacteria bacterium
CCGATCTCGTGGATCTCCTTCGCGGTGAGCTCGGTGGTCGTCATGTCCCGCACCAGCTTCTGGTAGTAGGCCATGCCCGCCGGCAGCTTCGAGGCGGCCAGGTCCTCGCGGCAGGCGGGAAGGTACTTTTCGTCGACGAAACGTCGCAGCGCCGCGAAGGCAGGCTGCACGCTTCGCGCCACGGCCTGCTTCCCGGCTTCGGCGAGGCGGGCCTGCTCCCCGGCGGGGAGTCCCGGCGGGAACTGCCGGAAGGGCGCGTAGAGGGGCGACGCCGCGGGGTCGCCTTGCGAGAAGGCGGCGAGCTGCCCCGACACCTTCGACATGGCGGCGCGCGGCGGCAGCCAGCCGGACTTCATGCCCACCTCCATCAGGGCCGTCGCCTCCCCGAGCACGCGCGGCACCGCGCCCAGGCGCTTGAGGTAGTTCTCGTAGTCGCGCGCGTCGCGGAAGGGCGTGGAGCGCGCCAGCATGGCGAGCAGCGCCTGCGGGCCGAACATGGGCGAGACCTGCAGCCAGCCCTCGCCCATGCCGGCGCCGAAGGGCAGGTCGCCGTAGAGGGCGTTCATCGCGTCGGCGCGCCGGAGGTTCTCGCGCATCATCCCGAGCGACAGCCGGTCCTGGGCGGACAGCTTCGCGGCGTCGAAGCCGTCGAGCTCGGCGAGCACCGCCTTCACGTGCGCCTTGCGCCGGGCGATGGCCTGCGGCGACTTGTCGTGCAGGCGGTCGTTGAAGGCGTGGTTGCCGCGCATCGTCGCGAACTCCGGGAACTCCTCCTGCGAGCGGCGGAACTCGCGCTCGAAGAGCGCATGCAGGACGGGATCGGGGCCGGGCTCCTGCGCCGCGCCGGCAGGAAATGCGAAGGCAGCGGCAAGAACGGCGGCGGCAACGATGTGGCGGGACATGTGCGGGCTCCGGAAGGCGAAGCGCGAAGTTTATCCGCGAATCGCCCGGGCGGCCTGCAACGGCCGGCAATTCGCGCTAGAGTGAAGCGTGGCCCGCGCCCAACGCGCGGGACTCATCAGCCGTGACTTCCCACCTCGCAGATCCGGAACACAACCCCTCGTTCACGCGGGGGGTCTTCCTGGGCGAGCTTCGCGAAGAGCTCGTCTTCCCCTTCCCCGAACTGTCCGCGGACGAGAAGGAAAGCCTCGGCGCGATCCTCGAGTCCTTCCGCGCGTGGTCCGCCGACACGGTGGACAGCGTCCGCCACGACCGCGAGGGGCGCTTCGGCGACGGCGTGCGCGAGGGCATGGCCTCGCTCGGGATGATGGGGCTCAACATCGCCCCGGAATACGGCGGCTTCGGCGCCTCCGCGCTCCTCTTCAGCCGGGTCTTCGGGGAGGTGGGCGTGACCGACGCCGCGCTCGCCGTCTACTTCGGCGCGCACCAGTCCATCGGCTGCAAGGGCATCACGCTCTTCGGCACCGAGGACCAGAAGCGCCGCTGGCTCCCGCAGTGCGCGAGCGGCGAGCGCATCGCCGCCTTCTGCCTCACGGAGGCGGGCTCCGGGTCGGACGCGCAGGCCATGCGCGCGACCGCCGTGCCTTCCGCGGACGGCACCCACTACGTGCTCGACGGCGAGAAGATCTGGATCTCCAACGCGGGCTTCGCCGGCGTCCTCACGGTGTTCGCCAAGGTGCCCGTGGAGGTGGAGGGCAAGGCGAAGAGCCGCGTCACCGCCTTCATCGTGGACGCCCGCGCGCCGGGCGTCACCCTCGGCAAGCTCGAGGAGAAGATGGGCATCAAGGCGAGCGACACGCGCACCATCTCCTTCCACGAGGTGCGCGTGCCCGCCGAAGACCGGCTGGGGGAAGTCGGCGCGGGCTTCCGCATCGCCCTCGAGATCCTCAACTCCGGCCGGCTCGGGCTCTCGGCGGGCTCGTCCCGCGGCACGCGCCGCATCCTGGACCTGGCGCTCGCCTACGCCAAGGAGCGCCGGCAGTTCGGGCGGCCCATCGGCTCCTTCGAGATGATCCAGAGGAAGTTCGCGGTGGCGGCGGCCGAATGCTACGCGGCCGACGCCGGCTGGATGACCTGCGCGTCGATGGTCGACCGCGGCGGCATCGACTTCTCGCTGGAGACCGCGGCCTGCAAGGTGTTCGCTTCCGAACTCGCGCTGCGCGCCGCCCTGGAGGCGCAGCAGGTGGCCGGCGGGCTCGGCTACTCGAAGGAGTACCCCTTCGAGCAGGCGGTGCGCGACTCGCGCATCATGCTCATCTTCGAGGGCACCAACGAGGTCCTGCGCGCCCTTATCGCCCTCTCGGGCCTGCAGCAGCCCGGCGAGCAGCTGAAGGCGCTGGGCAAGGCGTTCCGCGACCCGCTGCATTCGCTGGGGGCGATCGGTTCCTACATCGGCGGCCGCGTGAAGCGCACGCTGGTGCGGCCCGAGTTCTCCCGCGTGCACCCAGCGCTCGCCGAGGAGGCCGCGATGGTCTGCAAGGCCGTGCACGACCTGGCCGTCGCCTCGCAGAAACTCCTCATCGAGCACGGCAAGGACGTGATCGAGCGCCAGTTCCACCAGGAGCGCCTCGCCGGCGCCGCCATCGACATCTACCTCTCCACGGCCACCCTGTCGCGCGCGACCTGGGCCATCGGCCGCGCGGGCGGCCCCGAGTCGGCCGTGGCCGACCTCGACAATGCGCGAATCTTCGTCGCGATGGCCATGCGCCGCACGCGGCGCGCGTTGCGCGCCCTCGAGAGGAACCAGGACGCGCGGCTGAAGGCACTGGCCGAAAGGGCGCTGGAGAGCGGCTCGCTCACGGTGGAAACCCCCACCGACACCTGACGCCGGCCCCGGGCGCGGCGGACCTCCACCTGCCCAACGCGCGCCCGCCGGGATCGGCGAAGAGCGCGAGGGAACCCTTGCCGGATTGACGGCCTGCCGCCGGGCGGGCGCGGGCCCCTCAGTTATTGCATTGACAAGCAGCGAATAACATCTGTACTACTAGCGGCGGGAGCGCCGTCACGGCTCCCGCACATCCGACCATACCTACAGAAAGGAATCCAGATGGATGCCATCAGGACCGCCGGCGCGCAAAGCCGCGAACAAGCCACGCAAGCCTCCTCCCCCAACGCCGGCCGCGAAGGCCCGGAAGCGGCAGTCCGCACCCTCGACGACTGGGAGCTGCTGCTGGCCGGCGGCGGCGAAGCCGGCGCGGAGTGGCCGACTACGAATGGGTAGCCGCCACGGCGCGCCGGGTCGTGATCCGGCCCGCGCGCGCCGCAGGCGCCTTGGCCCCCGGCGAACCCGGCAACGGTAGCGTCGCCTCGCGATAGAGCGGGCGCTCCCCCATGGCATGCAGCTGCTGGCGGACCGACTCCGCCTCGGCGAGGATGGCGTTCGCCGTCGCCCGCGCGCGATCGCGGTCCTTGAGCGCGCGGTAGGCCCAGAAAAGCGCGGCCATCGCGGCGTGCCGCGGAAACGGCTTCGACGGGCTCTCCATCGCCAGGCGGTGCAGCGCCACGAGCCCGGCCTCGTTGCGGGTGTCGATCGCGTCGCGAACCGCGACGGCGAGCGCGATGTCCTTGGCCGAAAGGCCGGGGCGTCCCTTCTTGCGCCGCACGATCTGCGCGGTCACGCGATCGGCCGCGCGCGTGTAACCGCCGATGCGCAGCATGCACGCGAGCAGCACGCAGTCGGGCGGCGAGTCGACGAGCACCCGGGGGACCTGGTCCTCGTCGTAGAGGCGCTTCGCGTAGGCGAAGTCGCCCTTGAGCATGGCCTCCCACAGCAGGCGAGCCTGCTGCCGGCGGCGGTCCGCCTTCGGATCCGCTTCCGCGCCCTTCAGGCGGTTGGCGACCTCCCAGACCCGGCCGTAGGCGCCGAGGAACATGCCCATCGCGCCCAGCGCGGCCTGCAGGTCGAGCCGCAGCGCGATGTCGCCGAACGTCTCCTCCGCCGGCATGCCCTCGCCCGGCGCCGGCAGCGCGGTGGAGGGCACGCCCTCCTCCTTGAGGCGGTCGAAGTACCAGATCACCGCGCTCGTCTTGTTGCCCACGCCCAGCTTCTTGTACAGGCCGTGGAGGTACACCCGCATGGTGCCCTCCCGGTAGCCGAGGCTCTCCGCGATGGACCGGTTGGAGGCACCTTGCGCGAGCAGCTCGAGCATCTGCCGGTCGCGGTCGTTGATTTCCGTGCTTTTCATCAGATGAATCCCCTGTCTTCGTGGAGGGAAACGACGAGTTCCTGGAAGCGCTCCAGCCCGGTGACGCTGCCGGGGTCGACGCCGAGGTCGGCCGTCTCGTCGCGGATCATCGCCCCGAAGCGGTCCACGAGCTCCGGGTCGAACTGCCTGCCTGCCTCGCGCCGGAGTTCATCCAGCGCGTCGTTCATCGACATCGCCGGCCGGCCGTCCAGCCCGCAGACCATCGAGTCGTAGGCGTCCGCCACCGCGCACATGCGCGCCGGCAAGGGAATGAACCGGCCGCCGACGCGCTCGGGGTAACCCGTGCCGTCCCAGCGGGCATGGTGGTACCTGGCGATCTCGCGCGCGAGGAGGATGCGCGGGTGGTCGTCGTTGCGCAGGATCTCCGCGCCGGCGTCCGTGTGCCGCTCGATGAGGGAGCGCTCGGCGTCGTTCAGCTCGCCTTTCTTGGCGAGGATGGCCTCCGGCACCGTGACGAGCCCGATGTCGTGCAGCTCGGCGGCCAGGCCGATCTCGAGCGCCTGCAGCGGCGCGATCCCGTGCGCGAGGGCGAGCGCCTTGGTGAGCGCGCCCACCCGGATGCCGTGCCACCCGGTGCTGTCCATGCGCAGCACGGCGGCCACGCCGAGGCGCTGGTAGGCCTTCCATTCATCCGGCTCGCCCGGGGCCCGCAGTCGCGGCACGAGGCGCGCGCGCGCCTGCTCCTGCTGCGGGTCCACGCCGCGGCCGGGCGCCTCGAAGAGGCCGGCAAGCTCCACGTGGTCGCGCGCCCGCTCGATCGCGACGCGATAGACGTGATCGCGCAGCTCCTGCAGGCGCAGCAGCGCGCGCTCCGCATTGCCGGCCGCCTCCTCGGCGCGGACGGCGCAGGCCAGGGTGTCGCGCAACGCGGCGGGAACGCTTCGGGCACGCGCAAGCGCGTCCTCCAGCCGGGTGAGCGCGATGTCCGCCTGCCCCGTGGCGACCTCGTAGCTCGCGCGGCCGGTCGCGGCCGCGATGAGCGAGCGCGTGGCGGTCGTGAGCCGCGCCAGCGCGGCGATCTCGTCGGCATGCACCTTCGCCTCCGCGACGCGCTCGGATGCCACGAGCAGCCAGATGATGTTGCGCCTCAGGAGGATGGCGAGGTGGGGATCCTTGGTCGCGTAGCCGGGCTGGGCCGCCTGCAGCGCGAGCTCGCCGAAGTGCAGGCCCTCCTCCAGCTCGCCCAGGTGGAAGAGGCCGTTGGCCAGGTTGGAGGCGGCGGTGTAGCGAACGTGGACCGGCCCGGGTTCCGCGGCGACGGTGGCGATCGCCCGGCGGAAGCAGCGCGTCGAGAGGTCGTAGTTCCCGGCCACCGTGAAGGCGAGGCCGATGTTGTTCCAGACGCCGGCGAGGCCGACGGGGCTCGCCTCACGCTGGGCCAGCTTGAGCGCCCGCAGCTGGTAGTCGACGGCGCTCACGATGTCCATCGTGTCCGAGGCGAGCAGGCCGCAGACCCCGGCGGCGCAGCGTTCGAGCACGGGATCGTGGGAAGCGATGGCCTGGGCGAGCAGCGCCGCGCCGAGCGGCAGCGCATCGCCGGAGCGGCCGCCGCCGTAGAGGCGGCGGCAGAACGCCATGACCGCCTCGCCCGCCGCGGCACGTTCCGGCTCCGGGAGCGGTTCCCGGAGCCCTTCGACCAGCGGAGCCAGGGCACCGGCGAGCTCGCGCCGGCCGAGCTGCGCGGCCCCGGGGCCGAGATTCTCGAGGATGTCGATCGGCAGCGGGTGGGCCCGGATTCCGGGAACTGGCGTCACGATGGGGACTGATCCGCGTTAACTGTACTGGAGCCCGATTCTACGCATGTGCACCGAAGGAAAACAGTGCGCGGGACCCACAATTGCCGCCAAGTCGTGTTTCAGATGTCGTCGGGAACCGACGGGGGCGGCCTGAGCTTCGGGGCGATTTCCTCGGCGCGGCGCTGGATGGGGTCGGCCGGGGGCAACGGCCCCGCCGCTTCCTTCGCCACCCCGGACGGGGCTTGCGAATCCTCCGCGGGGGCAGCCGTCGATCGTCGGGTCTCGGCCCAGGTCGCCGGGATCTCGACGTGGCGCGCCGCGCCGCCGGGCTGCGGCGGCAGCGCCGCCGCCACGACGCGGCCGCTGGTATCGAGGAGCGGCCGCCCCCCGGTGCCCGGCGCGACGGCGATGCTCACCTCGACGATCCGCCTTGCGCCTTCGGGGGCCACGCGCTTGACCGTCCCCTCCACGAGTTCCACTTCGCCGGCCGCGGTCAAGCCGGCCGCGAACACGCGGTCGCCGGCGCGCAGCGCCGGGCCGCCGGTAGCGAGGGGCCAACTGCCGGCGCCCTCCACCGCGAGCTTGCACAGGCCCATGGCCTCGTCGACCATCGCGATGCGCGCCGGCGCCGGCCGCGTCCCGATCAGCACCATGATCTGCGTGCCGGGTGCGATGCCCTCGCAGGTGGTCGCCATGATGCCGGTATCGATCGTGAAGGCGATGCCCGTGGTCACCGACTTGCCGGTCACGTCGATCGCCTCCACGCGCCCGACGGAGCGGGCGAGTTCGGCCCGGAACTGCGGGCCCGGCGTGCCCGCGAATTCCTGCGGCTTGTCGCGGCCGAACAGGAAGTACGCACCCAGGCCCAGCACCGCCACCACGGCCGCGCCGGCCACCGCCCTGCCCCGGCGCGGCGGCGGCGCCTTCGCGGGGAGCGCGTGGTCGTACTCCTCCCGCCGGGCCGTGTCGAAGAGCACGTCGTAGGCTTCGCGGATGCGCGCCTCGCGACGCGGGTCGGGCGGCGTGGCGTCCATCTCGAACTGCCTGGCGAGCTTCTCGTAGGCGCGTGCGATTTCGCCGGGCGTGGCGTCCGCGGCGACGCCCAGCACGTCGTAATGGGTCTCTCGGGGTGCGGCCATCGCTGCGATCGAACGGGGTAGGGAGGGCCGCATTCTGACACCGGCCGGCGTGTAACGCTTTGTAAGCGTGTCCTCCCGTGGGCCGGGCCGGCCGTTGATCCGGACAGGCGCCACTGAAGCGGCGCTGCCGGACGGGACCCCTTCCCGGCCGTCAACAAGAACCAGGACAGGAGACGAACATGCTGAAAAAATCCTTCGCGACCGCCGCCATCGCCATTGCCACGACCGCCGCACTGGTTCCCACCGACGCCACCGCGGGCGATCCGGCCCTGGGCGCCCTGCTGGGCGGCACCATCGGTGCCGCCATCGGCCACGGGCTGGACGGCCGCGACGGCGCCATCGTGGGCGGCGTGCTGGGCGTGGTAGCCGGCGCCAGCATCGCGGCAAACTCGCACGGATATTACGCGCCGGGCTACTACGGGCCGACCGCCTATTACTCGCCCGCGCCGGTGTACTACGCGCCGCGGCCCTACTACCGCGTGGCGCCCGTCCGCTACGCACCGCGGCCGGTCGTGGTGTACACGCAACCGGTCGCCGTGCACCGGTACGCACCGCGCCATCCCGCATACGCGACGGTCGTCGTCGACGGGCGACACGATGGAAGGCGCGACCGGCAGCCCGAGCGCCAATGGCGCTGAGCCACGCCCGGTAGTTGCCGCGCGCAGGCCGGGCCGTCGAAAGGCGGTCCGGCCTGTCCCTGTGGCGGTGCCTCAGCGCCTGCGGCGAATTGCCGCGGTCAGGCCGCCTTCGCCGCCCGGGTCGCCGCCTTCGCGAAGACGATGCCCGACTTGCCGAAGTCGACGCGGATCGTGTCCTTCGCGGCGAAGCGTCCCTCGAGGATCTCCTTCGCCAGCGGGTTCTCGATCGACTGCTGGATGGACCGCTTGAGCGGACGCGCGCCGTAGACCGGGTCGAAGCCCGCCGAGGCGAGGTGCGCGAGCGCCGCCTCGGTTACCTCCAGGCCCATCTCGAGCTTCGCCAGGCGCTCGGTGAGGTAGCGCAGCTGGATCCTCGCGATGTCCCTGATGTGCTCCTCGGCCAGGGCGTGGAAGACGACGATCTCGTCGATGCGGTTCACGAACTCGGGGCGGAAGTTCGCCTTCACCTCGCCCATGACCGCGAGTTTCACCACCTCGTAGTCGCTGCCCGACATCTGCTGGATCATCTGGCTGCCGAGGTTCGAGGTCATCACGATCACCGTGTTCTTGAAGTCCACCGTACGGCCCTGGCCGTCGGTCATGCGCCCGTCGTCGAGCACCTGCAGCAGCACGTTGAAGACGTCCGGGTGCGCCTTCTCGACCTCGTCGAGGAGGATCACCGAGTAGGGCTTGCGGCGCACGGCCTCCGTGAGGTGGCCGCCCTCCTCGTAGCCCACGTAGCCCGGGGGCGCGCCGATGAGCCGCGCCACGGCGTGGCGCTCCATGTACTCCGACATGTCGAAGCGGATGAGCTCCACGCCCATGATGAAGGCGAGCTGGCGCGCCACCTCGGTCTTGCCCACGCCCGTGGGCCCCGAGAAGAGGAACGA
>JAABQW010000025.1 GCA_011391275.1 Betaproteobacteria bacterium
AGAAGGGCTGGGGATGAGGGAGAGAAGCGCTCCCTTCTCCCTTGGGAGAAGGGCCGGGGATGAGGGGCTGGGGGCGCGTCGGACGTGGCGGTTGGACAAGGTTCCGGCGTTCCGCTACCGTCGGTTCATGTCCACGCCGCCTGCCTGCCGATGACCGAAATCGCCGACGCGTTCCTGCGCATCGACGGCGGCGACAGTGCCGCGCTGGACCGCGCCTTCCGGGATTTCTACCCGGAGCTCAAGAAGATCGCCCACGCGCGCCTGCGCGGCAGCGGCCTGCACGGCCAGCTGCAGACCACGGCCCTGGTCCACGACAGCTACGTCAAGCTCGCCGCGGGCCCGGACCGCCAGTTCGCCGACCGGCCGCATTTCCTCGCCTACGCCTCGCGCGTGCTGCGCAGCATCGTGGTCGACGTGGTGCGCGAGCACCGCGCGCTGCGCCGCGGTGGCGACGCCGACATCGTCACGCTCGACACGGCGGCCGGCGAGGGCATCCCGCCGTCGGCGGACATCGAGGCCGTGAACGACGCGCTGGATGACCTCGCGAAGCTCGACGCGCCGCTGGCCCGCCTGGTGGAAATGCGCTTCTTCGGCGGGATGACCGAGGATGAGATTGCCGACGCCCTCGACGTATCGGTGCGCACCGTGTCGCGGGAGTGGCAGAAGGCCCGGGCGCTGCTCCTCACCCTGCTGGACGGCTGATCGCGACACCCGTGGCGCCTTTTGCCCGGGTAATCCGTTTGCACGGTCAATGGCTACCTCCGCGCACCCCGTGAAGCTCTCCCGCGAGCTCTGGCAGCAGGTCGGGCCGCTTTTCTCCGCGGCCCTCGAGAAGGCGCCGCCGGCGCGCGAGGCGTGGCTCGCGGAACTGGAGGCCACGCAGCCCGACGCGGCGCCGTTCGTGCGCCGGATGCTCGAGGCGCACGAACGCGCCGAGCGCTCCGGGGAGATGGAAACGGTGCCCAGGCTCGCGCCCTCGCCCCCGTGGGCCAGCAACCGCGCGCCGGGCGAGCGCGTCGGGCCCTTCGAGCTCCTGCGCCCCATCGGGCGCGGCGGCATGGGCGAAGTGTGGCTCGCCCGCCAGGCCGACGGCCGCCTCGAGCGCGAGGTGGCACTCAAGCTGCCGGTGGTCCACGAACACCCGGGCGAATGGCAGGAGCGCTTCCGCCGCGAGCGCGACATCCTCGCGCGCCTTGAGCACCCGAACATCGCGCGCCTGTACGACGCGGGCGTGAGCGAGTCCGGGCAACCCTGGCTCGCCATGGAGTACGTCGAGGGCCTGCCGCTCACCGAGCACGTCACGTCGCGCTCCCTCACCGTGGGCGCGCGCCTCGGCCTGTTCCGCCAGATCCTCGCGGCTGTGGCCCACGCCCACCGGCACCTCGTCGTGCACCGCGACATCAAGCCCGCCAACATCCTCATCGACGCCTCGGGGCAGGTGAAGCTCCTCGACTTCGGCATCGCAAAGCTGGTGGAGCCGGGCGATGCGGCGGGCGAGGCGGCCGACCTTACTCGCCTGGGCGGGCGGGTGATGACGATCCGCTACGCGGCGCCGGAGCAGGTGGCCGCGGGGGTCATCACCACGGCGACCGACATCTACTCGCTGGGCGTCGTGCTGCACGAACTGGTCACGGGGCTGTCTCCCTACCGCGCGGCGCGGGAAGGCAAGGCGCTCACCGACTCGATGCTGCTGCAGGAGGAAACGGTCGTCCCGTCGAAGCTCGAGCTCACCGCCGGCGCGGCGCGGCAGTGCGGCCTCGAAAGCCCGCGGCAGCTCGCGCGCCTCGTGTCGGGGGACATCGACGCCATCGTCCTGAAGGCGATGCGCCGCGACCCGGCCGCGCGCTACGCCTCCATCGAGCAGTTCGACGAGGACATCCGCCGCCACCTCGGGCGGCTGCCGGTGCGCGCGCGCACGGGCACCTGGCGCTACCTCGCGGGTCGGTTCGCGATGCGCCATCGGGTCATGATCGGGATGTCCGCGGCGGTGCTCGCGACCATGGCCTTCGGGCTCGTGATGGTGGAGCGGGAGCGGCGCATCGCGGTGGCCGAGCGGGCGCGCGCCGAGCGGCACTTCGCGAGCGTGAGGAAGCTCGCCAACGCCTTCATCTTCGACGTGCACGCGGAGATCGAGACCCTGCCGGGCTCGCTCAAGGCGCGCGAGATGCTCATCAGGACCTCCCTCGAGTACCTCGACGCGCTGGTGGGCGAGGCGGGCGGCGACCCGCAGCTCATGCGCGAGCTCGCGACGGGCTATCGCAACATCGGCAACATCCAGGGCCAGCCGGGCGGCGCCAACCAGGGCAGCCCGACGCTCGCCGTGGCCAACTACGAGAAGGCGAAGCGGCTGCACGAGGTGCTGGACGCGGCGATGCCGACGGACATCGCGCTGCTGCGCGACTACACCTCCGTCAGCTACGTGCTCGCGAGGAGCTACGTGCTGCTGGCGGACCCGCGCTGGCAGGCGGAGATCGCCGAGACGGTCCGGCTGGCCGAACGCACGGCGGCGCTTCCCGGCGCAACGCCGCGCGACCGCGCCCGCGCGGCCGGCGCCATGGCGGAGCAGGCGAGCCTCACGGGGATCATGGTCGGGCAGGGCCCCGAGGTGGAGGCGGTGATGGAGAAGGCGATCGCCATCCTCGAGGCGCTCGCGAAGGAGGAGCCGGGCGACGTGGCCGTCCTGCAGAACCTCGCCTCGACGTACCAGCGCGCGGGCAACCTCCTCACGGGCAACAAGCGCACCAGGGAAAGCGCGCGCCGGGGAGTCGAGTACTACCGGCGTGGCGAGCAGGTGCTGCGCTCGATGCACGAGGGCAAGCCGCTGGACGCGCGGATCGCCAAGATCCTGATGGAAAACGTGCTCGGGCGCGCGAACGCTCTTGCGTTCGCGGGCGATGCCCGCGAAGCGGACCGGGCCGTCTCCGAGGCGCTCGAGATGAGCGCCGGCTTCATGGCACGCGACCCGGCAAACGTCGAGGTGACCACCGACCGCATCGAGGCGCTGGGGCAGGCCGCGCACATCGCGAGGCTGGCCGGGGACCCGGCGCGCGCCATCCGCCACGGGCGCGAGGCGCTCGTGCTCGCGGCCCGGCTGCCGAAGGACACCCTCCGCGTCCGCGACGTTCGGAGCGACATCGCGGAGGCCAAGGCCTACCTCGCGCTCGCGCTCATGGCGTCGGCCGAGTCGACAAAGGCTGGGCGGGACGCGAAGCTCGCGCAGCTTCGCGAGGCGCGGGGGCTCCTCGGCGAGATGCTGAAGTTCGCGGACGAGGTGCGCGCCGAGAAGCTGGGCGTGATGCCGGAAGAGGACTTGCGCGAGATGCAGGACGCACTGCTCCGCTGCGAGGAGGCGATCGCGCGGCTTGCCTGACGGCTGCTGGTTGGACAACGCCATCTCGTTCCGCTACCGTCGCGGGCGCTGCCGATTTCCGCGGCCCGGCTCCGCGAGTGGCCGGCCGTGGCGTGTTCCCGGGCGGCAATCCGTTTTCAAATAAGAACCTGTCATGGCCCCGCGTGGGTCGGGAGAATTCATGAGCATCGCGCGCCACCTCGCCGCCCCCTTTCTCGTTCTCCTCGCGTCCGTCGCGGCCTTGTCCGCCGGCGCGGCGAGCGGCGATCTCGACGCCATGTTCGGCGAGGGCGGCATCGTCGTGATCCCGCAGCCCTACGCGACGGGCCTGCCCGACACGCCGCGCGCCATCGTCCGGCAGTCGACCGGCAAGCTCGTGGTCGTGGGCAACGACTCGGTCGTCGCGCGCCTCGCGGCGGACGGCACCCTGGACGCGACCTTCGGTACTTCCGGGCGCACCGTGCTGCGCGATGCCCTCGTGACGGCGTTCGTCACGCAGGCGGCCGCGGCGACGGCGAGCGACCAGGTCCTGGTGCTGGGCGATTCCACCGGCGCCCACTCCGTGCTCTATCGCCTGGGCGCCGACGGCGAGCCCGATGCGGCGTTCGGCACTGGCGGGCGGCGGGTACTCGACATGACGTCGGCGGGTCACCCGGCCTCCTCGTTCTCGCGGCTCGCGATCCAGCCCGACGGCAAGCTGGTGCTCGGCGGCACCGACGGCACGACCCAGCTCGTCGCCCGGCTGAACGCGGACGGAACGCTCGACACGGGGTTCGGCACGGGCGGCGTCACCGCGTCGGGCGCGGGAATCGTCTCCGCCCTTGCGCTGTACGCCGACGGGCGCATCGCCTATGGAACGGGCAACCGCATCTTCCGGCTCTCCGCCTCGGGCGCGGTGGACGCCACGCTGCCCGCAGGCACTTCGCTCGTGCTGCCGGCGAACGCGGCGATCCGCCAGGTCGCGGTGCAGCCCGACGGGAAGCTGCTCGCGGAGTACACCGACGTCTTCGAGTACGCCTCGACGCTCATCCGCTACACCGCGACGGGGGAACCGGACCAGGACGTCACCACCGGCTTCGGCGCGCTGCTCTCGGGATTCCGCGCGGGGAGCATCAGCTCGCCGGTGAGGGCGCCGACGATCTTCGCGAGCGCCAACCGCATCCTGCTCGCCGGTTTCATCGCCCAGGTGGACGGCAACAATTCCCTGCTGCAAGTCCAGGCCGCGGCCGCGCTCCTCACTCTCGACGGCGCGCCCGACTCCGCCTACGGCAACGGAGGCACGGTCGTCAGCACCCTGGGCAACAACAACCTGGGCTTCGGCGGGGGAGACGGCGGCTACGCGAGCTGGCAATCGGCCGCGGCCGGAAGCTGGGGCGTGGCGGTCCTGGGCGAGCGCGACGGCGACCTGCGCGCCTTCCAGGTCGACCCCCCGGGCGTCGCGCTGGCGGGCTTCGGCACGGCCGGCATGGCCGCCCTGGATCTCGGCAAGCAGGAGCGCCATCGCGTCCGGGCCATCGCGCGGCAGGCGGACGGCAAGCTGCTGGCGGCGGGCTGCCGCGAGTCTGGAGACGTTTGCGACTCGCTCGTGTACCGGCTGAACCCGGACGGCACCGTCGACACGACCTTCGGCGACGGCGGGCGGTTCACGGGGAACCTCGGCGGCGACGATGCCATCAACGCGCTCGCCGTGCAGGCGGATGGCCGCATCCTCCTCGCCGGCCGCGCCACCGACGGGACGGGAAGCCTGTTCCTGATGGGGCGCCTGACGGCCTCCGGCGCGCTCGATCCCGCTTTCAACGGAGGCGGCACGCACCTGATGCGCTTCGAAGGCGCATCCAGCGACGAGGCGGTCGGCGTGGGTATCCAGTCCAGCGGCAAGATCGTCTTCGGCGGCACGACGGAGCGCTCGTCGGGCACGGACTTCGCGGCCGTCCGGCTCGCGACCGACGGCACGATCGACACGACCTTCGGGAGCGCCGGCCGGCGTCTCGTCGACTCGGGTTCCGTCGTGGCGGATGTCGCGCGCACGATGGCGGTGATCTCGGGCGACCGCATCGCCATCGCGGGGTCCTCGGGTTTCAGCATTTACTACGTCAACGTCGCCCAGGGCGCGGCCTCGGTGCTCGTGCTCACGGCGGACGGGACGCCCGACCTGTCCTTCGGCGCGGCGGGCGGCATCCCGGGCTGGCGCATGGGCGAATTCAGCTTCCCCGGCGTCGCTGCGGAAGAAGTGCTCGGGATCGCCGAGATGCCGGACGGCAGGCTGAAGGCCGTCGGTGCCTACATGCGCCGGACGGTCTCCGGGCCCAGCGCCGGCACGTACTACCCATTCGCCTGGTTTTCGGACCTCGAGGCGGGCATGCAGGACAGCTTCCCGGTGTACCAGCTGCCTTCCTCCACGCCCTCCGGGGAAGGTCGCCTGCGCGGCGTGGCGGTGCAGGCGGATGGCCGCTGGCTCTTCGGCGGCGAGGAGATTTACAACACCCGCACCCCCGACGGCACCAGCCCCGTGGAATACGTTGACGGGCTCGCGAGTCGCCTCGACCCGGGCGGTGGCAACTGGTCCGTGGCGCGGGACTTCGAGGACGGCAGCGAGGACCGCGGGGGGCTCGCGCTCGCGTTGCCCGATGGGAAGGCGGTGCACGCATTCACGGTGAACGACCGCGCCATCGTCCTCACGCGCCGGGAAGGAATCCTGCGCGAGTCGCCGACGGTCACGCTTTCCGTCACGCCGACCGACAGCGCCTTCGGCCAGCCCCTCACGGCGACGGTCACGGTGACGGGCGTGACGCGCCGCCCGACGGGCAATGTCGCCTTCTTCAACCATCTCTCCTGTTACGAGCCCCTCCCGCCGGGCGAAGGCCTCGTCGTCACGGTGACTTGCCCGGCGCAGGCGCTGCCCGTCGCCGGGCCCGCCACCCTTACGGCGTACTACGGGCCCGACACGCCCGACTTCGCAAGCGCCACCTCGAACGAGGTCACGGTGAACGTGTCGGACCTCGCGGCGAGCGCGGCGGTCATCGGCGTGAAGGTGCGCGGCGTCGCCACCGACCAGCTGCCGCAGCCGCTCTTCGCGGAGTTGGAGATCGAGGCCCGCGACGCGGCCGGGAACCCGGTTCGCGCGGGCAATACCTACGAGGTGACGCTGGAGAAGGTGAGCGGCGCCGGAAACATCGAGTTCTTCTACCCCACGACCTGCTACCTGCACGGATCCGGGCCGGCGAACGAACCCAGCCGCTGCACGCTCGCGCTGCGGTGGAGCACCGTCGAGAACGGCGTCCAGCTTCGTGCGGTCGCCACTTCCCTCACCGCGTTGCCGAGCCTGCCGCCCACCGCGCCCTTCACGATCGACGTCGTGCCTTACGCGACCTCGGCCACGGCGTTCGTGACGGGGCCGGCAACCCTCGTGGCGGGCGAAGCCGCCACGTTCGAGTTGTGGCTCGCGCCTGGCGGGCAGAACACCGTGACGGCGCCCGCGGGCTTCGTCGATTTCCGCATCGGTGGCACTCCTGTGCCGGGTTGCCAGGGGCTCGCGTGGGGATACGGATTTTCGACCGAGGTGCCGGGCGGCAACTACCGCGCGCGATGCACGACGGTACAGACGACGGTCGCAGCGCTGGCCACGACCTTCGAAGCGTTCTACGCCGGCGACGGCGCGTTCCAGGCGGCGACCGTCGTGAAGCCTCTCGACGTGCTGGCGGCCGCTTCCGCCTCGCTCGAGCTGGTGAGCGGCTCCGGCCAGTCGACCCCGGTGGGTAGCTCCCTCGCGCTGCCATTGCGCGCGCGAGTGCGTGACGCGTTCGGCAACGCCGCCCCCGGGCGTGCGGTGATCTACACGGCGCCCGCCTCCGGCGCCAGCGTGCTGCTGTTGAATGGCGGGCAGGCGAGCACGGGCGCGGACGGCATCGCCGCGATCGGCGGCATCGCCGCGGGCGGCGCGGGCGCGTTCGTCGTGGTCGCTTCGACCGCGGGCGTCGCGGGCACGGTCGCGTTCGACCTGACCAACGCAGCGCCGGCGCCGGCAGTTTTCCTGGCCTCCGGAAACAATCCCTCCGTGCTCGGCGCGCCGGTCACGCTGACCGCGACGGTGGTCACCACCGGCGGACCGGTGCCCACGGGCATCGTCACGTTCCTGAACGGGGCGGCGTCGCTCGGCACCGCGGCGCTGTCGCCGTCCGGTTCGGGCGCCAGCGCGACGCTGGTCGTCCCGTCGCTGCCTGTCGGCGCGTACACGCTCACCGCGCGCTTCGAAGGCGACGCGAGCTGGGCGATGGCAACCTCCGGGCCGGTCGCGCAGACGGTGAACCCGGCCACCGCCGGCGTCTCGGTGAGCTCGAGCGCCAACCCGTCTACCTTCGGCGGGCCGGTCACCTTCACCGCAACGGTGGGCGGCGCTTCGCCGACGGGAACGGTGCAGTTCCACGACGGCACGACGGCGCTCGGCGCGCCGGTGGCGATCGCCGGCGGGCAGGCGGCGATCACGCTCACCACGCTGGGCGTCGGGCTGCACGCGGTGACGGGAGCCTACTCGGGCGATGCGAACCACCAGGCGTCGACTTCGCTGCCGGCGATCCAGGTGGTGAACCGCGCGATGCCGGCGTTCTCGATCGCTTCAAACCTCGATGCCGCCCCGGCCGGCGCCAGCGTGACCTTCTCGGTGGCGCTCGGCAGTTCGACGGCGATGCCGACCGGCTTCGTCGTGTTCCGCAACGCGGGCGTGGAATTCGCGGCGGCTTCCGTCGTGAACGGGGTCGCGACCCTGACCACGGCCTCGCTCCCCGCCGGCACGAACGCGATCCAGGCCGAGTACTCGGGCGACGGCAACTTCGAGCCGTCGCTATCCGCCACGATCTCCATCCCCATCGGGCCGCTCGACCCGGCGGGCGACGCCGATCGCGACGCGATCCCGAACGGCGTGGAGGCGGGCGAGGGCCGCAATCCCCTCGCGAAGGACAACGACGTCTTCGCGGACGCGCGGCTCTTCGCCATGCAGCAGTACCGCGACTTCCTCAACCGCGAGGGCGACCCGGCCGGCGTGCAGGGGTGGAGCGCGCTCGTCGCGGGCGGCACCTACAGCCGCAACCAGGTGATCGACGCGTTCCTGGCCTCGGACGAGTTCGCGG
>JAABQW010000026.1 GCA_011391275.1 Betaproteobacteria bacterium
CTGACACCGCGATCCCGTCGAGGGATTTCGGGGCCTGCTTCGACAGGTCGACGTCGGTGTCGGCGAGGATGGAGCCGATCATGCCGTTGAGGCCCAGCAGCTGGCCGTCCTCCGGCGAGAAGAGGCGCGCCACGCCGTAGTCGTGCAGCTCGCGGACCTCCGCCGGGACGATCACGCCGCCGCCGCCGCCGAACACCTTGATCGACTCGCCGCCGCGTTCGCGCAGCAGGTCGATCATGTACTTGAAGAACTCGACGTGGCCGCCCTGGTAGCTGGAAACGGCGATGCCCTGCACGTCCTCCTGCAGCGCCGCGGTGACGATCTCCTCGACCGAGCGGTTGTGGCCGAGGTGGATCACCTCCGCGCCCATCGACTGGAGGATCCGCCGCATGATGTTGATGCTGGCGTCGTGGCCGTCGAAGAGCGAGGCGGCGGTGACGATCCGCACCTTGTGGGCCGGCTTGTAGGACGCGAGCTTCTTGCGCACGGAAAGGTCGGTCATGGTCGAGGTCTCCTCGGTCGTGCCGCCATCATAGGCCAGGCACCCCCCGGGGCTCCATGTTCCCCACGGACGAGAATCGTGCAAAAATCGCCACGATGGAGACCTCCCCGGCCCGCAAGCCTTCCATTGCTGCCGCCCGCCCGGATCGTGCAACGGTCGCCGTCGGTTTCGTGAACGGGCTCCTCTCGGGCCTGCGACGGCGCGGGCTCGACGCCGCGGGCCCCCTGCGCGAGGCGGGAATCGAGCGGCGCCTCCTCACGGACACGGCCGGGCGGGTGCCGCTCGACGCCTATGCGGCCCTCTACGACGCGGTGATCCGCGCCCACGGCGACGAGGGGTTCGCGCTCTTCGCCGCGCCGCTGCGCCCCGGGACCTTCGAATTCCTCTGCCGCGGTGCCGTCGGGGCCGCACGCCTTGGGGAAGCGCTCGACCGGGCCGGGCGATTCCTCGCCCTTGTGCTGCCCGAGTTGCGCGTGACCGTGGTGCGCGATGGCCCCACGGCGCGCCTGGTCATTGCGGAGGTGAAGCCGCTTGCCCGGCGCTCCGGCGACCCCTGCCGCGTGTTCGCCTTCGAGTGGCTGCTGCGCCTGCTGCACGCGCTGGCCTGCTGGCTCGCCGGCCGGGGGCTCGCGCTCGACGCCGTGCGCTTCCCCTACCCTCGGCCCGCGCACGCCGCCGACTACGGACTCATCTACACCGAGCAGTCGTCCTTCGGGGGCGCGATGCTGGAGGCGACATTCGACGCAGCCCTCCTCGACCTGCCCGTCCGGCGCGACGACGCCGACCTCGCGGCCTTCCTCGAGGGGGCGCCGGGCAGGATCACGATGCTCTACCGCCGCGACCGCGAGCTGGCGCGCGCCCTGCGGGCGATCATTGCCGCAGCGCTTCCGCGCGCCCTGGGGCTTGAAGAAACCGCCCGCGAGCTTCATGTATCACCCCGGACGCTGCACCGCCGCCTTCAGGAGGAAGGGACGAGCTTTCGCGCCATCCGGGAAGCCCTGCGGCGCGACCTGGCCGAGGCTCGGCTCGCAAAGCCCGGGGAAAGCGTGGCGCGCGTGGCCGCCGAGCTGGGCTATTCGGAGCCTTCGGCCTTCTTCCGCGCCTTCCAGGGCTGGACCGGCCAGTCCCCGAGTGCGTGGCGCCGGCGCGTCCTCGGCCGCCGCTGACCGGGCACGGCGCGGCGACGAAGTACAATGCCCCCCATTCCACGGAGACACCCATGTTCGACGCGATTTCGATTCCCTTCGGCTCCAAGATGCTGTTCAACACCGTGAAGCTCAAGCCCGGCGTGGGCATGGAAGATGTCGAGCTCGCCCTGGGCGAGATGTGCAACACGGTGAAGAACACCTACGGCGGCGACAAGGGCGGCTTCATCGCCGGCCAGGTGTTCAAGTTCTCGGGCTTCGCCTCGTCCGAGGGTTCGCTCACCGCCCCCAAGGGCGCGGACGACCACATCGTCATCGTCACCTACTGGCGCTCCTTCGAGGAGCACGAGAAGTCGCACGCCGACACGGTGTTCAAGGCCAAGTTCGACGCGCTGGCGCAGATGTGCACGGACACGCAGGAGCTGGGCTACGAGCTGCTGTGGCAGGGCGTTCCCGAGGAACACTGACGGGCCGCCGGCCCGCGCGCCCATGTTCGCCAGGATCCTCATCGCCAACCGCGGCGAGATCGCCTGCCGGGTGATCCGCACCTGCCGCGCGCTCGCGGTGCGCACCGTGGCCGTGCATTCCTCCGTCGATGCCCACGCGCTGCACGTGGAGATGGCCGACGAGGCCTGGGCGATCGGCGGGCCGAGCCCTGCGGATTCCTACCTGCGCGGCGACCGGATCATCGAGGCGGCATTGGCCTGCGGCGCGCAGGCGATCCACCCCGGCTACGGGTTCCTCTCGGAGAATGAGGAATTCGCCCGCGCGGTGGAGGCTGCGGGCCTCGTCTTCATCGGCCCGACGCCCGAGGCCATCGAGAAGATGGGGCTCAAGGACCGCGCCAAGGCGATCCTCGAGAAGGCCGGCGTGCCGGTGGTGCCCGGCTACCACGGCGAGAACCAGGGCGACGCATTCCTCGCCGGGCAGGCGTCCAAGATCGGCTTCCCGCTCCTCGTGAAGGCCGTCGCCGGCGGCGGCGGGCGCGGGATGCGGCTCGTCGCCAGCGCGGGCGAGTTCGACGCCCAGCTCGCCGCGGCCCGGCGCGAGGCGAAGGGCGCCTTCGGCGACGACCGCGTGCTCCTCGAGCGCTTCGTGCAGGGGCCGCACCACGTCGAGTTCCAGGTCTTCGGCGACACGCACGGCAACCACGTGCACCTCTTCGAGCGCGAGTGCTCCATCCAGCGCCGCCACCAGAAGGTGCTGGAGGAGTCGCCCTCGCCCTTCCTCGACGAGGCCCTGCGCCAGCGCATGGGGGAGGCGGCCGTCGCGGCCGCAAAGGCGATCGGCTACCGCGGCGCCGGCACGGTGGAGTTCATCGTGGGCGCCGACCGCAAGTTCTATTTCATGGAGATGAACACGCGCCTGCAGGTCGAGCATCCGGTGACGGAGATGATCACGGGCGAGGACCTGGTCGAGTGGCAACTGCGCGTGGCCGCGGGCGAGCCCCTGCCCTTGTCGCAGGACGAGATCATGGCGGCCGGGCACGCGATCGAGGTGCGCCTGTGCGCCGAGAACCCGGGCAACGGCTTCCTCCCCGAGACCGGGCGCATCGCGGTGCTGCGCGCGCCGCCCGAGGGCCCCGCCGTGCGCCTGGACACGGGCGTGCGCGAGGGCGACACGGTGAGCGTCTTCTACGACTCCATGATCGGCAAGCTGGTCGCCTGGGGCCGCGACCGCGACGAGGCCGCCCGGCGCCTGCAGGACGCCCTCGCGCGCACCGAGATCCTCGGGGTCCGCACCAACCTCGCCTTCCTCGAGCGCCTCGTGGCGCATCCGGCCTGGCTCGCGGGCGACACGGACACCGGCTTCATCGAGGCGCACCGCGCGGATCTCCTCCCGGACCCCGGCGAGGTGCCGCTGGAAGCCCTGGTGGCCGCCGCCGTGCGCGTCTACCTCGACGAGCGCGCGGCCGCGACCGGTACGTCGGCCTGGGACGATGCCGGAGGCTGGCGCCTCAACCAGCCGGCCACGCGCTTGATAGAGCTGCGCCGCGCCGACGGTGAGACAGTCACCGTGAACGCCACGATGGGCGCGGGCCACGCCGAGGTCGAGGTCGCCGGACGCGCGCACCGCGTGGTCCTGGGCCCCTCCGACGGCGAGCGGTTGCAGATCGCGCTTGATGACGAGACCTTCTTCGCGCGCGTCGTGCGCGACGGCGACGTCCTGTCGGCCTCGACACCCGCGGGCCGGCACGAGCTGGTGCTCGTCGACCCGTTCCACTACGAGCCGGCCGACCTCCTGC
Source organism: Betaproteobacteria bacterium (assembly GCA_011391275.1). Taxonomy (GTDB): domain Bacteria; phylum Pseudomonadota; class Gammaproteobacteria; order Burkholderiales; family Usitatibacteraceae; genus FEB-7. Next base: position 3,893 of record JAABQW010000026.1, read on the forward strand.
CGGACGCGCGCCTCACCGCCCTCATGCCCGGGCGCGTCGTGAAGATCCTCGCCAGGGCCGGCGACGCGGTCGCCAAGGGCCAGTCGCTCATGATCCTCGAGGCGATGAAGATGGAGCACACGCTCGTCTCCCCGCGCGATGGCGTCGTCGACCGCGTCGCCTTCAACGAGGGCGACCTCGTTCCCGCCGACGCCTTGCTGTTCGCGTTCCGCGAGTAGCATTCGAGAGTTGCAGGCGAGGCGGGGTATCGAGGCGAGGGCCGGAGCAAACGCCACGGCACCAGGACCCGTGCCGTGGTGCCCTTGGAAAGCGAAAACTCCCGGCGGCTGCGGAACTCGCGGCCTCTAGCGACCGGGCGCTTGTGCGCCCAGTCCTTGCACACTCAAACAGTCCTCGCCGAAACCCCGGGAGTTTTCGCTTTCCGCGGCTATCGCTCCTGATCGGCCCTCGCCTCGATACCCCGCCTCGCCTGCGGTGGCCGCGAACTCGATGCAGCGGACCGAAGCCACCATTCGCGCCCGGGAAGGCGGTTGTCGATTCGCAGCCTTGGAGCGCGCCGACAGCTCCGAAAACGGACGGGGTTTCGGCGAGGACTGTCTGAGTGTGCAAGGATCGAGCGGGGCTGTCCTCCGCTCGATCGCTAGGGGCCGCGAGTTCCGCAGCCGCCGTCCGTTTTCGGGGCTGGAGGGAACCGGAGCGCGGGGGCCTTGCGCTCCGGCGCTACGCTCCCAGGCTGCGAATCGACAACCGCCTTCCCGGGCGCAACCTACCTCATGCGACCGTGATGTCTTTCGCGAGGTACACGTCCTGGATCGCGTTGAGGAGTGCCACGCCCTCGGCGGTGGGTTTCTGGAAGGCCTTGCGGCCCGAGATGAGGCCCATGCCGCCGGCGCGCTTGTTGATCACCGCCGTGCGCACGGCCTGCGCGAGGTCGCCGGCGCCCTTGGACTCGCCGCCGGAATTGATGAGCCCGGCGCGGCCCATGTAGCAGCTGGCCACCTGGTAGCGCACGAGGTCGATCGGGTGATCCGTCGTGAGTTCCGAATACACCTTGGGGTGGGTCTTGGCGAACTTGACCGCCTCGAAGCCGCCGTTGTTCTCGGCCATCTTCTGCTTGATGATGTCCGCCTCGATCGTGACCCCGAGGTGGTTGGCCTGCCCGGTCATGTCGGCAGCGACGTGGTAGTCCACGCCGTCCTTCTTGAAGGCGTTGTTGCGCAGGTAGCACCACAGCACCGTGGCCATGCCGAGCTCGTGGGCACGGCGGAAGCACTGCGAGATCTCCCAGATCTGGCGGCGCGACTCGGGGGAACCGAAGTACACGGTCGCCCCCACCGCCACCGCCCCCATGTCGAAGGCCTGCTCGACGCTCGCGAAGAGGCTCTGGTCGTAGGTGTTGGGATAGGAGAGGAACTCGTTGTGGTTGATCTTCAGCACGAACGGGATCCGGTGCGCGTAGCGGCGCGAGACGGCGCCCAGCACCCCGAGCGTCGAGGCCACCCCGTTGCAGCCGCCCTCGATCGCGAGCTGCACGATGCCCTCGGGATCGAAACAGCGCGGATTGGGCGCGAAGGACGCGCCCGCGGAGTGCTCGATGCCCTGGTCCACGGGCAGGAGCGAGAGGTACCCCGTGCCGGCAAGCCGCCCGTGGCCATAGAGCGCAGCGAGGCTTCTCAGGACCGACGGCTTGCGGTCGGTGATGCCCATGACCCGATCGATGAAGTCCGGGCCGGGCAGGTGCAGCGTTTCCTTGGGGATCCCCCTGCAGGTGTGCGAGAGGAGGGATTCGGCTTCGGCGCCGAGCAGCCTGGCGATTTCGGTCATGGCATTCTCCACGGCACGCGCGGCTTCGACCCCCATGGCTTGCAACCGCGGTGCACAACGCGTTCAGCCTGCTCCCCCCGAACAGACCGGGTCAACTGACCCGGTCAAATTCGATGCGAATAGACCGGGTCAGTTGACCCGGTCTGTTCAGGCGGGGAGGACGCGGGGGAGCGGCTTGCCGGCAAGCCACGCCTCCAGGCATTCCACCATGCCCTGCGCGAATTTCTCGTAGACCGGTGCCGCCACGAACCCCACGTGCGGCGTGAGCACCGCGTTCGGGTGCTTCGCCAGGGGGAACCCGGCGGGCAGCGGCTCCTCGTCGAAGACGTCCAGCGCGGCGAGCCCCGGGCAACCGGCGTCGAGCGCCGCGGGCAGCGCCGCCATGTCGATTAGCGTCGAGCGCGAGGTGTTCACCAGGATCGCGTCCGGGCGCATTGCCGCCAGCCGCGTCGCGTCGAGGAGCTTGCGCGTCGCCTCCGAGGGCACGAGGTGCAGGCTCACCACCTTCGAGGTGGCGAGGAGCTCCTCGAGGCTCACCGCCGCAGCCCCTCCTGCGGCCGCGCGCTCCGGGGTCATGTGCGGGCTCCAGGTGACCACCTCCATGCCGAACGCCCTGCCCACCTGCCCCACGCGCTGGCCGATCTCGCCGAAGCCGACGAGGCCCAGCCGCTGGCCGCGCAGGATCGCGGCGAGCGGACCGCCGTCGCGCCACCGGCCCTCGCGGACCAATCCCATGCCCGACTCGAGCCGGCGCGAGGCCGCCAGGATCAGCGCCCAGGTATGCTCGCAGGTGCTGTCCTTGCCCGGATCCTTCTCCGTGTGGCTCACGGGTATGCCGCGCGCGGCGAATGCGGCCGCGTCGAGCTGCGTGTTGCGGACTCCCGTGTAGACCAGGTAGCGCAGCTTCGGGAGTTGCGCCAGGAGGTCGGCCTTGAACGGCGTGCGGTCGCGAACGACCGCGATCGCGTCGGCCTCGCCGATGGCCGCAAGGAGAGCCTCGCCGCGCAGCTTTCCGTGGTGGACCGTCACGTCGGCGGCACGGTCCACGGCCGTCCAGTCGGCGCACCGGCGCATCATCTGCTCGTAGTCGTCGAGGACGACGATGCGCGGCCGCGCGCTCACGGCCGCGCCGCCGCCACGAGGCCGGCCACGCCGGGTGCCGCACCCAGTCCCCGGCACGCCGCGATGAGGCGCCCCGCGCGCGCCGCCCCGATCACGGGCTCGGCGAGCGAGCGGAACTTGCCCTCGAGGTCCGCGTCCGTCATCGGCCGCTCGAGCGACCCGATGGCGTGCTCCACGAACACGTGCTCGCGCCGGCCGTCCTTCATCACCGCGGTGACGTCGGCCGCCGCCTCGGCGATGGAATCGTCCACGGTGGCCACGACCTTGCGCCTGAGCGCCGTCACGTCCTCCCGCGTGACGATGGCGTCGTCGTACTCGCCCTCGCCCGCGCGGCCGAAGATGAGCCCCGCCGCGACGCCGTGGTAGACGCTGAACTTGCCCTGCAGCCCGTCCTGCGGCTCCTTCTTGCCGGTGAGCTCGAGCACCAGCGAGTGGACCCTGAGCTCGATGCGCTCGACATCGGCCGCGTTCACGCCGCGCGCGCGCAGCTGCACGGCCGCGTCGATCGAGGGATGGATCACGATCCCGCAGGCGAACGGCTTGTAGGTGTTGAAGGAGATCTCGAAGCGCCGGCCCAGCTCGTCGGTGGCCTCGTTCCAGTCGCACTTGGTGGAGACCACCTGCACGTAGCCGCGCGGCGCCTCGATCGCCTTCGGGCTGGCCGTGAAGCCGTGCTTCGCCAGCAGCGCCGAGAGAAGGCCCGCGCGCGCCGCCGCGCCCGGGTGGAAGGGCTTGGTCATCGTGCCGAACTGCTCGCGCATGCCCACGGGCTGCGAGGCGGCGATGCCCAGCGCCATCGCCGTCTTCTCCTCGTCGAGGCCCAGGAGGCGTGCGCAGCCCGCGGCCGCGCCCATCTGCCCGGTGGAGCCTGTGATGTGCCAGCCCCGGTCGTAGTGGTCCGGGTACATCGCGTTGCCCAGGCGGCACGAAACGTCGATGCCGAGCACCAGCGCGTCGATCACCTGGCGACCCGAAGCGCCGGTGACTTCCGCCAGCGCGAGGAGCGCCGACGCCACGGGCCCCGCGGGGTGGATGATCGTCTTCAGGTGCGTGTCGTCGAAGTCAAAAGTGTGCGAGCTGATGCCGTTGACGAGCGCCGCGCTCGCCATGTCCACGCGCTCGCTGCGGCCGAGGATGGCGGCCTGCGGCGCCGGCTGCAGCATCGCGGCGGCGTCGAGCGCCGCCTGCGCCGCCTCGTGGCGGGCCGCGCCTACCGCGCACCCTGCCCAGTTGAGGAAGGTGCGGTGCGCCTCGTGGTCGACCGCGTCGCCCCACCCGCGCGACGGGTGGCTGGCGACGAATTTCGCGAGCGTGCGCGTGACGGGTGGCGCGTTGTGGTCGGCCGCGACCTGCGTGTTGCGTGCCATGGCTCAGTTGTCCAGGGTGATGTTGCGTTCCCTGGCGAGCTTCGCCCACTTGGCGATGTCGGCCTGCATGAACTGGCCGAACTGCTCGGGGGACATGGGCATGACGTCGAGCGCCTCGCCCGAGAGCCGCTTCTGCAGTTCCGGCGTGCCGATCGCCTTGTTGATCTCGTCGTTCAGCTTCTTCGTCA
>JAABQW010000027.1 GCA_011391275.1 Betaproteobacteria bacterium
GCGGGAAGCTGTTTTGGGACGGTTCTACAGAACCGTCCCAAAACAGCTTCCCGCCAGCCCCGCCACAACGGCTCAGCGCTTCAGGCAGCTCGACATGAAGGCGCGGCGCTCGTCGCCCTTGAGCTCCTTCTCCTTGGCCGTCACGCTGCAGCGGCGCATCCGGTCCTGCTGGGATTCGTCGGCAGGCGCCACACTCGCCTTGGCGGGCGGGGTCGGCGCCTTGGGCGCGTTCTCGGCGGCCAGGACGGGGAAGGCGGAAAGGGCGGAAACGACGGCACAGGCCAGCACATGACGCAGTTGGTTTTTCACGGTCACCTCGCGATCTCGGTTCGTTGAAGGGAAGGCCGGCTGACACGGGCCTCCGGTCATCCAGCGACGCCATGAGACCGCAGGCGCGCACGCGGCACGAGCGAAAATCGCCGCGAGGCGAAGTGCGAATTCGGATTGCGCCGCGGCGCGAACCCGCGCGCGAGCGTCAGGAGGGCGGGGAGGTGCCCAGCAGTTCCGCGATCTGCGGCAAGGCGCGCTGCGCCGCGCGCTCGCCTTCCGCGATGGCCACCTCGGCGCGGTGATAGTCCATGGCGGCGATGCCGGCGAGCCGCGGCCGGATCATCGCGTCCGCCGGCTCTCCCGCAAGCCGGCTCTGCGTGATGCGCACCTGCATGATGTTGAGGCTCGTCGAGAGCACTTCGAGCAGGGAGGGCGCCTCGCCCGCCGTTACGGCTTCGCCGTCGTCGCGACGCGTCGCCCGCCATTTCGTGAAGAACGACGCGAGCACGCCGTCCTGTTCATCCGTGCCCTGCGACCCCGCCTGCGCGGGCATCCAGTGGCGCCTCCCGATGAGGTCCCAGTTGAGGTCCACCGCGATGACGATGTCCGCGCCCATCGCGCGGCAGAGGGAAACGGGAACCGGGTTCACCAGCCCGCCGTCGACCAGCAGGCGGCCGTCGCGCTCGACCGGCGTGAAGAGGCCCGGCAGCGCGATCGACGCGCGCACGGCATCGATCACCGGCCCGTCGCGCAGCCAGATCTCCCGCCCGCTCGCGAGCTCCGTGGCGACGCAGCCGAAGGCCTTCGGCAGCTGCGCCATCCCCTCGTCGCGGAAGTGCGCGCGGAAGAAGTCGACCAGCTTGCCGCCCTCGATGAGCCCGCCGTTCATGCGCAGGTCGACCATGCCCACCACCGACCGCCACCTGAGCCCCTTCACCCAGTCGTGCAGCCGCCCGATCTCGCCCGCCGCGTAGGCCGCCCCCACGAGGGCGCCGATCGAGGTGCCGCAGACGATCTCCGGGGAAATGCCGGCCTGCTCCAGGGCGCGGATCACGCCGATCTGGGACCAGCCCCGCGCCGAGCCGCTGCCCAGCGCGAGCCCTATGCGCGGCTTGCGGCTCATGGTCCTGCAACTCCTGGAATCCGGGTTGGACGGAACGCTACCTTATCACCCGCGGCCGGCCGGCACCGCCCTAGCGCTTGAGCTTGGCGATGCCCAGCATCTTCATCACCTGCTTCTCGAAGAACGGCTCGGAGGTCCCCTTCTTCAGCTTGCGGATGAAGTACTTCTCGAAGGCGATCTTGGCGAGGTGGACCCACTTCCCCTCGGAGAACCAGTTCACGTTGCGCGGCGGGATCTGGGGCAGCGCGACGAACGCGATGCCCGTGTCGCCCATGTCCGCGAGGCACACCGCGTTCCACGTCGCCTTCTCCTCGCCGGCCTTGCCATCGAGCTCGGCGCGGATGTTGTGCGCCGTGGCGGTCACCATCGACTCGATCATGAAGCCGGTCTTCGGCGCCCCCGTGGGCACGGGCGTGGCCTCCACCGGCGGTATGGCGACGCACACGCCCACCGCGTAGATGTTGCGATACTTCGGGTTCCTCTGGTTCGCGTCGATGAGGATGAAGCCGCGCGGATTGACGAGCCCCTCGATGCCGGCCACCGCGTCGATGCCCTTGAAGGCGGGCAGCATCATGGAATAGCGGAACGGGAGCTTGTGCTCCTTCTGCGGCTTGCCTTCCTCGTCGTGCTCCGTCACGTGCATGGTGCCCGCCTCGACCTTCGTCACCCTGGCGTTGCAGATCCACTTGATGTGCTTGTCGCGCAGCGCCGACTCGAGCATCGTCTTCGAGTCGCCGACGCCGCCCAGGCCCAGGTGCCCGATGTAGGGCTCGGCGGTGACGAAGGTCATCGGGACGCGATCGCGGATCTTGCGGCGGCGCAGGTCCGTCTCCATGATGAAGCAGAACTCGTAGGCCGGCCCGAAGCACGACGCGCCCTGCACCGCACCCACGACGATGGGCCCCGGCTCCTTCACGAAGGCGTCCCACGCGACGGCCGCGCGCTCCGCGTGGTCCACGTGGCAGACCGACTGGGTGAACCCCTCGGGACCCAGTCCCTCGATCTCGTCGAAGGCGAGCTTCGGGCCCGTGGCGATCACGAGATAGTCGTAGTCGAGGAAGCTGCCGTCGCCAAGCTCGACCTGGTTCTTCTCCGCGTGCACGCGCTTCGCACCCGCGTCGCTGAACGCGATGCCCTTCTTCCCGAGGTAGCCGGCCACGGGGAACTCGATGTCGGCACGGCTGCGCCAGCGTACCGCGACCCACGGATTGGAGGGCACGAAGTGGTAGTTGGGGCCGCTGCCCACGACCGTGACCCGGTCGCCGGGTCGCAGCAGCTCCTGCATTTCGTAGGCCATGGGCATGCCGCCCAGGCCCGCGCCGATGATGACGATGTGTGCCATGAAGGGACTCCTTCAGAAACGGTGTCTGTATAGGTTGGCGACCCGCCCGTTCGGCAACGTCATGGTCGCCTTGTCGGGACCGTTGAACTGGATGGTCACCGGCGCCACGTTGTCGCTCAGGCGCGTGTTGGGCTTCCACGGCCCGGTGAGGGCCTGGCCGCCGCCGAAGCTCCACCAGTTGCCCGAGAAGGTGCGCGCCGTGGCCGTGCCGCCGATCGGCCCCGTCGTGAGGTACCACACGGAGTTGCCGGCGTCGTCGTACATGTAGCCGGCGATGTCGAGGTTGCCGCCCTGCCACTCCATGAAGAACCCGCGGCCGGCCTCCGCCTCGTTCCACCACCAGCCGTTCTCCGGCTGCCCCGCGACGGGCGCCAGGTTCAGCCCGCCGGGCACGATGTTGAAGCGCTGGATCGGCACGGTGCCGCCCGGCCAGACTACCGTGCCGGTGCTCGCGTTGTTGAAGGTGATCGTGACGCGCCCGACGCTCGCGAGCGTGGGGAACCCCGGATAGGCGCCGCCCAGCGCCTGGCCGCCGCGCGCGCTCAGCAGGTCGCCGGCGTAATAGGACCCGTCCAGCGACACCGGGCCGGTGGAGACGTACCACGTCGAGCGGCCGGAGACGTCGTAGAGGAAGGCGGCGAAGAAGATGTTGTTGCCGCGCACCTCGAGCGAGAAGCCGCGCCCGTCCTCGAGCGGGTTCCACCACCAGCCCTTCTGCGGCGGCCCCGGCTCGCAGGCGAGGCTGCCCGGTATCGTGACCGCGCTCCGGTTGATGCCGCCGTCGATCATGGCGGAGCCGCTCGCGCCGTAGCCCACGTAGAACGTGGCGCCGGCGACGGTCACGGTGGGGACGCCGTTCAGGATGGTCACCGAGGCGCCCTGCGCGGAGAACACGCCGGTGAGGTAGGCCTGCAACTGGTCGGCCGTGACCGCGACCATGTCGCCCGCCTGGGAGAGCTGCGCGAGCACGCAGGCCACGGGCGCATCCGCCTTGGCGGCGGCGCCCTTCGCGAAACCGATGCGCATGGCCTTCGCGCCATTGCCGCCCTTCACGATCGTCGCGGGGGCGACGGCGAACACGTACACCTTGCCTTCGGACCCCACGTCCTGCGGTCGGTACTGGATGGCGGCCGAAGCCGTGGCCGTGGTCGCGGTGATGCTGGACGAGACCGTCATCGGGAAGACCGGGGGCGGTCTTGCGATGTCGGCCTTGAAGGTGCCGGAAAGCATGGCATCGGGGATCGCCACCGTGAATGCGCCCGTGCCGGCTTCGGCGTTCCACGACCCCGTGAAAGGCAGGGCCGCCGGCGCGCGCGCCCCTACGCCGCAGGTGCCGTCGGACCGTCGATCGGTGTAATAGTCCGCTCCGTCCAGGGTGAACATGCCGTGGACCGGACCGGAATTCGCGAGCTCCAGCCCGCTCATGACGAGCGCCCCGGAGAGAACCAGCCGGTTGGAGCAGCCCGGATCGGTTTCGTCCAGGCTGTACTGCCCGGTGCAGGTCGGCGCGCCGCTGCAGGTGAAGACGATATCGACCCGCCCGCCCGTGTCGACCGGGCCGGCAAACCCCCCGCTCACCTGCGTCGCGTCTCCCGAGGGCGCCGTGCCGGTCCCGTCACGCCGGATCGTGCCCGGGAGGGTCATGCCCGAGTCGAGGCCGATCGCGAGGGACCCCGTCCCCGACGAGGCATTCCAGGTGGCCGTGTAGCCGAACGCAATGGGCTGGGTGCCGCCCGGCCCGACTTCGCACGAACCGTCGGTACGCGGGACGACCTGGAATTCGGCCCCTTCCAGCGCCACGGTTCCCTGGAGTGCACCGGACTGCCCGAGCGCCAGGCCCGACATCACGAACGATCCGGCAAGCTGGAACGTATTCGTGCATATCCCGTCGCGAAGCACGGCGGTGTACTGCCCCGAGCACGTCGGCGTGCCGGCGCAGGTGAAAGATGCCTGTATGTGTCCGCCGTCTTCGGTGGGTCCGGCGAAGGTGCCGCTCAGCGTTTCCGTGGTCGCCTGGGCGGCGCAGGCCAGTGAAAGCAGCACGGCGAAGACCCCGGCGGTCGAGGCGGCGATACGCGAAACGAGAGCGAAACCCATATTCATTTTGTCCCCTCCCTGACCCAACATACGCCCAATCGGGGCAACCCTCCGGGAGAGTCTGTGCCTGCTTTCCCGGCAGTTCGTGAGGTGGGTCAACCCGGCGCGAATTGCGCAATGCAATCGCGCTCCCGCTCCCCGGACTGAACTTTCCCCGCCGTTGCCCGTCACGTGCCGTGTAACCCTTGCCGCGGCCCCTCGGCCCGGCCTTCCCCAGGAAGAATCTCCACCAGACCCCAAGGAAGAACCATGCAGCCCGATGACCACGCCCCGTCTTTCCCCGAGCGCCGCGACTTCCTCAAGTCGGTGGGCCTCGGCGCCGCCGCAACCGCCCTGCCCGCTTCCCTGCTGGCCCCCACGGCCGCCCATGCCCAGCCGGCCGACCTCGCCACGAAGAAGGTGCCGCGCACGGGCGAGGTGCTGCCCGCCATCGGGCTGGGCACCTACCTCACGTTCGACGTGATCCCCGGCCGGCCGCGCGACAACCTCCGCGAGGTGATGAAGCGTTTCTGGGAAGGCGGCGGGCGCGTCGTCGACACTTCCCCGCTCTACGGCACGGGCGAGATCAGCGTCGGGGACTTCGCGACGTCGATGGGCGTCGGCGACCAGCTCTTCGTCGCCAACAAGGTCTGGTCGACGGGGGAGTTCCTCGCCGACGACAGCCACATGCGCCGCAGCCTCGAGCAGTCGATGCAGCGGCTGTGGCGCGAGAAGATCGACGTGATGCAGGTCCACAGCCTCGTGAACGTGGACCAGGTGCTGCCGGTGCTCGCCAACTGGAAGAAGGAGGGGCGCATCCGCCACCTCGGCGTAACGCACCACGAGTTGCCCTACTTCGGCGCGCTGGCCCAGTACGTCGAGCGCGGCGCCGTGGATTTCGTGCAGGTGCACTACTCCATCGCCGTCCGCCAGGCCGAGGAGCGCATCCTCCCCGCCGCGCTGGACAAGGGCGTGGCGGTGCTGGTGAACATGCCGTTCGAGAAGGCGCGCCTCTTCAAGGTCGTCGAGGGCCAGCCGCTTCCCGCCTTCGCGAAGGAGATCGGCGCCGCCAACTGGGCGCAGTTCTTCCTCAAGTGGGTGATCTCCCACCCGGCGGTGACCGTGGCCATCCCGGCGACCGGCAATCCCGCGCACCAGGCGGAGAACATCGGCGCGCTCAAGGGCCCGCTGCCCGACATGGAGATGCGGGCGCGGATGCTGCGCCACATGGAATCCCTGCCCGGGTTCGACAAGGTGGCGTCGATGGCACCCTACCCCGGCAAGACCTACGACGGGATCATCCGGCGGGCGCAGGCCGCTCGCGCGGCGGCCGCGAAGTAGGCCGCGGCATCGTCATCACGGGGCGTTGACCTGCGTCAACGCCCCGCTTTGCACCCGGCGCAGGGTGAATCCAGTACCCCGCGTGCGGAAGAAGGCGGGGGCGATGGTGTTTTCCACGAATGTCGTCCACGCGGCGGCCCGTTCCTGCGGCCGGCCAACGTGAAGCGTGGCACTTCCTCCCAGCGAGGTATGAGATGAAACGGAACCTGAAGTCGTTGCTGTTCCTCGTGCTTGCCGGATTCGCAGCCCAGGCAGTCCTTGCCAACGATGCCGGGAAGCTCCTCGGCACCTGGCGACTGGCATCCTACGAAATGGAAATCCAGGCGACGGGCGCGAAGGAAACGCCGTTCGGGACGAGCCCGACGGGATTCATCCTCTTCGGCAACGACAGCCGGATGATGGTCGTCCTGACCGCCGAAGGGCGAAAGGCGCCGGCCAGCGACCAGGATCGCGCCGACCTCATGAAGACGCTGGTCGCCTACACGGGCATGTACCGGGTCGAGGGCGACAAGTGGATCACCAAGGTCGACGTGTCCGGGAACCCTGCCTGGGTGGGCACGGAGCAGGCGCGGACCTTCCGGCTCGCAGGCGACCGGCTCCAGGAGATGACCGCCGTGATGAACCGGCCCGACAAGGGCATGGTGCGGTTCGTCCTCGGCTGGGACAGGGTGAAGTAGTACCCGACACGCCGGAGCGGCGAAGTTGGACTGGCCCGAGCCCTTGCGACGCACGGGTTCCGCCAGGCGCGCGGACGGGGGATACCTGCTCGTCGACGTAGGCAGCGCGTGCGGGACGTCGGCGGGCCGATTACGCCTCGGTGCCGGCCGCTACGGCTTCGCAGGCGCGCGCAGCTCGCGGCGCAGGACCTTCCCGATCGTGCTCTTGGGAAGCGCGTCTCGGAACTCCACGTGGCGCGGGATCTTGTAGCCGGTGAGCCGGGCACGGCAGTGCTCGATCACGGACTCCCGGGTGAGGCCCGGGTCCTTCTTCACGATCACCACCATGACCGCCTCGCCGGTCTTCTCGTCGGGCACGCCCGCCACGCCGCATTCGAGCACGCCGGGGTGCGTCGCCACCACGCCCTCGATCTCGTTCGGGTAGACGTTGAAACCCGACACCAGGATGATCTCCTTCTTGCGATCGGTGAGCGTGAGGTAGCCCTTCGCGTCCAGGTAGCCGACGTCGCCCGTCTTCAGCCAGCCGTCGCGGAAGACCTTCGCGGTCTCCCCGGGGCTGTTCCAGTAGCCCTTCATCACCTGCGGGCCGCGGATGCAGATCTCGCCGGTGTGCTTCTCGACGTCGCCCTCGCCGTCCCACGGGGGCAGCTCCCGGAAGCCTTCGTCGCGGATCGACGCGTCGGTGGACGGGAAGGGCAGGCCGATGGCGCCGTTCCAGGGCGACTCGAGCGGGTTGGCGCAGACCCCGGGCGAGGCCTCGGTCAGGCCGTACGCCTCGGTGACGTAGCACCCGGTCGCTTGCCGCCAGCGCTCGGCCACCGGCTTGAGCACCGCAGCACCACCGCCCACCACCACTTTCAACGCGGAGAAGTCGAGCTCGCCGAAGCCCGGCGCGTTCAGGAGGCCGTTGAACAGCGTGTTGACGCCGGTCATCACGGTGAACTTCAGGCTCCGCAATTCCGCGACCAGGGCCGGCAGGTCGCGCGGGTTGGTGATGAGGACGAGGAGGCTCCCCCACTTCATGAACGACAGCGTCGAGGTGAGGCAGAAGATGTGGTACATGGGCAGCGGCGCGACGACGACCTCCTCTCCTTCCCGGAACTTGCCCGAGATCCACACCCCCGTCTGCTCGAGGTTGGCGAGGATGTTGCGGTGCGTGAGCATCGCGCCCTTCGAGATGCCGGTGGTGCCTCCGGTGTACTGCAGGAAGGCGATGTCGTCGCGCGTCACTTCCACGGGCTTGAACGGCGCGGCGCTCCCGCGCGCCAGCGCCGCACGGAAGCCGACGGCGCCGTCGATGCGCCACGCGGGCACCATCTTCTTCACCCGCTTGATGACGAAGTTGACGAGCCAGCGCTTCGGGGCCGGCAGCAGGTCGCCGACCTCGGTCGCGATCACGTGCTCGACCGGGGTGTTCGCGCGCACCTGCTGCAGGACGCTTGCGAAGTTCTCGAGGACGACGATGGCCTTCGCGCCGGAGTCCCTGAGCTGGTGCTCAAGCTCGCGCGGCGTGTAG
>JAABQW010000028.1 GCA_011391275.1 Betaproteobacteria bacterium
GTCTCGCGCGCAACGGCCATTTCGGCCCCGCCCAGCATGCACATCATCGAAGGGGCGAACCCGCCGATGAAGCCCATCTGGCCCAAGAACCTCATCCTGGTCCCTTCCGCCCTGGGCCTGGGCCTGCTGCTGGGATTCGGCATGGCCCTGTGGGCCGAGATGTTCAGCTCGCGGGTGAATCGCGATCGGCTGGTTTCCCGTCCGGACATCCCGGTCTACGCCGTGATCGACCTGCAGCCCGCCGGCCTTCCGAGGACGGGCTCCGGGGATTCGCGCCCGGTCGTGGAACGGCTGCGAAGGGTGTCCTGAGAACCATGGCGCAAAGCCCGACCCACCCTCGCCCATGAGCGACATGAACATTCGCGCATTGCTGGGACGCGGCCGCGAGTTGCTCGGGCGGATGCGGATCGACGCCGCCACCGTGCATCCCCCGGGAACGTTCAGCCTGCTGGCGCTGCGGCTGGAACGCGACCTGCAACGCAAGGACAAGGGCCACAGCATCCTGATCGCCGCGACCGATGACGACGCAACTGGCGTCGAGGCGACGGTGGAGCTGGCGTGGTGCCTCGCGGAGGAGCTCGGCCACGAGGTCCTGCTGGTCGACGGGGCCTTTGACAGCCGTGCCCTGAGTGCCGCGCTGGGCCTCGCGGAGAAGGCCGGCCTCTCGGAATTCCTCGACTTGCCCAGCCAGGACGGCGCGGCCCTGGCCTCCCTGGTGCAGCCGACGCTGCACGAGCGCATCAGCGTCCTGGCTCATGGCAACGACACCGGCGACCAGGCCATCCGGGCCGAGTCGATTCGCCAGTTGCTCGCGGCCGCCTGCGAGCACCATGATTACGTGCTGGTGCAGGGATCGATCCTCGCCGAGGGCAACCGGTCGATGGCATTCAGCTCGCTGGTCGAAGCCGCGCTCCTCATCGCGGTGGAGGAGAAGACCACCCTGGACCAAGTCACGCGCGGCCAGCGCCTCCTGAACGATTGCGGGGCGACGCGCGTGGCCCTGGTGCTGGCGAACCGGCCCGACGCGCGACGCAGGAACGGCCGCTGAAGTTGGGCCTGCCTGCTGGGAGCACGGAAATGTCCGAGCAGCCCCTGACGCCCGCGTCCGGCCGTGGCACGCCCTGGATGCTGCTCGGCGGCCTGTTCGCAGGGGCGCTTGCGCTCGCCTTCATCATCCTCGCGGAGCAAGGCGACACCAAGTACGCGGCGGTCGTGCTCGGGGGCACTTTGATGCTCCTGATCGCCGTGCCGATGATCGGCAACATCCGCCTGTTCTGCCTTTACATGATCCTGCTTCTCGCCCCGCTGGGACTGCGCCTGAGCTTCATGCGCTTTCCCCACATGGGCGGGGCGAGCGCCATCTTCATCGAGGTGGTCGATCCCTTCCTGCTGGTGCTCCTGTACTTCCAGGCGCGCGACCGGCTCAGGGGCTACCGTGCCCGGTACCGCTTCCCGACGGCCTGCAAGATCTGGGTCGCCCTGATCCTGCTCGGCCTGGGCACCGTGGTGTTCGGCAGCCTGCGAACGACGGCCGCGAACGAACTGGTCCGGATGTTGAAGCTGCTCCTGCTCGTCCTGTTGATCGTCAACGAGGTAGTCCGGCGCCGGCAGTTCCAGCATGCCATCGTCGCGCTCATCCTCGGGGTCATTCTCGAGTCGGCCATCGCGCTCACCCAGTACCTCGCGGGCGCCCAGCTGGGCCTGCAGATCCTCGGGGAGTCGACCGACGAGGACATCAGCATCCTGGCGGAGGGAACGCTTGCGACCCGGGAGTTCGTGTACCGCGTCGGTGGCCTGCTCGGGCACGCGAACTTCCTCGGCGCCTACCTGGCGCTGCTGATGCCCATGGCGGTCGCCCTGCTCCTCGCACCCGTCTCCCGGCGCCTCAAGGCGCTTCTCGCCGTCGCGCTGCTCCTCGGCCAGCCGGCACTGGTGCTGACGCTTTCGCGCACGGGCTGGATCGATTTTTCGGTCGCGTTCCTGATCGTGCTCGCGCTGGGGGCGCTGCATGCCGAATCGCGCAGGAAGTTCCTGCTCGCCCGGGTCGCCGTCCTCACGATCACCGTCGCCATCACGGCGGCCTTGAGCCCGCTCATCATCCAGCGGCTGTTCGACGCCGACCCGAACTCCGTGAAGTACCGGGGCAAGTGGGTGCAGACCGCACGGGCCATGATCATCGACAACCCGGTCCTCGGGGTGGGCCTGAACAACTACGTTTTCGCGCAGCTCCCGTATGCCGAGGAGAAGACCCCCCTGGAGATGACCGCCCGCTACGGGGACTACTGGCCGGCCGTCCACAATGCCTGGCTGCTCACCTGGGCCGAGCAAGGGACCCTCGGCTTCCTCATCTACCTCGCGTTTCACATCGCGGTGCTCGCGGTGGGCGTGCGCAACCTGCGGATCCGCGATCCGATGATGCACGCGCTCGGCGTGGGACTCATAGCAGGCTTCGTGGCGATCATGGTCGACGGGCTTGCGAGCTTCTTCGTCCGCAACGAGGCCACCGCGCGCATGTTCTGGATCGTGGTCGGGCTCATTCTCGCCCTCGAATACTGGCGGCGAGCCAACGAGGAAGTCGATCCGGCGCTTGCCGATTCGGCCGCGGCTCTCGACCGGCCGCAGGCCGGCGACCCCGCTGCCGGCCGCAGCAGGTGGCTCCCGAGCCGCCAGAGCGTGTTGCGGTGACGGCACCGCCGAACCTGCTGCGTTCGGTGGCGAGCAATGCGGTCAGCCTGACGGGCGGCCGCGTGCTCCTCGCGCTGCTGCGCTTCGTCGTCGCGCTCGTGATCGTGCAGCGCGCCGGACTCGAGAGGTTCGGGGAGTTCGCGCTGGTCCTGAGTTTCGTGCTGGTCGCCGAGTGGCTCTCGGATTTCGGGCTCTCGGACGTCGCGGTTCGCCAGATCGCCGCGGACCGGCAGCGCGAGGAAGCGATCATGGGAGCCTTCGCCGCATCGAAGGCCGTGCAGAGCCTGTTCGCCGCGGCGGCCCTGTGGGGCGTGGTCGCCCTCCTGGGCTATCCCGGCAATGTGGTCCGGTCCGCGCTGCTGGCGGCCGGCGCGGTGGTCCTGTACTCCGGTGTGCAGGTCTTCCGCGTGCAGTTCCGCGCGAGAATGCAGATGGGACGAGACGTCAGCGCCGAACTCGTCTCCGCGGCGGCCTTCCTCGCGGCGGTCTGGGCAACCACCTCGGCGGCAGCCTCGCTCGAGGCGCTCACGCTTTGCTACGTCTTCTCCCGGGCGGTCAATCTCGTCGCGGCGGGGCTCCTCGCCGCGGAACGGCCGAGGTTCAGCTTCGGGCGCGACTTTCGCCTCGAACTGCGGGTGCTGGTCGCTGCCAGCGTTCCGCTCGGCCTGACAGGGATGCTGGTCAGCGCCTATGACGCGATGGATGCGATCGCGCTCTCCCAGTGGTCGACCAGCGGGGAGGTCGGCGTGTTCACGGTCGCGATGCGGGTACTGATGCTCGCGGTGGTCGCCGAGCAGGCGCTTGCGACGGCGGTGTTCCCCATGCTCGCCGCGCAGTGGAGCCGTGACCGCGAAGCCTTCCTTCGCGCCATTCAGGCGGTGCTCGACTGGGGAACGGTCATCGGTGGCGCGCTCTTCTGCGCGCTTTACGCAGGCGCGCTCGGGTTGGGTGCGCTGGCGGGGCAGGATCCGCACGCGATCGCCGCGGTGCTGCAATTGCTGTCATGGGCCGTGCTCGCGCGCGTCGTGGTCACGCTGGTCAGCCCGATGGTGGTGATCGCGGGCCGCCTGAAGTACACGGTCTGGATCACGGGGACGGTCGTCGCGGCCAAGTGGATCGCCCTGACCGCGATGGCTCCGCAAGGCGCCATCGGCGCGGCCACCGCCTACCTCATCGCCGAGGTGGGCGTCGGGCTCATTCCCACCGTCGTCCTTTGCCAGCGGGCCGCGGGCATCCGGCTGAACTGGACGGTCCCCTTGAAGGTCCTCCTGTCCGCTTCGGCCATCGCGGCCGCGACGAGGCTTCTCGGGCTGGAAGGGACCCTGCTGCAGGGCGCGTTGGCGACGGCCTCGTATCTCGCCCTGGCAACCGCTCTCGGCGCGGTCCGGATGCAACCGCTGAGGCAACTTTACGCAAGCGTGGGAGGACGGGATGGCGGTCGTGCCTAGGCCCTTGCGCATCGCCATGATCGGCGATCGCGGCATCCCGGCGCGCTACAGCGGCTTCAGCACGCTCGTCGAGGAAGTGTCGACGCGATTCGTCGCCAACCACGGCATCGACGTCACGGTCTACTGCCGGTCGCACTACTTCGAGGAGCATCCCGAGCAGTTCCGGGGCGTGCGGCTGGTCTACCTGCGGGCGCCCGGGGGCAAGAGCTTCGAGAGCCTCCTGCACAGCGCCAGCGCGATTGCGCACGCCAGCGTCCGGCGCTTCGACCTGGCCTTCGTCGTGGATCCCGGCAACGGGCCGCTCACGCTGCCGATCGTGCTGCGCCGCATGCCGCTCGTGATCCACACCGACGGGCTCGGATGGCAGCGCCGGAAGTGGAGCCCGCTGCAGCAGCGGTACTACCGATGGTCCGAGTGGGTATCCGCGCGCCTGGCCACGGGGCTGGTGTGCGACTCGGTCGCGATGCAGGAGTACTACCTGCGGACGTACGAGGCCGCGAGCGCGTTCATCCCTTACGGCGGCGTCGCGGGTGAGCCGGCCGACGATGCGGCGCCCGCGCGCTACGGGCTGGAGTCCGGCCGGTACCACCTGGTCGTCGCCAGGCTGGAGCCGGAGAACAACGTCGATCTCATCATCCGGGAGTACAAGGCTTCGAAGGCGCGCTACCCGCTGGTGTACGTCGGCGGCGCGCGCTACGAGTCCGACTATTCGCGTCGCATCTTCGGGGAGACCGACGGACGGGTGACATGCCTGGGGCCGGTCTACGAATCGGCGATCCTCAACGGCCTGTACAAGCACTGCCGGACCTACCTGCATGGTCACGAAGTGGGCGGCACCAATCCCAGCCTGCTGCGCGCGATGGCTGCGGGAGCCGCCTGCGTGCCGATCGATGTCGTGTTCCACCGCGAAGCCCTCGGCGAGGAAGGGCCGTACTTCGGCAGGGAGCCCGGAAGCCTCGCGAGGATCATCGAGGAACTGGAGGCCGACGGCGGCAAGGCCGATCGCCTTGGGCAGCACGCCCTCTCGCGCGCCGACAGGTTCTATCGCTGGGACGCCGTTGCCGCCGCCTATGCCGATCTCTTCTCGGGCATCGTCGAAGCCCGCCGCCATGCCACAGGTCCCGCGCGAATCGCGGCACCCGACGTCTATCACCCCGAACGATTCTTCGCCTCCGGAGCGAACCCGGCCGACGACTGAATCGTCCCCGGTCCGGCGGGATCGCCAGGGCCGCGGAGCCGCCACCGGACGAGGGCGTCGCGGTCCGCGAGCGCCGGTCGCGCGGTCACTTCTCGACCACGACGATGTCCTGGAAGGACAGCCCCTCCGGCGAGCCGGTCCAGACGCCATGGTGAATCGTGTGGCCATCGATCCTGAAACCGGCGGCGCGGAGCCTGTCGAGCAGGTATTGCTCGTCGTACGCCACGGCCGCGGTCGGCGCCATGGGATTGCGAATCGAGCAGCGCCCATCGTCGCCATAAGGGCGGAACGACAGGCGGTTCCTTCCTGCGGTGGCGAAGTCCTGCTGCACCCCGGACAGGATGAAGAACGTCAGCAACGCCCTGCCGCCCGGCTTCAGGCGCTCGCAGATCCCCTTGAGGTAGACATCCAGCTCGTCGGGAAGGACGTGCGTGAAGAGACTCTTCGCGACGACGACATCGAACTCCCTTTCGCCGAATCCATCCAGCCACTCCCGCGCGCTCAGCGTGCCCTTGCGCCAGTAGGCATCGTTGTAGATGTCCATGTGCACGAACCTGTGGCCCTCGAGGCGGCTGGCGATGTTCCCCTGCGCCCAGTCGATGCAGGGCTTGTGTATGTCCGTTCCGATGAGACGGCCCTTCCAGCCAAGGTCGTGGAGCGCGAGCTCCAGCATTCCGCAGCCGCACCCCACGTCCCACAGGGAATCGCCGTCGCGCAGGCGGGCAAGCAGCCGCAGGTAGGCCACGATCTCGTACCCGGGCCCGTTGAACCCCGCGTTCATTCCCCCGACATGGCGGCGCAGGTGCAAGGGCGGATACTGGTCGAGCTGGTTCATCAGGCGAAAGACATAGTCGAACGGCGCGCCCAGTTGGTACGCGGCGGATCGAGCTCCTCGCGCGAACTGGACGAGCAGCCTGCCTCCGGCGGATACCTTGTCACCCATTGCTTTCTCCTGGCCAACGGCTTGCATGCGCGCCGGTCGCCGCGCAGCGCCACGAACGCCGATGGCCGATGGCAGGGGCGCGCGGACCGCAGTGCACGGTGAGTCTACCAACAACCGGAAGCGGCCAGCCGGCAAGATCGCGCGATGGCGACCTCGCTTCTTCCGGCCCGATGCCTGCCCCCGGCCTACCTGTTCCTGGCCGCGTATCCGATTCCGTAGTCGAACTTGGGCTTCCGGGTCTGGCCGGCGAACCACATCTTCAGGACGCCGCCGTCGTCGATCACCGCCGGGGCAAGGGTCGCCTCGTGCTTCCAGTCGTTGTAGCCGCTCGTGAAGATGTCCTTTTCCGCTTCCACGAAGCGCACTCCGTCGGTGCTCGTCGCATGGCCCACCGCGATTTGCCGGAAGCCGTTCGGGTCGAACACCACGTCATGGAAGAGGTGGAAAGTGCCGCCGCGGACAAGGACCATCGGGGTCGAGTAGCCCCTGAACCGCGACGCGTCGTAGGACTTCGACAACGTGAACACGGCCTCCCGCCCTCCCTTGCCGTTCTTGTGGTGCTCGAAGACGCTCCCGTCGGAAGACGTCGCCAGCAGGATCCCGAAGGGCGCCCCTGGCGCCGGGGAGTTCGACTTGGCGCTCGCGTAGTAGACGAAGATCTTCCCGCTTTCCGGATGGTAGACGGCGCCCGGTTCCGCGGCGGTGTAGAACCCCCACTCGAGCGGATTCGCCTGGTGGGTTATGACCGGATTCCTCGGGTCCTTCTTCCAGGCCACGCCATCGGACGAGGTCGCGTGGCCGATGCTGTAGACCCCGGCGGCGCAGGGCGTGTCGCAGCCGGAGTAATACATGTGGTACAGGTCGCCGACCTTGATCACCGATGGCGTCTCGACGCGCCCGTTGTCCCACGCACTCTTGCCGGGCGCGGGCTCCAGGACGGGCCTGGGATTGATGGTCCAGCGGATGCCATCCGTGGATCGCGCCTCGTGTATGCGAACGACGATCGGGTTGGCTCGCGGGTCCCCTCCGGAAAGCCACATGCGGTACTGGTCGCCTTCCTTGATCACCGAGGGGTCGTTCCAGAGAATGTCGGGCAGGGCGTCCCCGTACCTGATGACGGGGTTGGCCGGATGCTCCACCCAGCCCGTTGCGGCGCGCTGCCCGGCGGGCTCCGGAACGTAGGTCATCTGGTCCTGGCTCGAGCACGCGACCGGAATCGCGAGGACGAGGCTGACGGCGGCGGCATGGATCCTGTTCATCGTCGTGTGTTGTGACGTCCCGAAAGGAGCGATGGAAAGGGATATTGCCACTTTGCGCAGGTCCCGCCAATTGCGACGGACCGGTGGCGGCCGGCGAATTGCGCAAACCGGGGCTTGAATGGACAATCGCGGGATGAAGAGCGCACTGACCAACATCGCCATTGCCGTCGTCGCGTCGTTGTTCGCCTTCGGCTGCGCGGAACTCTTCGTGAGGATGCTCTACAAGGACGAGACCAACCTCTTCCCGCGCTATCACACCGATTACGCCTACGGAAAGTACCGCATCCGCGGATACCGGCCGAACATGGAGTACTGGCGCAGCAGCGTCGACGGCAGCTGGAAGTTCACGACGAACTCCCGGGGGTTCCACAACACCCGCGAGTTCGCCTACGAGAAGCCGGCCGGCGCGTTGCGAGTGCTCAGCCTGGGGGATTCGCACACCCAGGGCTCCGAGATTCGCCAGGACCAGACCTTCTCGTCCGTCCTCGAGCGCGCGCTTTCCAGGCCCGGGCGACCGGCGGAGGTGATCAATACGGGCGT
This sequence comes from Betaproteobacteria bacterium, assembly GCA_011391275.1. Classification (GTDB taxonomy): domain Bacteria; phylum Pseudomonadota; class Gammaproteobacteria; order Burkholderiales; family Usitatibacteraceae; genus FEB-7. The sequence goes on from JAABQW010000028.1 coordinate 8,074, forward strand.
GTCGGGATTCGGGACCGCGGAACAGCTCGTGCTCCTCGAGAACGAGGGCGTGAAGTACCGGCCCGACGTCGTCGTCCTCGCCTTCTTCGCCAACGACTTCGACGACAACCTCAAGTCCGACCTGTTCGGCCTCGACGCGCAGGGAAAGGTCGTGGAGAAGAAGTTCGAGCACCTGCCGGGCGTGCGCATCCAGAACTTCATCTACGCGATTCCCGGCGTGCGCTGGCTGGGCGAGAACT
>JAABQW010000029.1 GCA_011391275.1 Betaproteobacteria bacterium
CCGGCACGATCCCCATGTCCCTCCTCTTCAGCCCCCTCACGCTGCGTTCGCTCACCCTTCCCAACCGGGTCTTCGTGTCCCCCATGTGCCAGTACTCGGCAGAGGACGGCATTCCCGACGATTGGCATCTCGTGCACCTGGGCAGCCGCGCCGTGGGCGGCGCGGGCCTCGTCCTCGCGGAGGCCGCGAGCGTGTCGCCCGCCGGGCGCATCACGCCCTGGGACGCCGGCATCTGGTCGGCGCAGCAGGCCGAGGCGTGGAAGCCCATCGCCGCATTCATCAAGGCGCGGGGCGCGGTGCCCGGCATCCAGCTCGCGCACGCGGGGCGCAAGGCCGGCTGCGACAAGCCGTGGAACGGCGGCAAGCCGCTCGCTCGCGACGCCGGCGGCTGGCGCACCCACGGGCCGAGCGACGTGCCCTTCGGCGACTACCCGGCGCCGCGCGCGATGTCCGCGGCCGACCTCGAAGCGTGCGTGGCCGACTTCCGCCTCGCCGCCGACCGCGCGCTGCAGGCCGGCTTCGAGGTGGCGGAGGTGCACGCGGCGCACGGCTACCTCCTGCACGAGTTCCTCTCGCCGCTATCCAACCGGCGCGAGGACGAGTTCGGCGGCTCCCTCTCCAACCGCATGCGCTTCCCGCTGGCGGTCGTGCGCGCGGTGCGCGACGCCTGGCCGAAGGACCTGCCCGTGCTCGTGCGCATCTCCGCGAGCGACTGGAAGGAAGGCGGCTGGGACATCGGGCAGTCGATCGCCTTCGCCCAGGAATTGAAGGAGCTCGGCGTCGACATGATCGACGTCTCGAGCGGCGGCAACGCGGCGGACCAGAAGATCGTGCTCGGGCCGGGCTACCAGGTCCCCTTCGCCGCGGCGATTCGCCGCGACGTCGGCATCCCGGTGATCGCGGTGGGGCTGATCACCGAGCCCGTGCAGGCCGAGCACATCCTTTCCACCGGCCAGGCGGACGCCGTGTGCCTCGCGCGCGCGCTTCTGCGCGACCCCTACTGGCCGCGTCACGCCGCCAAGGCCCTCGGCGCGGCGATGCCCTGGCCCGACCAGTACAAGCGCTGCGACACCGGCCCCCTGGGCCGCTAGCCTGTGCGAGGAGGATCGCATGATCGACCTTTACTACTGGACCACGCCCAACGGCCACAAGATCACGATGTACCTCGAGGAGGCGAAGCTCCCCTACCGCCTGCACGGGATCAACATCTCGAAGGGCGAGCAGTTCGCGGCGGACTTCCTGAAGATCTCGCCCAATAACAGGATTCCCGCGATCGTCGACCACGCGCCGGCCGACGGCGGCAAGCCGTTGAGCGTGTTCGAGTCGGGCGCGATCCTCCTCTACCTCGCGGGCAAGACCGGGAAGTTCATCCCGGGGAGCCTGCGCGGGCAGGTCGAGGCCCTCGAGTGGCTGATGTGGCAGATGGGCGGGCTGGGCCCCATGCTCGGGCAGAACCACCACTTCCAGCACTACGCGCCGGAGAAGGTCCCGTACGCGATCGACCGCTACGTGAAGGAGACGAACCGGCTCTACGGCGTGCTCGACAAGCGCCTCGCGGGCCGCGCGTTCATCCTCGGGAAGGCGTACTCGATCGCCGACATGGCGGCCTATCCGTGGATCATCCCCGAGCGCCAGGGGCAGGACCTCGGCGACTTCCCGCACCTCGCGCGCTGGCACGCCGCGATCAAGGCGCGGCCCGGCACGCAGCGCGCCTACGCGAGGGCGAAGGAGATCAACCCCGCGCCGCGCGGCCCGGTCACGGACGAGCAGCGCAAGGTCCTCTTCGGGCAGGACAGGAGCGTGGTGAAATAGCCCCCCGGCGCCGCACGGGCGCCGGCGGAACGAGAAGCGAAGCACCGGGCGGGAGGAGACCCATGCCACGGCTCAAGGACCACGACGCCATCCGGCGCATCGCGAAGAAGACCCTTTTCGAGGGGCTCGACGCCCTGTGCGAGGGCGCGATCATCGTCGACCGCGAAGCGCGCATCGTGTGGGTCAGCGACAGGTACGCGGCGCGCCTTGGGCTCGCGTCGGCGGCCTGCGCCGCCGGCCGCGTGGTCGAGGACGTGATCCCCAACAGCCTCATGCGCGAGGTGGTGCGCACGGGCGAGCCCACGCTCCTCGACATCATGCAGTTCGGCGACGAGTCGTTCGTCGTGATGCGCGTGCCGCTCAAGGACGAGCGCGGGCGCATCATCGGCGCGGCGGGGTTCATGCTGTTCCACACGCTCACCTCGCTCCAGCCGCTGGTGCGCAAGTTCCAGCAGCTCGAGAGCGAGCTCGCGAGCACGCGGCGCAGCCTCGCGGAGGCGCGGCGCGCGCGCTACACCTTCTCCAGCTTCGTGGGCGGCTCGCCCGCCGCGATGGAGGTGAAGCGCCATGCGCGGCGCGCCGCGCAGTCCGACACCGCCGTGCTGCTGCTGGGCGAGACGGGCACCGGCAAGGAGGTGCTCGCCCAGGCGATCCACGCCGCGAGCCCGCGCGCGAACGGGCCCTTCGTCGCCGTGGACGTGGCCGACATGGCCGACGCGCTGGGGTTCCTGGCCGCCCACGGCGGGACTCTCTTCCTCGACGAGGTGGGCGACATGCCGGTCGCGGTGCAGGCGAAGCTCCTGCACGTGCTGCAGGAGAAGGAGATCGAGCGACCCGACGCGGGCGGCGTGGCGAAGGTGGACGCGCGCGTGATCGCCGCGAGCAGCGTGGACCTGCGACCGCTGGTGACGCTGGGGCGCTTCCGCTCCGACCTCTTCTACCGGTTGTCGGTGCTGCCCATCGAGCTGCCTCCGCTGCGCGAGCGCATCGCGGACCTCGAGGGGCTGTGCGAGCACGTCCTCGAGGACATCGCCCGGCGCGCGGGGCGGCCCCAGCGCGAGCTCGCGCCCACGGCGCTGGCGGTGCTTTCCGCCTACGCCTGGCCCGGCAACATCCGCGAGCTGCGCAACGTGCTCGAGCAGGTGGCGATGCGCTCGGACGCGCCGCGCCTGTCGGCGGAGGAGTTCAGCCTGGTGCTGCCGCGCCTGGCCGGGGCGACGCCGGCCGGGGGAAGGCGGACGCTGCGGCTGGCGGACGTGGTCGCCGACGCGGAGCGGGCCGCCATCCGGTCGGCCCTCGCGGCGGCAGACGGCAAGAAGATCCTCGCCGCCGAGCTCCTGGGGATCTCGCGCGCCACGCTCTACGAGAAACTGTCCTCGCTCGCGCCCTCGGGCCGCGGCGAGCCCCGGCACTGAGGAGCGCGGAAGGCTACTTGCCTTCCTGTTCCTTCTTGGCCGCGTCCTGCTCCTCGCGGATCTTGGTCATGACCGCGTTGTGCTCCTCGACCGTCGTGCGGATGGCCGCGTTGCTCGCCTCGATGTAGGCCTTGCGCTCCGCGACGTAGTTCCTGACGCAGTCCTGGTAGGCCTTGAGCTCCTTCTGGAACAACTCCCGCTTCATGTCGTGCTGGATGGCCTTCACGCCCGGGTAGACGGGCTTGGGCTCGCACTTGGCCGGCGGCACGGTGGCGGCCGGGGTGGCGGGCGCCTGGGCGTAGGCGGCGGTGGCGCCGAGAGCGAGGGCCAGGGCGAGGGCGGTGCGTTTCATGAGCGGATTCCTTTCGATCGCAAGTCTGCGGATTTTACCGTGGATGGAGTTCATTGGCGGACGGGCACGGTGTAATTGAGGGCGAGCCGCCCGCCGTCGGGGTAGAGGGTCTGCCCGGTCACGTAGGAGGCGTCGTCGCTCGCGAGGAAGAGCGCTGCCTTCGCGACTTCCGCGGGCTCCCCCATCCGGCCCAGGGGCGTGCGCGACAGGATCTTCGCCTCCGCCTCGGCGTTGCCCAGCACCGCGCCCCTGGCGAGCTCGGTGAGGATGGTGCCGGGGCCGAGGGCGTTCACGCGGATGCCGTGCGGGGCGAGCGCCACCGCCATCACCTTCGTGAGCTGGTTGATGCCGCCCTTGGAGACGACGTAGGGAACCTGGTCGGGTATGGCGAGCACGGCGTTCACGCTCGACATGTTGACGATCGCCCCGCCGCCGCCCTGCTTCACCATCTGGCGCGCGGCGGCCTGGCCGGCGAGGAAGACGCCCTTCAGGTTCACCGCGATCACGCGGTCGAAGTCCTTCTCCTCGATGTCGAGGAACGCGGCGCCGTGCACGATGCCGGCGTTGGCCACGAGGATGTCGAGGCGGCCGTACTCGGCCACCGTGGCGAGCACGGCGGCGTCCACGTGCCTCTTGATCGAGACGTCGCAGGGGGCGAAGTGGGCCGCGAGGCCCTCGCCTCGAAGACGGCGCGCCTCGGCGCTGCCCCGGGCCTCGTCGATGTCCGCGAGCATCACCCGGGCGCCCTCGCGGGCGAAGAGCTCGGCGCAGGCGAGCCCGATGCCCTGCGCGGCGCCCGTGACGAGCGCCACGCGGCCGGCGAGCCTCATGGCTTCTTCGCCGGCGCCGGGGTGGTCGGGGGAGGCAGAAGCATCAGGTCGGGCGCCGAGAGGGCCCGGCTCATTTCGATGGACGACAGGATTTCCGCACAGACCTTTTCCTGGCCCTTGGGGCAGGTCGACTTGGCGAGGTCGCGGATCTCGCGCGAATCCTCGGGCAGTATGTCCGGGCTGCTGAGCCGCCGGCCGAGCCAGCTCCTGAAGGCCGCGTCCTTCTCCAGGATCGGCCCGGCGTCGCTGATCTTCGGCCAGCCGCCGATCACCACGCGCAGCAGCGCCTCGGTGACGATCTCGGCGGTCTTGCCCTTGTCGCAGTGGCCGTAGTCCTGCACCGCGTGATGCAGCGCGGCCCAGGAGGTCACGCCGTCGAAGGCCTTGTCGGCCCCGGTGCAGGGTTTGTCGGCGGCGGCCGCGGGAACCATCGCGGTCGAGAGGAGGATTGCCGCGGCGCTAAGCCGCCATGCCCGGTCGTTGGGATGCATCGCCTTGCGAAAGCCTTTCACGGGTGGCACGGACGATGCCGGCGGCATCGAGGCCGCAATCGGCCAGCAGCTGCGCCGGATCGCCGTGTTCGACGAAGTGGTCGGGTAGGCCCAGCTGCAGGACCGGCACCTCGACGCCCTGGGCCGCGAGCGACTCGAGGACCGCGGAGCCGGCGCCGCCCTCGAGGACGTTCTCCTCGACGGTGACGACGAGCTCGTGGGTGGTGGCGAGCCGCAGGACGAGCTCGTCGTCCAGCGGCTTCACGAAGCGCATGTTGGCGACCGTGGCGCCCAGTTCCGCGCCCGCCTCCAGGGCCGGTCGCACCATGGAGCCGAAGGCGAGGATGGCGATGCGCCGGCCTTCGCGGCGGACCTCGCCCCTGCCCACCGGCAGCGCCTGCATCGGCGCGAGCACCTCCGTGCCGGGGCCGGTGCCCCGCGGATAACGCACGGCCGAGGGGCCGTCGAGCGTGAAGCCGGTGTAGAGCATCGCGCGGCACTCGTTCTCGTCGGCCGGCGCCATCACCGTCATGTTCGGGATGCAGCGCAGGTACGAGATGTCGAAGGCGCCGTGGTGCGTGGGGCCGTCGGCGCCCACGAGGCCGCCCCGGTCGAGGGCGAACACCACGGGCAGGTTCTGCAGGGCCACGTCGTGGATGAGCTGGTCGTAGGCGCGCTGCAGGAACGTGGAGTAGATCGCCACCACCGGCTTCATGCCGTCGCAGGCGAGGCCGGCGGCGAAGGTGACGGCGTGCTGCTCGGCGATGCCGACGTCGAAGTAGCGGTCGGGGTGCTCGCGCGAGAAGCGCACCATCCCGGAGCCCTCGCGCATGGCGGGCGTGATCCCCACCAGCCGCCGGTCGAGCTTCGCCATGTCGCAGAGCCAGTCGCCGAAGACCTGCGTGTAGGTGGGGCGCGGCTTGTTGTCCGCGGCGGCGGGCTTGGCGAGACCGACGCCCGGGTCGAACCGGCCGGGGCCGTGGTAGGCGATGGGGTCGTCCTCGGCGAAGGCGTAGCCCTGGCCCTTCTTCGTCACCACGTGCAGGAACTGCGGGCCGTCGAGGCGCTTCACGTTGGTGAGCGTCTCGATCAGGACCTCGAGGTTGTGGCCGTCGATCGGGCCCGTGTAGTTGAGCCCGAACTCCTCGAAGAGCGTCGAGGGCGTGAGCATGCCCTTGGCGTGGCCCTCGAAGCGCTTGGCGAGCTCCTTCATGGGCGGCGACACCGACAGGATCTTGTCGGCCGTCTTCTTGGTGGCCGCGTAGAAGCGCCCCGACATGAGCTTCGCGAGGTAGTTGTTGAGCGCGCCCACGTTCTCGGAAATCGACATGTCGTTGTCGTTCAGCACGACGATCACGTTGGCGCCGGACTGCTTCACGTTGTTGAGCGCCTCGAAGGCCATCCCGCCGGTCATGGCGCCGTCGCCGATCACGGCGATCGCGCGGTTGTCGCGTCCCAGCTGGCGCGCGGCGACCGCCATGCCCAGCGCGGCGGAAATCGAGGTCGAGGAGTGGGCGGTGCCGAAGGCGTCGTAGGGCGATTCCTCGCGCCGCGGGAAGCCGGCGATGCCGCCCTTCTGCCGCAGCCTCGCCATGCCGGCGCGCCGGCCGGTGAGGATCTTGTGGCCGTACGTCTGGTGGCCCACGTCCCAGATGATGCGGTCCCCCGGGGTGGCGAACACGTAGTGCAGCGCGATGGTGAGCTCCACCGTGCCCAGGTTGGAGGACAGGTGGCCCCCGGTCTTCGACACCGACTCGAGGATGAAGCGGCGCAGCTCCTCGGCGAGCGCGGGAAGCTGCTTGCGGTCCAGCCGCCGCAGGTCCGACGGGTCGTCGATCGTCTCGAGAAGGGGGTAGGCGCTCATCGTCACGGGTCGGCCGGGGGGCCGGAGAGGGGCATTTTGCCGCATCTGGCGCAAGCCCGCCTGCGCTGGCTCAAATGAAAAGGGGTCGGGGTCATTTCGGGGAAAAGGGGTCAGATCCCTTTTTTGGGACGGTTCTACAGAACCGGTCTATTCAGGAACTGGTGCACGGACCTCGCCAATCACGGAATAGACCGGTTCTGTAGAACCGTCCCGAAAAAGGGATCTGACCCCTTTTTCTCGAAGCGACTCCGACCCCCTTTCTAGCGGTCGCGGCGGACGATGAAATCCGCGAGCTGGCGCAGGCGGTCGGCCCGTTCGTCGAAGCCGGCCAGGGCTTCCCGGGCCTCGGCCAGGAGGCCGGAGGCGAACTTCTTCGCCTCGGGAACGCCCAGCAGGCTGGTGTAGGTGGGCTTTCCGGCCTCCCGGTCCTTGCCGGCGGTCTTGCCGAGGGTGGCGGAGTCGCTTTCCTCGTCGAGCACGTCGTCGACCACCTGGAAGGCGAGGCCGACGAACTTCGCGTACCGGTCCAGGCTTCCCAGGGCCTGCGGGTCCAGCGGCCGGCCGCAGCGCGCCCCCAGCAGGACCGAGGCGCGAATGAGGGCGCCGGTCTTGTGGATGTGCATGTTCTCGAGCTCGGGCAGGGTGAGCGCCTTGCCCACGGCGTCGAGGTCGATGGCCTGGCCGCCCGCCATCCCGCGCGAGCCGCACGCCACCGCGAAGACCTGGATCATCTGCAGCTGCGCCACGGGGTCGTCGGCCAGGCGGTGCTCGGCGAGGAGCTGGAAGGCGAGGCTCTGCATGGCGTCGCCCGCGAGCAGCGCCGTGGCCTCGTCGAACTCCACGTGGCAGGTCGGCTTGCCGCGGCGAAGGACGTCGTCGTCCATGCACGGCAGGTCGTCGTGCACCAGCGAGTAGGCGTGGATGAGCTCGATGGCCGCCGAGACGACCTCGAGGCGCGCCGGGTCGGCCTGCGACACCTGGCCGGCGGCGAAGACGAGCATCGGCCGCACGCGCTTGCCGCCGCCCAGCGCGGCGTAGCGCATGGCGTCGTGCAGCCGCGAGGGGGCGATGCGGGGGGCGGGCAGGAGGCCGGCCAGGACGGTCTCCATGCGCCCGGCCACCTCGCGCGACCAGGCCGGGAAGTCGGTGGCGCTCACGATTCGGCCGTCGGCAGGTCCTTGAGCACGTCGCCCTCGAGAACGGCGATGCGCGCCTGGGCGGCGGAGAGCTTGCCTTCGCAGTGGCGCAGCAGCTCCGCGCCGCGCTGGTAGGCCGCGAGCGACTCCTCGAGGGGGAGCTTGCCCTCCTCCATCCGGGCCACGATGGCCTCCAGTTCCTCGAGGGCCTTCTCGAACGCGATATCGTCGGGGGGTGCGGTGGTCTTCGGCATGGGTCGGCACCTTATCGCACTTTGGCGCAATGCGTCATTCTGGCCCTTGCACGCGCCGTGCAAAGACCCTTCGCGGA
>JAABQW010000030.1 GCA_011391275.1 Betaproteobacteria bacterium
GTGGCGAGCACGAACGCCACGAAGCGCGCCGGGCGCCCGGCGTTCTGCGCCGGGTGGAGCAGGAGCATCGCGGCGCCGAACGCGAAGAAGGCGGTCGCCGTGACCGTCGGCGCAATGATGTTCACCGCCACGGTCGGGGCGAACGCCAGGTTGCCCGCCGCCAGCACCGCGATCGTGGCCGCCACCGCGACCAATGCGGCCGTCCGGTTCAGGCGCCGCTGCGTGTACTGGAGCACGCCGTGGATGGTGAGCACCGAGGAGAGGGCGATGAGCGAGTTGCCGATGAAGTTGGCGACCGGCTTCGCCAGCACGATGCCCAGCGTGAAGGCGAGGCCGGCCGCGTACACGACGAGGCCCCACCCCCAGAAGCGCAGGCCGGGCGAGTCCCTCTCGCCGCGCGCGGCCGCGAGGCAGAGCGCGCCCAGCAGCACGTGCACGCTGAGGAGCGCGAGGATGAGGAACTGCGCGCGCGACACGGCAACGCCCGGTCAGGCGGCGGCGACCACGAGGATCTCGATGCGGTAGGCGGGGTTGGCGAGCTTCGCCTCGACGGTGGCGCGCGCGGGCGTGTGGCCCGGCTCCACCCAGCGCTCCCACACCGAGTTCATGGCCGCGAAGTCGCCCATGTCGGGCAGGAAGATCTGCGCGGACAGGATCTTCGTCTTGTCGCTGCCCGCCTCGCCCAGCAGCCGGTCGATGGAGGCGAGCACCTCCCCGGTCTGGCCGATGATGTCCTTCGTCATGTCGGAGGCCACCTGGCCCGCGAGGTAGACGGTGCCGTTGTGCACCACCATCTCGGAAAGCCGCCTGGCCACGTGGAATCGCTGGATCGTCATGGAATCTCCCGGTGCGTCTGGGTTGAAGGGGTCATTCGTCGGAAGCGCGCACGCGCGCGGCGAACCCGGCCGCCCCGAGGGCGGCCACGATCTCGCGCACGTGCTCGTGGTTGCGGGTCTTGAGGACGAGGTCCACCTCGGCGTGCTGCACCGCGAGGTGAGTGAAGGCGCGCTGGTGGTGGACTTCCTCGATGTTCGCGTTCTGCGCGGCAAGGCACGCCGTCACCTTCGCGAGCGACCCCGGGAGGTCGCGCACCTCGACGCGCACGCGCGCCAGGCGCCCGGCGCGCACCATGCCGCGCTCGACGATCTCGGCGAGCATCAGCGGGTCGATGTTGCCGCCGCAAAGCACCAGGCCCACCTGGCGGCCCCGGTAGCGCTTCGGGTCGCGCAGCAGAGCGGCGAGGCTCGCCGCGCCCGCGCCCTCGACGACCGTCTTCTCGATCTCCAGGAGCATCACGATGGCCTGCTCGATGTCGCCCTCGTCCACGAGGACCATGTCGGCCACCAGGCGCGCGACGATCTCCCGCGTGATCCGGCCGGGCTCGCGAACAGCGATGCCCTCGGCGATGGTGGAGGCGCCGAAGACGGGCACGGTACCGCGCAGCGCGTGGTACATGGAGGGGAAGCGCATCGTCTCGACGCCGATCACCTCGATGGCGGGCTTCAGCGCCCTGGCCGCCGTGGCCATCCCCGCGACGAGCCCGCCGCCGCCCACCGCGACGAGCAGCAGGTCGAGCTGGGGGTGCTCGGCCAGCATCTCGAGGGCGATCGTGCCCTGCCCGGCGATCACCTTCTCGTCGTCGTAGGGGTGCACGAGCGTGAGGCCGCGGGCGCGCTCGAGCGCCAGCGCGTGGTCCTTCGCCTCGTCGAAGTTCTCGCCGTGCAGGATCACCTCCACGCCATGCTTGCGCGTGTGCTCCACCTTCACGAACGGCGTGTGGCGAGGCATCACGATCACCGCGGGGATGCCGAGGCGCGCCGCGTGGTAGGCCACGCCCTGCGCGTGGTTGCCGGCCGAGCATGCGATGACGCCCTTGGCCGCGGCCGCCGCGTCGAGCGAGGCGAGCTTGTTCAGCGCGCCGCGCTCCTTGAACGACGCCGTGAACTGGTGGTTCTCGAACTTGAGGTAGACCTGCGCGCCCGTGATCTCGGATAGCGTGCGCGAGTGCAGGCAGGGCGTGTCCACCACCTGCCCCCGGATGGCCTCGGCGGCGGCGCGGATGTCGTCGATCGTGACCGTCATCCCGCCATTGTCCGTGATTTCGCGGGAGTGGTCAGGTGCGTCGCATGCGGAGGAGGTCGCAGTATCGGGCAGGGGTCGGGTGGGTTGATGTTTTTTTTGGTTTTTGGCCGAGTCAAATTGCCCCCAGCTTCGTTGTCCGAGCCTATGTCGACATAGGCCAGAGTATCGACGCCAACGGCAATCTCATTCGGCCAAAAACCAAAAAACAACATCAACCCACCCGACCCCGGTGGCGTGCATAGGTCCGGACCCCACCTTGGCCATCCACTCCCCGGGAATCACGGGCGCGTGAAGGCGAAATCGACGGCGGGCTTGCGGCCGCTGATCAGGTCGGCGATGGCCGCGCCGGAGCCGCAGGCCATCGTCCAGCCGAGCGTGCCGTGGCCGGTGTCCAGCCAGAGGTTGGGAATGCGCGTGGCGCCGACGAGCGGCACGTTGGACGGCGTGGCGGGGCGAAGGCCGGTCCAGTACGTCGGCGCGTCCCATTCCCCCGCCTCGGGGAAGAACGCGCTCGCCCGCTTCACCAGCGCCGCGCAGCGAACCGGGTTAAGGTCGGTGGACCAGCCGGAAAGCTCGGCCGTGCCCGCGATGCGCAGCCGCTCGCCCAGGCGCGTGATCACGATCTTGGCCTCGTCGTCGGTGAGGCTCACGCGCGGCGCCCGGTCCGCGCGCGCCACGGCGACGGTGGCCGAGTAGCCCTTGGCCGGATAGATCGGCAGTTCGATGCCCAGGGGCCGCGTGAGGAGCCCGGAGTAGCTGCCCAGCGCCACGACGAAGGCGTCGGCCGCGAGCGTCTCCTCGCCCTGCGGCCCGGCGACCACCACGCCCGAGACCTTCTCCGGCGTGGCGCGCAGCCCGCGGATCTCGCGGCCCGCGAGGAAGCGCACGCCCTTCGCCTCCGCGAGCGCCGCCAGGCGCGTCGTGAAGAGGTAGGCGTCGCCTGACTCGTCCGACGGCGTCCAGGTCGCGCCCACGAGGCGCGGGGCCGCGTGGGCCAGCGCGGGCTCGATGGCGAGGGCCTCTTCCACCGTCCGTTCCATCCGGTCGAGGCCGAGGCGCTGCATGAGGGCGGTGGTCTCGCGCGCGGCCTCGAACGCGGCGCGGTCGGTGTAGTAGTGCAGGATGCCGCGCGCCGACTCGTCGTAGGAAAGCCCCGTCTGCGCGCGCAGCTCGCGCAGCATCGCGCGCGAGTAGAACGCCATGGCGAGGATCTGCCCGATGTTGTCGCGCGTGCGCCAGGCGGAACATTCGAGGAGGAAGCGCAGGCCCCAGGCCCACTGCGCCGGGTCCATGCGCAGGCGGAAGAGCAGCGGCGCGTCCTCGCGGGAGAGCCAGCGCAGGATCTTCAGGGGGGCGCCCGGGCCTGCCCACGGCTCGGCGTGGCAGACGGAGACCTGGCCGCCGTTGGCGAAGGAGGTCTCCAGGCCGGGACCCTCGCGGCGCTCGACGACCTCGACCTCGTGGCCCGCCTGCGCCAGGTACCAGGCGGCCGCGGTGCCGACGACGCCCGCACCCAGCACGATGACTTTCATGTTCGTTTTGGAGTCCCCGAACGGACAAGGGGAGAGGCGCCATCGTTGCCGCGCTTCTCCCCTTGCCCGCCTCTCCTCCCGGAGTTGGCGCGGAATATAGGGAAATGCCCTAGACTTGTCAACGAATGAAGACGCGACTCTTCGCCGACCTCGCCGCCTTCGCGCGGGCCGCGTGCACGCACGCCTCGAACCTCGACCGCGAGGTGCCGCTCGTGCCCTTCTACGTGCGCGAGCACGCGGTCGGCTGGCTGCGGCCGTCCTTCGCGGACCTGCTGCGCCGCTGGCCGCACCACTTCGAGGTCACGGCCTCCTACGCGACGCTGCGCGCAAGCCCCGACACCGTCCACGGCCGCACCGCCGCGATGGCCGAGGTGACGGCCGCGCTCGCAAGCGACGGCGTCATCCGCGGCTGGCGCGACGAGCAGGTGAGCGTCTCCCACCACTACGCGGCGCCGGAGCTGCTGCGCGTCGAGCGCTCGGCCACGCGCCACTTCGGCATGATGGCCTACGGGGCGCACCTCAACGGCTTCACGCGCCGCGGCGGCGAGCCCTTCCTGTGGATCGCGCGACGCGCGGCCTCGAAGAGCGTGGACCCCGACCGGCTCGACAACCTCGTGGGCGGGCGCATCGCCTGCGGCTACACGGTGGACGAGACCATCCGCAAGGAGGCGTGGGAGGAGGCGGGCATTCCGGAGGCCCTCATGAAAGGCGTCGACTGCGCCTCCGTCGTCCGCGTGGAGTACTCCGTGCCCGAGGGGCTGCACCGCGAGATCCTCTTCGCGCACGACCTGTGGCTGCCCGCGGACTTCCGCCCGCAGAACCAGGACGGCGAAGTGGCGCGGCTGTACCTCCTTTCCATCCCCGAGGCGATCGAGGCGATCCTCGCCGGCGAGTTCACGCTCGACGCGGGCGCGGTCACCGCGGACGCGTTCCTGCGCAACGGCGTGCTCGCCCCCGAGGACCCGCAGTACCTGGAGCTCGTGCGCCTGCTCAGGCCATGATGGTCGCCGCCCCGGAGCTCGTCGCCGACGAGCTGGACCTGCTGCGCCGGCTCCTGCCGCTCGCGGGCGCGCGCGTGGCCGACATCGGCTGCGGCCCTGCGCAGCTTTCGCGCCGGCTCCTCGGGGAGGCAACCGTGCGCAGCGTCGCCGCCCTGGAAGTCGACCGGGAGCAGCACGCGCGAAACATCGCGGCCCCGCCGCTCGCGGGCCTCGCATTCGTCCTCGCGGGGGCCGACGCCATCCCCTATCCCGACGCGAGCTTCGACGTGGCCCTCATGTTCAAGTCGCTGCACCACGTGCCGGCCGGGCAGCTCGACGCGGCGCTCGCGGAGATCGCCCGGGTGCTCGCGCCCGGGGGGCTGCTCTACGTGTCGGAGCCGGTGTTCGCCGGCCCCTTCAACGAAGTGATGCGCCTCTTCCACGACGAGGAGGCCGTCCGCGCCGCGGCGCTGGCCGCCCTGCGGCGTGCCGCGGAGCGCGGCGTGCTGCAGGCCGTGGAGGAGCGCCACTTCGAGACCCCCATCGCCTTCCGCGACTTCGACGACTTCGTGGAGCGCATGGTGCGCGTCACGCACACGGACCTCGCGGTGGAAGGCGCCCGGCTGGAGGCCGTCCGCCGCCGCTTCGAGGCGCACATGGGCCCCGGGGGGGCGCGCTTCCTGCGCCCGATGCGCGTGAACCTGATGCGGCGCCCGGCCCCATGACCGGGCTCGCCCTCGGACTCGTCCTCGCCTCCGCCCTCATCCACGCAAGCTGGAACTTCCTGCTCAAGAAGAGCGGCGGCGGGCCGGGCCTCATCACCGCGGCCTGCCTCGCCTCCCTCGTGGCCTACGCGCCGGTGGTCGCCGCGGCGGGATGGATCCAGGGCTACGCCTTCCAGCCCGTGCACCTCGCCCTGATGCTGCTGAGCGGCCTGGTGCACACCGCCTATTTCCTCCTCCTGGACCGCGCCTACCGCAGCGGCGGGGACCTCTCGATCGTCTACCCGCTGGCGCGCGCCACGGGCCCGCTCCTCACGATCGCGGTGGCCGTCATGGTCCTGGGCGAGCGCCCGGGCCCCGTGGCGCTCGGCGGCGCATTCCTCGTCGTCGCCTCCGCCCTCCTCCTCACGGGCAACCCGTTCTCCTGGCACAAGTCCGGCGCGCGGCAGGCGGTGGGATTCGCGCTCCTCACCGGGTTCACGATCTCCGTCTACACGATCACCGACAAGGCGAGTGTGGCCGCCTGGCTCATCCCGCCGCTCGTCTACGACTGGGGCTGCAACTTCTTCCGCTCGCTGGTGCTGGTGCCGCTCACCCAGCGGCGCTGGCCGGGCTCCATCGGGGCGGCGTGGCGCGAGCGGCGCAAGACGGTGCTGGCGATCGCGCTCCTGTCGCCGCTCTCCTACATCCTCGTGCTCACGGCGCTGGTCTTCACCCCCGTGAGCCTGGTCGCGCCAGCGCGCGAGGTGTCGATCCTCTTCGCCGCGCTCCTGGGGGCGCACTTCCTGAAGGAAGGCGACCTCGCGCGCCGCCTCGTGGCAGCCGTCGGCATGGCCCTCGGGGTGGCGGGGCTGGTGACAGGCTGAGCGCCCACCGGCAGTTATAATCCCGGCACCCCCCCTGCGGACGCATACGGACACCCCCGTGTCATCCACGACCCCCAGCCCGGCCTGGCAGGCCCTCGAGGCGCACCGCGACGAGATCGCGCGCCTGCGCGCGGAAGAGCTCTACGCCGCGGACCCCGGGCGCGGGCCCGCCTTCACGTTCGCCTGTGCCGGCCTGGCGGTGGATTTCTCCAAGCAGCGAATGACCGCCGCGACCCTCGAGCGCCTCGTGGCGCTGGCGCGCGAGCGCGACCTCCCCGGGGCCATCGAGCGCCTGTTCACCGGGCAGCGCGTCAACAACACCGAGGACCGGCCCGCCCTGCACACGGCGCTGCGCGGCGACGAGCGCGTGATGGCCGACGGCGAGGACGTGCTCGCGCAGGTGCAGCGCTGCCGGGAGCGCATGCGCGTGTTCGCCGCGGCGGTGCGCGAGGGCAACTGGAAGGGCGCCACGGGCAAGCCCGTCCGGCACGTGCTCTCGCTGGGCATCGGCGGCTCCTACCTCGGCCCGAGGCTCGCGGTGGAGGCCCTGACGGCCGTCGCCGACGGCCCCGGGGTGCGCTTCGTGGCCAACGTCGATCCCGCCGCCCTTGACGACGCGCTCGCGGGCCTCGATCCCGCCTCGACGCTGGTCGTCGTCGCCTCCAAGACCTTCACGACGCAGGAGACCATGGCCAACGCCTCGGCCGCTCGGCGGTGGATCGCCGCCAGCCTGGGCGAGGAAGCCGTCGCGAGGCACATGGTGGCGGCCACGGCGAACGTCGCGGAAGCCGGGCGCTTCGGCATCCCGGAGTGCAACGTCTTCCCCTTCGGCGAATGGGTCGGCGGGCGCTTCTCCGTGTGGTCGAGCGTGGGACTCCCCGTGGCCATCGCCGTGGGCATGCCCGCCTTCGAGCGCTTCCTCGCCGGCGCCCACGCGGTCGATCTCGCGTTCCGCTCCGCCCCGCTGGAGCGAAACGTCCCGTTCCTGCTCGCGGCGACGGGCGTCTGGAACCGCAACTTCCTCGAGATCCCGGTGCACGCCGTGCTGCCCTACGCGCAGCGCCTGGCGAGCCTGCCGGGCTACCTGCAGCAGCTCGAGATGGAATCCAACGGCAAGCGCGTGGGTGCCGACGGCGCGCTCCTTCCCTGGCCCACCTGCCCGGCCATCTTCGGCGAGGCGGGCACGCTGGGCCAGCACGCGTTCTACCAGTGGCTGCACCAGGGCACCGGAGAGGTCTCTTGCGACTTCGTCGTCGTCGCGCGCGCCATGGGCCGGCGCGGGGAGGAGCACGCCGTGCTGCTCGCCCACGCGCTCGCGCAGTCCGAGGCGCTCATGACCGGGCGCTCCACCGGCAACCCCCACCGGGACTGCCCGGGCAACCGGCCCAGCACGACGATCGTGCTTCCGGCCCTCGAGCCGGCCGCGCTGGGGGCCCTGGTCGCGCTCTACGAGCACAAGACCTTCGCCCAGGGCGTGCTCTGGGGCGTGAACCCCTTCGACCAGTTCGGGGTCGAGCTGGGCAAGGCGATCGCCGGGCGCATCCTGCCCGCGCTCACCGGCGAGTCGCCGCCGCTGCACCCCGCCACCGATCACCTTCTCGGCGTCATCGGCCGGGCCGCCGGGGGCGGCCCGGCCCGCTGACGCCGGCCCCGCCCGCCGCCATGTCCACCGAGGATTTCCGGCGGATCGTCGAGACGCTGCGCACCGCCGTGGCGATCACCGACGCGAAGGGCGTGGTCGCCTTCGCCAATCCCGCCTTCGTGCAGCTGGCCGGCGACCCCGACCACGGCATCGCGGGCCACGCGCTGCCCGCCTTCTTCCACAAGGACGATGCGAAGCGCGTGCAGCAGAACGTCGCGCGCATCGCGGAAGGCAAGACCGCCTCCGCGCTCATCGACGCGCGCGTGGCCGCCGGCGGCGGCTGGGTGCAGCTGTCGATGCAGCCCGCGCTGGACTCGCGCGGGAAGCCCGCGGGCATCGTGGCGGTGATGCACGACATCGCCGGCCAGCGCGAGACCGAG
>JAABQW010000031.1 GCA_011391275.1 Betaproteobacteria bacterium
AGGCCGGCCCGCTGCCGGAAACCGCCGTCACGGCGTCGAGGTCCTCCTCGCGCGGCAGCCACACCGTCTCGCCCACCGCGGCGAGGAGCGTCTCGGCGCGGCTGCGGCCCTCGGGGCCGACCGTCGCCGGGGCGTACAGGCCGGTGACCCCCGCGTGCACGAGCGCCGGGGTGTTGGGCATCGCGCGCACGATGGCCGCGTGCCCGCCCAGCCACCGGGAGAGATCCGCGACGCGGATGCCCGCGGCGATGGTGACGACGACGGTGGCCGGATCCAGGGGCAGCAGGGACGCGGCGGCTTCCCGCATCTGCTGCGGCTTCACCGCCAGCACGAGCGCGTCGGCGGCCGGCAGTCCGGGCCCCGCGGATGCGCGCACCGCCACCCCGAAGCGCGAGGCCAGCGACTCGCGCGCGGCCTCTCCGGGCTCGACCACGGTGATGCCGGCGGCGGGAAAGCCCTTGCCCACGAGCCCGCCGATGATCGCGGCACCCATGTTGCCGCCGCCGATGAACGTGACCTTCATGCCGCTCATGCTGCTGCCTCCGACCCGCCGTGCATGGTGATACACATCCGCGTCGGCAGCCGCGGCAATCGGCTTGCCGTCGATCCCGCAAGCGGGGCCCTCGCCGGGTGCCTCATGCCGCGGCCCATGCGTGCGCTTCACGCGCCCCGAAGATGGCCGTGCCGATGCGCAGCATCGTGGCGCCCTCTGCGAGCGCGGCGCGCCAGTCCTGCGACATGCCCATGGAAAGCGTGTCGCCGGGGATGCCGGCGGCGCGGATGGCCTCGAGCTCGCGGCGCAGCACGGCGAATTCCGAGCGGGCCTTCGCCTCGTCGCCGGAGGGGCTCGCCATTCCCATGAGCCCGCGGAAGCGCAGCCCCGGAAGCGTCGCGATGTGCCGCGCGAGCGCCAGCGCCTCGCCGGGCTTCACCCCGCCCTTGGTCGCCTCCTCGCTGATGTTCACCTCGACGCACACGTCCAGGGGCCGGCGGCCGGCCGGGCGGTGGCGCGAGAGGAGGTCGGCGATCTTCGCGCGGTCGACGCCGTGCACCCAGTCGAAGCGCCCGGCGACGTCCTTCGCCTTGTTGCCCTGCAGCGTGCCGATGAAATGCCAGGTGGCCGGCAGGTCCGCCAGTGCCGCGATCTTGGCGGCCGCTTCCTGCACGTAGTTCTCGCCGAAGTCGCGCTGCCCGGCCGCGAACGCCTCGCGCACCATTTCCGGCGCGTGCGTCTTGGAGACGGCCACCAGCGTGACGGCGCGGCTATCCCCTTGTAACGCTTCGGAAATGCGCGCTTTGACTTCTTGCAGGTTTTCGGCGATTGGAGACATAATCGGCTCGCTTTACAGGCGCATTCTACTCTGGCTGCCAGTCGCTCCCCGACGCGCCGAACCCTTCCACAGCCGCGAGAAAGAAGATGGACATCGCCGAGCTCCTCGCATTCTCCGTCAAGAACAAGGCTTCCGACCTGCACCTTTCCGCGGGGCTGCCCCCGATGATCCGCGTGCACGGCGACGTGCGCCGCATCAACGTCCCGGCGCTCGAGCACAAGGACGTGCACGGGATGGTCTACGACATCATGAACGACTCCCAGCGCAAGGTGTACGAGGAGACGCTGGAGGTCGACTTCTCGTTCGAGATCCCCAACCTCGCGCGTTTCCGCGTGAACGCCTTCAACCAGCAGCGCGGCGCGGGCGCGGTGTTCCGGACCATTCCCTCGAAGGTGCTCACGCTCGAGGACCTGCACGCGCCCAAGATCTTCGCCGAGATCGCCAAGTACCCGCGGGGGCTCGTGCTGGTGACCGGCCCCACCGGCTCGGGGAAGTCCACGACGCTCGCGGCGATGGTGAACGACGTGAACGAGAACGAGTACGGCCACATCCTCACGGTCGAGGACCCGATCGAATTCGTGCACGAGGCGAAGAAGTGCCTCATCAACCAGCGCGAGGTGGGGCCGCACACGCTTTCCTTCTCCAACGCGCTGCGCAGCGCCCTGCGCGAGGACCCGGACATCATCCTCGTGGGCGAGATGCGCGACCTCGAGACCATCCGCCTGGCGATGACCGCGGCCGAGACGGGCCACCTCGTCTTCGGCACGCTGCACACGTCGTCCGCCGCCAAGACGGTCGACCGGATCATCGACGTGTTCCCGGCCGCGGAGAAGGAGATGATCCGCGCGATGCTCTCCGAATCGCTGCGCGCGGTGATCTCGCAGACGCTGTGCAAGACCAAGGACGGCACGGGGCGCGTCGCGGCCCACGAGATCATGATCGGCACCCCCGCCATCCGCAACCTCATCCGCGAGGCCAAGGTGGCGCAGATGTACTCGTCCATCCAGACCGGCCAGGCGCTGGGGATGCAGACGCTGGACCAGAACCTTCAGGACCTCGTGAAGAGAAACCTCATCTCCATCCCCGAGGCCCGCTCGAAGGCCGCCAACAAGGACGCGTTCGTCGGGGGTTGACCCGGACGGGAGGCATCATGGAACGAGAACAATCACTGAAGTTCATGCACGACCTCCTGCGCGCCCTCATCGCGCGCCGGGGCTCGGACCTCTTCATCACCGCGGGCTTCCCCCCGGCCATGAAGGTGGATGGCAAGGTGACGCCGGTCTCCCAGCAGAGCCTGTCGCCCATCCACACGCAGGAGCTGGCGCGCTCGATCATGACGGACAAGCAGGCCGCCGAGTTCGAGGCGACCAGCGAGTGCAACTTCGCCATCTCGCCCTCGGGCATCGGCCGCTTCCGCGTGAACGCCTTCGTGCAGCAGGGGCGCGTGGGCCTGGTGCTGCGCACCATCACCACCACCATCCCCAAGTTCGACGAGCTGGGCCTTCCGGGGGTGCTGAAGGACGTGGCGATGACCAAACGCGGCCTGGTGATCTTCGTGGGCGGCACGGGCTCGGGGAAGTCGACCTCGCTCGCCGCGATGATCGGGCACCGCAACGAGAACAGCTACGGCCACATCATCACCATCGAGGACCCGGTCGAGTACGTCCACGAGCACAACAACTGCATCATCACGCAGCGCGAAGTGGGCGTGGACACCGACAACTGGTTCAACGCCCTCAAGAACACGCTGCGCCAGGCGCCCGACGTGATCCTCATCGGCGAGATCCGCGAACGCGAGACCATGGAGTACGGCATCGCCTTCGCGGAGACGGGGCACCTGTGCATGTCCACGCTGCACGCGAACTCGACCAACCAGGCCCTCGACCGGATCATCAACTTCTTCCCCGAGGAGCGGCGCGCCCAGCTGCTGATGGACCTCTCGCTCAACCTGAAGGCGATCATCTCGCAGCGCCTCATCCCCAAGAAGGGCACCAAGGGGCGCGTGGCCGCCATCGAGATCATGCTCAACTCGCCCCTCATGTCGGACCTCATCTTCAAGGGCGAGGTGCACGAGATGAAGGCCCTCATGGCTCGCTCGCGCGAGCTGGGCATGCAGACCTACGACCAGGCGCTCTTCGACCTCTTCGAGGCCGACCTCATCACCTACGAGGACGCGCTCCGGAACGCCGACTCCGTGAACGACCTGCGCCTGAAGATCAAGCTCGAGAGCAAGAACGCCAAGAACCGCGACCTGGGTTCCGGGCTGGACCACCTCGAGATCGTCAAGTAAGTGGCTCCCCTCTCCCTTGGGAGAGGGGTCGGGGGTGAGTGTATCGGGCGGGGTGGCTGTCAGTCCGCCGCGCCCATCGCCGGCGCGCCCGCCAGCAGGCGGTCCAGGCACTCGGCGGCCGCGCGCCCGCCGCAATAGGCCGGCAGCCTCTCGCTGGAGCTGCACAGCCGCTTCAGCCTGCAGATCAGCTCGGTGACCATCCGGTCCACCAGCAGGGCCGGCCGGGGAATGCCGAAGTAGAACCCCTGGACAAAATCCGCGCCCGCCTCTATGGCGTGGAGCGCGTCGCTTGCCTCCTCGATGCCTTCCACGATCACCTCCGTGCCGGCCTCGTGCAGCACGCTCACGACGGAGGGCAGGAGGCGGCGCGCCTTCGAGCAACCCACCGCCTCGTCGAGGCGCCCGCGGTCGATCTTCACGAAGTCGGGGGCCAGCGCCGTCACGCGGTCGATGTTGGATCGCGCGATGCCGAAGTCGCCCACCGCCACGCGGATGCCCGTGGCGCGGCACAGGGACACGACCTCGGCCAGCAGCCCCTCGTCGCCGCACTCGTCGTCCATGACCTCGATGCACACGCGGCCCGGCGCGATGCCCTGCAGCGCGATCTCGGTGCGCAGGTCGAGGGCGGCGAGGGCGGCCAGGGCCCGCGAGTGGACGTTCAGGTGCAGGCGCCCCCGGCCCTCGTCCAGGGCCGCGAAGCGGGAAAGGTGGGCGCGCCGGCATTCGCGGTCGACGCGCGCGAGGTCGGCGGCGGCGCAGGCCGCGAAGTAGCCGGCCGGCGCCACGGGCTCGCCCGCCCCGTTCACCGGCCGCGCCAGCGCCTCGAAGCCGGCCAGCGCCGACGAGTGCACCGAGAAGACAGGCTGGAAGCTCGTCGCGATGCGCAGCGCGGGCGGCATGCCCGCCATCCCCGGCGCCCCGAATGGACCACGCCCGACTTCCGCCATGCTTCCCCCAGGTTGCGTGCCGGGACGAGCATCCCGGCAAGTTCCCATGGTGGTCCGCACGCGCTACGCCGCCGTTACCGGGAGCGGGGCGGCGGTTACAGCCGTAAGAGGGGCCTCAGGAGGGCCCGAAGACGCCGCGCAGCGCGTCCCCCACCTCCTGCATGCGGTAGGGCTTGCGCAGGATGCGGTTCACGCCGGCGGAGTGCGCGCGCGTCTCGAAGCCCGCGCCGCCGAAGCCCGTCGCGATCACGATGGGGATCGCCGGCCTCACGCGCCGCAGCTCCGCCGCGAGCTGCGTGCCCGGCAGGCCCGGCATCACCTCGTCGCTGATCACCGCCTCGAAGCGGTCGGGCTCGGCGCGGAAGGCCTCCAGCGCCGCGCGGCTGTCGGTGTAGCCGGCCGGCTCGTAGCCCAGCGTCGCGAGCATCTCCTCCAGCGCGGCGAGCACCTGCGGCTCGTCGTCCACGGCGAGGATCACCTGGCCGCGTCCCAGGGAGGGTTCCTGCGCCCGGGCGGCCGCGGCGCCCTCGCCCTCCAGGCGCGGGAACCACACGGTGAAGGTCGTGCCCTTGCCCACCTCGCTCTCGACGTCGATGGCGCCGCCGTGCTCCTTCGCGATCGAGTGCACGAGCGCGAGTCCCAGGCCCGTGCCGCGGCCGGTCGGCTTGGTGGTGAAGAAGGGCTCGAAGATGCGGTCGATCACCGCCGGGGGAATCCCCTCCCCGGTGTCGCGCACCTGCACCACGGCCCACTCGCCCGCGGGCACTTCCGCCAGGCGCGTGCGCGCGGGGGCGGCCAGCGTGCGCCGCTCCAGCACGATCTCGAGCACCCCGCCGCCAGGCATCGCCTGCATGGCGTTGGAGGCGAGGTTCATCACGAGCTGGTGCAGGCGCGTCGGGTCGCCCATCACCACCGCCTCCTCGGGCGAGACCGCGAGCCGCACCTCGACGCCGGCCGCCGACGAGCCGCGCAGCAGCTCGCCCACCTCGGCGATCACGGGGCCGAGGATCACCGGCTCCTTCACGCCGCTCTCGGCGCGGCTGTAGGCGAGGATCTGCGACACGAGCGCCTTGGCCCGGTTGCCGGCGCTCACGATCGTGTCCACGTAGCGCTTGAGCTGCGGGTCGGACTCCACCCGGGCCTGCGCGAGCTCGCCATAGCCCAGGATGGCGCCCAGGATGTTGTTGAAGTCGTGGGCGATGCCGCCCGCCAGGCGCCCCACCGCCTCCATCTTCTCGGCCTGCCGAAGCTGCGCGGCGAGGGCCTGCCGCTCGGCCTCCGCGCGGATGCGCTCGGAGACGTCGCTCACGAAGCCGATGATGCGCCGGCGTCCCGCCCGCCGCCGCGTCGGGTCCTCGATGGCGTAGCCGTTCACGCCGACGGTGATCCACTCGTCCTCGCCGCGCCGCATGCGGTGCTCCACCGCCATGTGGGTCACCTCGCCGGCGAACAGCCGGTCGCGCACGGTGCTCAGCCGCGCCCGGTCGTCGGGGTGCACGCGATCGGCCCACTGCCGCACGGTGGAGATCTCCTCGGCCGGGACGCCCAGGACGGTCCTCGTGTCGCCGTCCCACAGGATGGTCCCGGAAGCGGGGTCGAGTTCGTAGAGGAGGTTGCCGCTCGCGCGGATCGCCGCCTCGTAGCGGCGCCTCCAGGCCTCCGTCTCCTGCGCCGCCGTCTCGCGCTCGGCCAGCAGCGCCGCGGCGAAGAGCGTGGTCACCACCGTGGCGGCGACGAAGCCGTGCAACTGCAGCAGCGACGTCGTGGCCACGGCGAGCGGCAGCGCGAACGGCCCGTTTCCGTTCGCCGTGTGCCAGTAGCCGATGAGGGCGAAGACGAAGACGCCGAGCGTCGCCGCGCGCATGCCGAAGCGCAGCGCCGCCCAGATGAGGAAGGGGGTGCAGAGGTAGAAGACCGGGCCGGTGGCCACCGCGTCGGCGGGGCGCGTGCCGAACACGAAGTGCGTGGTGACGACGAGCCCGGCATAGAGCGCGATCACCTCGGCCACCCGGCCGCGGAACGGCGCGGCGGCGGCATCCAGCCCGCCCCTGCCCCACGCGAGCACCACGGGCGCGACCACCACCAGGTTGAGGAAGCCCGAGACGAAGGTCACCGTCCACTGCGAGCGGAACTCCGACCCGAAGCGCCACCAAGCGATCGCCCCGTCAGCCAGCGACACCGCGGCCGCGAGCGGCACCAGGTTCACGAGGAAGCCGGTGAGGCCCTGCAGCGTGCCGATGTCGACCCGGCCGCCCGCGATGCGCAGCAGCACCGCGGCGAGGACCGCGGGCTCGAGCGCGGCCACCAGCGCCGAGACGGTGGCGGCCTCCAGCGCCGCGCCCGCCTGCAGCGCCGCCACGAGGGAGGCGACGAACGCGATGCCCGCGAAGGAGACCCAGAGAGTCCGCGCGACCACGAGCATCGCGCCGAGGGCCAGGCCGTCGGCGGGCCACACGAAGGCGGGCGACCCCGCCTGCGTGGGCAGCCCCATGGCGAAGACCGCGAGCGCGTAGTACGCGGCCCCGAACGCCGCGAGGAGCGCCGCGTCCAGCCCCGGGGAGGACCGTGGCGCCTCGACGGCGGGGAGCGAATCGATGGGGTTATTCACGGAAATTGTCCTGGATCGAGCGATTCTACGGGCTCCCGGCGTAAAATGGCCCCGATCCCCCTCGCGCCACGTTATGGACAAGACATTGGAAGCGCACATCCTCGTTGTCGACGACGACCCCGCCATCCGGGACCTCGTGGGCGACTACCTCGTGGAGCACGACCTCAAGGTCTTCACCGCCGACAGCGGCGCGCAGATGGACAAGGTGCTGGGCGCGGAGGTGGTCGACCTCGTGATCCTCGACCTGAAGCTCCCCGACGAGGACGGCCTGGCCATCGCCCGGCGCCTGCGCGAGAAGCTCGACATCCCGATCATCATCCTCACCGGCCGCAAGGAGGAGGTGGACCGCGTGATGGGCCTGGAGCTGGGCGCGGACGACTACGTCACCAAGCCCTTCAGCCAGCGCGAGCTGCTCGCCCGCATCAAGGCGGTGCTGCGCCGCACGGAGGTCAAGCGCGCCGCGCGCCGCGTCGAGACCGCGCGGGCCTACCGCTTCGCCGGCTGGGAGCTCAACACCGGGCTCAGGCGCCTGAAGTCGCCCGACGGCCGCCTGGTCGAGCTCACCAACAGCGAGTACGCGCTCCTCGTCGCCTTCCTGCGCGCGCCCAAGCGCGTGCTCTCGCGCGACCAGCTGCTGGAGTCCAGCCGCCTGCACGACGACATCTACGACCGCTCGATCGACGTGCAGATCCTGCGCCTGCGCCGCAAGATCGAGGAAATGGCCAACGACCCGAAGCTGATCCGCACCGAGCGCGGCGCGGGCTACTTCCTGGACGCGACCGTGGAGACCGTGTGAGCGCCCGGCCGACACGCCGGTAGCGGCCACGATGGACCCGCTGCCGGAGCTTCTCGCGATCGATGGCGCCATGGTCGTCGTCGTCGCGTGGCTGGCCATCGGGATCGTTGGAGTCGCGGCGCTGCACAACCTGGCCCTGGTCGCCCGCGTCCTCTTCCCGCTCTCCGCGGCGCTGAGCCTCGCGATGGCGGGCGTGGCCCTCCTCGCCATCCCGGGCACG
>JAABQW010000032.1 GCA_011391275.1 Betaproteobacteria bacterium
CTCTCCCTCGGGAGAGGGCCAGCGTTTTTCTCCCTCTCCCTTGGGAGAGGGCCAGCGTTTTTCTCCCTCTCCCTTGGGAGAGGGCCGGGGTGAGGGAAAGGACGACGGTCGCCCGGTCTCCAACGTCGTGATGATGGGCATGGGCGAGCCGCTCAACAACTTCGACAACGTCGTCGCCGCGATGTCGATGATGCTGGACGACCACGCCTACGGGCTGTCGCGCCGGCGCGTGACGCTCTCCACCTCCGGCGTGGTGCACAAGCTGCGCCGCCTGAAGGAGGCGCTCCCGGTGGCGCTCGCCGTGAGCCTGCACGCGCCCGACGACGAGCTGCGCTCGCGCATCATGCCGATCAACAGCAGCTATCCCATCGCGGAACTCCTCGAGGCGTGCAAGGACTACCTCGAGGCCGCCCCGCGCGACTTCATCACCTTCGAGTACGTGCTGCTCGACGGCGTGAACGACGCCCCGGCGCAGGCGCGCGCGCTCGCGAGGCTGCTGCGGAAGGTCCCCTGCAAGCTGAACCTCATCCCGTTCAATCCCTTCCCCGGCTCCGGCTTCGCGCGGTCGAAGCCCGAGGCCGTCACCCGCTTCCGCGACATCCTCGTCGAGGAGGGCTACGTCACCATGATCCGCAAGACCCGCGGCGACGACATCGACGCGGCCTGCGGGCAGCTCGCCGGCCAGGTCGTCGACCGCATGAGGAAGCACACCGTCCGAATCCACAAGACCCGCCACCAGGAGGCCGCTTGAAGAACGCCCTGATCGTCATGGCCGCCCTCTTCCTGGCGGGCTGCGTGTCCAACACCACGGTCGAAACGCGCCTCGTGCAGGACGCGCAGACGGCGGACGCGCGCCGCCGCGCCGAGCTGCACACCTCGCTCGCCGCGCAGTACTACACGCGCGGCAACTTCGTGGTGGCGCTGGAGGAGACGCGCCTCGCGGAGAAGGACGATCCCAAGTACTACCCGGCCTACAACGTGCGCGGGCTCATCTTCATGGAGCTTCGCGAAGACGGGCTGGCCCGCCAGTCCTTCGAGCAGGCGCTCGCCCTCGGGCCGCGCGACCCGGACGTCATGAACAACTACGGCTGGTTCCTGTGCCTGCGCGGCGAGGGCGCCCGCGGCATGGAGTTCTTCAACCGCGTGCTGACCGACGCCCTGTACACCACGCCGGAGAAGGCGCTCCTCAACGCGGGCCTGTGCTCGCGCATGGCCGGCCGGAACACCGAGGCCGAGGCTTACCTGCGCCGCGCGGTCGTCTTCAAGCCCGACCTCGCCGGCGCGCTCATCAGCCTCGCCGAGATCGTCTACGAGAAGGGGGCCTACAAGGAGGCGGAGAACTACCTGGTGCGCTACATGCGCCTGGGAGAGCCCACGCTCTCGGCCCTCGTGCTGGGCGTGAAGATCGCGCGCGCGCAGGGCGAGAAGGCGGCCGAGGACAGCATGATGCAGCAGCTCCGCCGCCGCTTCCCCGACGCGCCGCAGACCCGCGAACTCGAGCAGGGCACGACCGCAAAGTGATGGATTCGGGTACCGAAAACACGGCCGCCGCGCAGGCGGCGCGCCCCCCGGGGGCCATCCTCGCCGACGAGCGCGAGCGCCAGGCCCTCTCGCGCGCCGACATCGCGCAGCGCCTGCACATGAGCGTCTTCCAGGTCGAGGCGCTGGAGATCGGCGACTACGACCGGCTGCCGCGCGGCCCCTTCCTGCGCGGCTTCACGCGCAACTACGCCCGCGCGCTCGGGCTGGACGCCGAGTTCCTGGTGGGCCTGCTCGCGCAGGACGCGCCCCGCGAGAAGACGCCCGACATCGTCGTGCCCACGCAGAACATCCGCTTCGACCCGCTGGGCCAGCGTCTTTCGAACCCGTACGTGAAGGCGGCCGGAATCGCCGCGGCCGCCCTCGTGCTCGGCTTCGCCGCGATGTACTGGTGGCTCTTCGTCCGCCCCAGCGGCGGGCCGGCGGCCGCCGCGAAGAAGCCCGCCGTCGAGGTCGCGCAGCCCGCGCAGCCCCAGCCTGCGCCGGCCGTTCCGGCCGACCCGCTGCCGCCAGGCTCCGGCACCCCGCCGGAGGCCGATTCCACCGCGCCCGGGTCGACCGCGACGCCCGTGGCGACCACGATGCCCGCACCGGCCCCGGCCTTCGCCGCTCCCGCAGCCCCGGCCTTTGCGCCGTCGGCGAGCGCGCCGGCCTCCCCGCCGCCTGCAGCGGCCACCGGCGAGGGGCTCCTGCGCCTCACGTTCCGCGGCGCCGCCTGGGTCGAGATCCACGACGCCCGCGGCAAGGTGCTGCTGTCGCGCACGCACCCGGGCGGCTCCAGCGCCGAGGTCGCCGGCAAGGCCCCCTTCACCCTGGTGATCGGCAACGCGCCGGAAGTGCGCCTGAGCTACAACGGCCGCGACGTGGACCTCGCGCCGCACACGCGCGTGGCCGTCGCCCGCTTCACCCTGCCGTAGGGACGCCCATCGCATGATTCCCGTCACGCGCCGAGCGTCGCGCAAGGTCCGACTGGCCGCCAGGTGGGTGGGCGGCGACGCCCCCGTCCTGGTGCAGTCGATGACCAATACCGACACCGAGGACGCGAAATCCACCGCGGAGCAGGTCGCGGCCCTCGCGCGCGCCGGCAGCGAGGCGGTGCGCATCACGGTGAACACTCTCGAGGCCGCCCGCCAGGTGCCCGCCATCCGCAGCCGACTGGTGGCGATGGGCCTCGAGGTGCCGCTCATCGGAGACTTCCACTTCAACGGCCACAAGCTCCTCGCGCAGGTTCCGGAATGCGCCGAGGCGCTGGACAAGTACCGCATCAACCCCGGCAACGTGGGCCACGGCTCGAAGCGCGACGACCAGTTCGCGACGATGATCGAGAAGGCCATCGAGTTCGGCAAGCCCGTGCGCATCGGCGTGAACTGGGGCTCGCTCGACCCCGAGCTCCTCGCGAGGCTCATGGACGCCAACGCGGCGTCGGCCGCGCCGAAGGATGCCGACGAGGTGATGCGCGAGGCCCTCATCGTCTCCGCGCTCGAGAGCGCCGCGAAGGCCGAGGAGATCGGCCTCGCCGGCGACCGCATCATCCTGTCGGCCAAGGTGTCGGCGGTTCAGGACCTCATCGCGGTCTACCGCAGCCTCGCGGCGCGCTGCGACTACCCGCTGCACCTGGGCCTCACCGAGGCGGGGATGGGATCCAAGGGCATCGTCGCCTCCACCGCGGCGATGGGCGTGCTGCTGCAGGAGGGCATCGGCGACACGATCCGCGTTTCTCTCACGCCCGAGCCGGGCGGCGACCGCACGCGCGAGGTGATCGTGGCGCAGGAGATCCTGCAGACCATGGGGCTGCGTTCGTTCACGCCCCAGGTCTCGGCCTGCCCGGGCTGCGGGCGCACCACGAGCACCTTCTTCCAGGAGTTGGCGGACAGGATCCAGACTTACCTGCGCGCGCAGATGCCCGTGTGGAGCTCGCAGTACCCCGGCGTCGAGGAGATGCACGTGGCCGTGATGGGCTGCGTGGTGAACGGCCCGGGCGAATCGAAGCTCGCCGACATCGGCATCTCGCTCCCCGGTTCCGGCGAGAAGCCCGTGGCGCCCGTGTTCGTCGACGGCGAGAAGACCGTGACCCTCAAGGGCGAGAGGATCGCCGAGGAGTTCCAGGCCATCGTCCTCGACTACGTGCGCACGCGTTACGCACCCGGCGCCCCGAAGCGCTCCGCCCAGCGCAAGAAGACGATCTCCATCCAGGCGGCCGGCTAGGAACGACATGAGCGACAAGATCCAGGCCATCCGCGGGATGGAGGACATCCTGCCGGAGGCCTCGCCCCTGTGGGAGAAGCTCGAGGACGCCTGCCGCGAGGTCTTCCGCCAGTACGGCTACCGCAACATCCGCACGCCCATCGTGGAGCCCACGGCGCTCTTCGTGCGCGGCATCGGCGAGGTGACCGACATCGTCGAGAAGGAGATGTACACCTTCGACGACAGGAACGGCGACAGCCTGACGCTGCGCCCCGAGGCCACGGCCGGCATCGTGCGCGCCGCGATCGAGCACAGCTTCCTCTACAACGGGCCGATGCGCGTGTGGACCGCGGGCCCGATGTTCCGCTACGAGCGGCCCCAGAAGGGGCGGCAGCGGCAGTTCCACCAGTACGACGTGGAGGCGCTCGGCTTCGAGGGCCCGGACGTCGACGCCGAGCAGATCGTGATGCTCGCGCGGTTGTGGAAGGCGCTCGGCATCGGGCCCATCGCGCTGCACCTGAACTCCATCGGCGACGCCGCCGACCGCCTGGCCCACCGCGAGAAGCTCATCGCCTGGTTCTCCCGGCACGAGGCGCTGCTGGACGAGGACGCGAAGCGCCGGCTGCACTCGAACCCGCTGCGCATCCTCGACTCCAAGAACCCCGCGATGCAGGAGATGATCGAGGGCGCGCCGAAGCTCCTCGACCACCTGGGCGAGGGCGCAACCGCGCACTTCGAGGAGACGAAGCGGTTGCTGGCCGATGCCGGCGTCGAATTCACCGTGAACCCGCGCCTCGTGCGCGGCATGGACTACTACAACCGCACCGTGTTCGAGTGGGTCACCGACCGGATCGGGGCGCAATCCACCATCGCCGGCGGCGGGCGCTACGACGGCCTCTTCGCGATGCTGGGCGGCAAGGCCACCCCCGCCTGCGGGTTCGGGCTGGGCATGGAGCGCATCGTCCTCACGATGCTGGCCTTCGGGCGCGCGGCCGCCCAGGAACCCGACGCCTTCGTCGTGCACGCGGGCGAGGCGGCCTCCCGCGAGGCGTGGCGCCTGGCCGAGCGGCTGCGCGACGCGGGCCTCGCGTGCGTCTTCGGCGCCGGCGGCAGCTTCAAGTCGCAGATGAAGAAGGCCGACGCGAGCGGAGCCCGCTTCGCTATAATCCTCGGCGACGACGAAGTCGCCGCCGGCAAGCTCACCCTCAAGCCCCTTCGCGGCGGCGGCGAGCAGTCACTGCTCACCCCCGACGAGGCGATTTCGCGCCTCGCCACCGCCTCCTGAAGGCCCCCCCGAAACGAAATTCCCGGAACGAGACCCATGGCAGGATCCTACGATTTCGAAGAGCAGGAACGAATAGCCGCCATCCAGCACTGGTGGGAAGACAACGCCAAGTTCGTGTACACGGCACTGGCCGCGTTCGTGCTCTCGGTGGCCGGCTGGAAGGCCTGGCAGTACTGGTCCTCGGTGCAGACGGCGGAAGCCGCCGCGATGGCCGCCCAGCTCACCAAGACCACCGCGGACCCGAAGAAGACCGTCGACCTCGCCCAGGCGGTCATCGACAAGCACCCGCGCAGCTTCTTCGCGTCCGAGGCCGCCCTCGTTGCCGCCCAGGCGAGCTTCGAGGCCGGCGACCTCGAGGGCGCCCGCAGCCGCCTCGAGTGGGTCCTGAACAAGGGCCGCGAGGAGCACCGGGGCCTCGCGCGCATCCGGCTCGCCGCGGTGCTGCTGGACCTCAAGAAGCACGGCGAGGCGCTCGAGCTCCTCGACGGCAACAAGGACGAGGCCTGGACCGCGATGGCCGCCGACCTCAAGGGCGACATCCTGTTCGCGCAGGGCCGCCTGGACGAGGCGCGCGCGGCCTACAAGCTCGCCATCGACAAGAGCGACGCGCGCAGCCCGCTGCGCTCCCTGACCGAGTTGAAGCTCGGCGCCCTCGGGGGCGCGCCGTGAAACCCGCCGGCCGCGCGGTGGTCACCGCCTGCGCGCTGGCGCTGGGCGGCTGCAGCTACATCCCGTTCATGAGCGACGAGGCGAAGAAGCCGATGCCGCTCGCGGAAATCAAGGCGACGGTCACGCCGAAGGTCGCCTGGAGCGCCGCGGTGGGCAAGTCGGGCGAATACCGCTTCATGCCGCGCCTGGAAGGCAACCGCGTGTTCGCGGCCGCCAACGACGGGACGGTGACCCTCCTCGATGCGGAGAGCGGCAGCGTCGTCTCGCGCCTGGACGCGAAGCGCAAGCTCTCCTCCGGGGCCGGCGGCCAGGGCGAACTCGTCATCGTCGGCACGATGAAGGGCGAAGTCGTGGCCCTCGACCTTTCCGGCAACGAGAAGTGGGTCACGAAGGTGGGCGGCGAGGTGCTCGCCCCGGTGACGATCGCGGGCACCACGGGCATCGTGCGCACCGCCGACGGGCGCATCTTCGCCCTCAACCTGGCCGACGGGAAGCGCCGGTGGGTCTACCAGCGCCCGACGCCGGCGCTGCTGCTGCGCGCCGAGACGGCCGTGGTCGCCACGACCGCCAACGTGGTCGCGGGCTACCCCGGCGGCAAGCTCATCGCCCTCGACATGGACGACGGCAAGCTCACCTGGGAGGTGACGGTGAGCCTCCCGCGCGGCTCCACGGAGCTCGAGCGCGTGGCCGACGTCGCCGGCCTGCCCGTGATCGACGGCGGGCGCATCTGCGCGGGCGCCTTCCAGGGCAAGGTCGCGTGCTTCGACATCCAGAGCGGCAACACCGTCTGGACGCGCGAGATCTCCACGGCCACGGGGCTCGCGGTGGACGACAAGAGCGTCTACCTCACCGACGACCAGGACAACGTCCATGCCTTGAGCCGCGAGAGCGGCGCCTCCAGCTGGAAGCAGGACAAGCTGCTGCGCCGCCGGCTCACCGCGCCCGTCGTCGTCGACGGCAAGGTCGTCGTGGGCGATTCGCTCGGGTTCCTGCACGTCCTCTCGAAGGACGACGGCGCCTTCATCGGCAGGCTCTCGCTGGGCAGCGGCGCGGTGAACGCGATCGTGCCCGCCAATTCGGGAATGCTCGTGCAGACGGCCGGGGGGACGGTTTCCTTCGTCCGCTTCTGACGCGGATGAAGCCCACTGTCGTCCTGGTCGGCCGCCCCAACGTCGGGAAGAGCACGCTCTTCAACCGGCTCACGCGCTCGCGCGACGCGATCGTGCACGACATGCCGGGCCTTACGCGCGACCGCCACTACGGGCGCGGGCGCCTGGGCGACAAGCCCTACATCGTGGTCGACACCGGCGGCTTCGAGCCGGTGGCCAAGGACGGCATCCTCTCCGAGATGGCGCGCCAGGCGCGCGAGGCCATCGCCGAGGCCGACGTCGTCATCTTCGTGGTCGACGGCCGCGCGGGGCTCGCCCCGCAGGACAAGCGCATCGCCAAGATGCTGCGCGAGAAGGGCTCGTCCGTGCTCCTCGCGGTCAACAAGACCGAGGGCATGCAGGAGGACATCGCCGTTTCCGAGTTCCACGAGCTGGCGATGGGCGCGCCGCACGCGATCTCGGCCGAGCACGGGGAGGGCATCCGGCAGCTGATCGAGGACGCGCTGGCCCCGTTCCCCGTCGAGCGCGAGGACGGGGAAGCCGAGTCGGACCACCCGCGCGTGGCCATCGTCGGGCGGCCCAACGTCGGCAAGTCCACCCTCGTGAACCGCGTGCTGGGCGAGGAGCGGATGATCGCCTTCGACCAGCCGGGCACCACGCGCGACGCGATCGAGGTCGAGGCGACCTGGGAGGGCAAGCCCTACACGATCATCGACACCGCGGGCCTGCGCCGCCGGGGCAAGGTCTGGGAGTCGGTCGAGAAGTTCTCGGTGGTGAAGACGCTGCAGGCCGTCGAGCGCGCCAACGTGGTGGTGATGGTGCTGGACGCCTCGCAGGAAATTTCCGACCAGGACGCGCACATCGCCGGCTACATCCTCGAGGCCGGGCGCGCGCTCGCCGTGGCGGTGAACAAGTGGGACGCGATCGACGCGGAGAAGAAGAAGGACACCAAGTCGGAGATGGAGCGCAAGCTCTTCTTCCTCGAGTTCGCGGAATTCGTGCCCATTTCCGCCCTCAAGGGCACCGGGCTCAAGGCCCTCTTCCAGGCGGTCGACGGGGCGTTCGCCGCGGCGATGGCGAAGCTCTCCACCCCG
This sequence comes from Betaproteobacteria bacterium, assembly GCA_011391275.1. Taxonomy (GTDB): domain Bacteria; phylum Pseudomonadota; class Gammaproteobacteria; order Burkholderiales; family Usitatibacteraceae; genus FEB-7. The sequence continues at coordinate 7,881 of JAABQW010000032.1, forward strand.
AAGCTCACCCGCGCCCTGATGGCGGCCGTCGAGAAGCAGGCCCCGCCGCTGGCCGGCAAGACGCGCCCCAAGCTGCGCTACGCCCACCAGGGCGGCTCCAACCCGCCGGTGGTGATCATCCACGGCACCTCGGTCGCGGCCATCAAGGACCAGTACCGCCGCTACCTCGAGAACACCTTCGTCAAGGTCTTCAAGCTCAAGGGCACCCCCCTGCGGGTCGAACTGCGCCAGGGCGCCAACCCCTACGAGAACAAGAAGCGCTCCATCCTCACC
>JAABQW010000044.1 GCA_011391275.1 Betaproteobacteria bacterium
ACCGGGAGGATCCACGGCTCGCGGTGCCCCACCAGGCGGCAGATGGCCCGCATCATCGCCTCGTAGGTGAGCGTCTCGGGCCCGCCCGCGTCGTAGATGCCGCCGGCCATTGCCGGGACGCGCGGCGCCTCCACCAGGTAGTGCAGAAGGTTGTCCAGGGCGATGGGGGGCGATTTCGCCCGCACCCAGCGTGGCGTGATCATGACCGGCAGGTGCAGCACGAGGTCGCGCATCACCTCGAACGCCGCGGAGCCGGGACCCACGATGATGCCGGCGCGGATCTCGGTGACCGGGACCGGGTGCGCGCGCAGCCGCTCGCCGGTGTCGCGCCGCGACAGGAGGTGCTCGGAATCCGCGCCCTGCGGAACCAGCCCGCCCAGGTACACGATGCGCTTCACGCCGGCGGCGGCGCAGGCCTTCGCGAAGTGGTCCGCGGCCTCGAGGTCCAGGCGGCCGAAATCGGGCCCGGCGGCCATGGAGTGGACGAGGTACCAGGCGACGTCGATGCCGGCGAGGGCGGCGGACAGCGTCTCGGGCTTGAGCGCATCGGCCGCGGCGAGCTCGATGCCCTGCCAGCCGCGCGCCTCGAGGACCTTGAGGTTGCGCGCCGAGGCGCGCACGCGCCAGCCGCGTTCGGCGAGCGCGGGGACGAGGTGGCTTCCGATGTAGCCGCTCGCCCCGAAGACCAGCGCGTTGCCCGTGGGGATCGGGGACTGTCCCTGCTGCTGGGGGCTGTCCCCGATTCCCTCGGACACCGATTTCAGGCCGCGGCGTAGCGGCGAAGGCGCTGCGAGAACTCCGCGAGGGTCTCGATGCCGCTCGCTTCCGCCCGGTCGCACCAGTCGCGCAGCTGCTGCACGAGCTGCTCCGTGGAAAGCGTGGAACGCTCCCAGGTCTTGGTGAGCTCCTCGCGCATCCGGTACAGGGTGGCCAGGCGCGGGCTGGACTCGAGCGCGCGCGCGACGGCCTCGCGCTCGGCCGCGGTCTGGACGGTGCCGCGGGTGATGCAGCGGCGCAGGCGCCGGGCGGTGGCGCTGTCGGCGAGGACCTGCTTCTCGCGAAGCTTCGCCACCTCCTCCTTCCACGCCGCCTTCATCGACTTGGCGTAGCGGGCCAGCACCTCGTAGCGGTTCGTCGCGATGGCCTGCACGGTCTGCACGTCGATCACCGACTTCGAAGGGTCGATCTTCACCCTGGGCGGCAGCTTCCTGGCACGCGCGAGGCCCAGGGCCGCCAGGACCTGGATGTACAGCCAGCCCAGGTCGAACTCGTACCACTGCACCGAGAACTTGGCCGAGGTGGGGAAGGCGTGGTGGTTGTTGTGCAGTTCCTCGCCGCCGATCCAGGCCGCGACGGGAACGATGTTGGTGCTTGCGTCCTGCGTCTGGAACTTGCGGTAACCCCAGAAGTGGCCGATGCCGTTGATCACGCCCGCGGCCCAGAAGGGGATCCACGCCATCTGCACGCCGAACATGAGCAGGCCGGGCACGACGCCGAACAGGGCGATGTTCGTGGCGGCCGTGAGGATGACGCCGAACTTGTGGTACGGCGAGTAGATCGTGCGCTCGAGCCAGTCGTCGGGCGTGCCGTGGCCGTAACGCTGCATGGTCTCGGGGTGGTGCGACTCCTTCACGTAGAGGAACACCCCGGCGAAGAGCACGCGATTGATGCCGTAGACCTGCGGGCTGTGCGGGTCCTCGGCCGTCTCGCACTTGGCGTGGTGCTTGCGGTGGATCGCCGTCCACTCCTTCGTGACCATGCCCGTGGTGAGCCACAGCCAGATCCGGAAGAAGTGGCTCACGACCGGGTGCAACTCCAGCGACCGGTGCGCCTGGCAGCGGTGCAGGTAGAGCGTCACCGCGGCAATGGTGATCTGGACGAGGACCAGGAGGACAAGCAGCTTGCCCCACCAGGGAATGTCCAGCAGACCGTCGAACATCATGTGGTTGGCGCCTTTCAGTCAGTGAAGCCCGCTCGGTGGCGGGTTCGGACGAATCCTGGCCGCGAATTCTATCTGAATGCCGTCGCGGCCGCTGTTCGGCAATGTGCGGGGAATCGCTAACCCGTTGTAATGGCAGGATCTTTCTCGTTGGCAACCGGCCCGATGATTCTTACATCCCGCTGCGGGAAGGGGATCTCGATGCCCTCGGCCCGGAACGCCTCCAGGATCTCCTTGAGGATGGCGCCACGCAGCGCCGCCTGGCCCTGGTCCGGGTCGGAGATCCACGCGCTCATCTCGATCTCGATGCCGTTGTCGCCGAGCGCCACGATCCAGGCCCCGGGCGCCGGATCCGCCAGGATCCGCGGCTGGCGCCTCGCGGCATCCAGCATCAGAGCGAAGACGCGGTCCACGTCGGAGCCGTAGCCGACCGTGACCTTCAGCTTCAGCGAAACCTTGCGGTCCGTGTACGAGTGGTTCGTCACCGCCTGGGTGATGAGCGTCTCGTTGGGCAGGATCGACTCGGTGCCGTCGAGGCTGCGGATCACCGTGTAGCGCGACGCGATCTCCTTCACCACGCCGTGCCGGTTGTCCACGGTGACGAGGTCGCCGATTCGCACCGAGCGGTCGAGCAGGATGATGTAGCCGCTCACGTAGTTGCTCGCGATCTTCTGCAGCCCGAAGGCGAGGCCCACGCCCAGCGCGCCGCCGAACACCGAGAGCGCGGTCACGTCGATGCCCACGATCGGGAGTGCCACGAGGATCGCCAGGAAGAAGGCCAGCGCGCGGACGAGCTTCGCGATCACCACGCGCGTGGAGAGCTCGATGCGCTCCGCGGCGAGGATCTGCCCCTCGATCAGCTTGGCGAGCCACATGGAGATGGCAAGCGCGATCGCGGCCGAGACCAGCCCCTGCAGCACGAGGAGCAGCGAGATGCGCTGCTTGCCCACGGTGAACGCGATGGAATCCAGGGCCTCCCAGACCTCGGGCAGGATGCCGACGAGATGCAGCGCCACCCCCACCCACATCGCGATGGCGATGGTGCGCTCCGAGCCGCGCAGGAATGCGCCGTCCGGCACGACGTGGCGAAGCACGTAGACCGCCAGGCGGATGACGGCGAAGGCGACCAGCAGCGAGACGGCCAGGTCGACGAAGGGCGTCCTGAACGCCTTCTGCAAGGGGAACCGGGTTCCCCAGATGAGGGCCAGCGCAGCCAGCGGGAAGGCGACCCGGTCGAAGCCCCCCGTGCCGAACTTCCACAGCGCCGCCTGCGTCACGCGCCGGCGCATCACGCGCGCGGCGAGCCACCCGAAGCCGAGCCCCGCGGCGATGGCGGCGAGCTGCATGAGCCCGTGCGGCGTCGTCGCCTGCGTGGCGAAGGCTTCCAGCGTCTTCTCGAGCGGGCTCATGGGGCCGTCATTGTAACCGCGAGGCCCGCGCGCGGTGCCGCTCGAAGTCGCGCGCGAAGCGGCCCGTCACGTCCGGGCTCCCGGAGATCACCACGACGTTCTCGGCGTTCCTGTCCTGCGCGGCCTGGGTGAAATTGAAACTCCCGGTGACCACGACGGCCGAGGGCGTGCCCGCGTCGACGAGGACGACCTTGTTGTGGAAGGCCGCGAAGTCGCCCGCGAGCCAGATGCGCACGCCGGCGCGGTCCAGGGTCTTCAGAACCGGCAGGCCGCCCGCCTCGTGCTGGCGCGCGTCGGCCACGAGCTCCACCGCGACGCCCCGCCGCGCGGCCTTCGCGAGGGCGGCGGCGATCCGCCTGTTGGTGAAGAGATAGGCCTGCACCTGCACGGTCCGCCGGGCCGCGTCGATGCGCCCCGAGATGACCCGCGCCACGTCGTCGCCGGGCGTGAAGTACGCCTCGACCCGGGCGGCCGCCGCCGGTTCCCCGGTGCGCGGCGCGGGTTGCGCCCCCGCGAGCGCGGCGGCAAGCCCCAGCGCGAGGAACGCGAGCCCGCGCCTCACGCGGCGCGCTGCATCACCGCGGCGAAGAAGCCGTCGGTGTCGTGGACATGCGGCAGCAGGCGCAGCCAGCGCTCGCAGCCGGGGATGTCGAGCCCCAGGCGCGCGAGGACCTCCGCGCAGGGCACGACCGAGAAGTCGGGGTGCGCGGCGAGGAAGCGCTCGACGATCGCCTCGTTCTCGTCCTCGAGCAGGCTGCAGGTGCCGTAGACGATGCGCCCGCCCGGCTTCACGAGGCCCGCGGCGGCCTCGAGGATCGCGTACTGCTTCACGGTGAGCTCGGCGAGCCCCGCTTCCGTCTGCCGCGTCTTGAGGTCGGGGTTTCGCCGCAAGGTCCCCATCCCCGTGCACGGGGCGTCGACCAGCACGCGGTCGACCTTGCCGCGCAGCCGCTTCACCTTGGTGTCGTTCTCGCCGCTGATGCGCTGCGGGTGCACGTTGGAGAGCCCCGAGCGGCGCAGCCGCGGCGTGAGGTTCGCCAGGCGCTTGTCGGAGACGTCGTAGGCGTAGAGGCGCCCGTGCGAGCCCATCGCGGCGCCGAGCTGCAGGGTCTTGCCGCCGGCGCCCGCGCAGAAGTCGACCACCATGTCGGTGCGCTTCGGCTCGACGAGGAGCCCGAGGATCTGGCTGCCCTCGTCCTGCACCTCGACCGCGCCGTCGAGGAACATCGGGTGCCGGTTCAGCGCGATCTTCTCCTTCAGGCGCACGCCGATCGGCGAGTAGCGGGTGGGCGCGGCGGGCGTGCCGTCGGCCTCCAGCCGGTCGAGCACCGCCTCGCGCGGGGCCTTCAGCGTGTTCACGCGCAGGTCGAGCGGGGCGGGGTGCTGCAGGCTTCGGGCGAGCGCCATGATCTCGTCGTCGCCGTGGTGCTTGCGCAGGCGGGCGATCACCCAGTCGGGGAGGTCGGCCCTCACCTCGAACGGAAGGGCGTCGATGTCCTCGGCCTTGAGCGCGGCGAGCCAGTTGCGCTCCGAGCTCTTGAGGAGGGATTCGAGCTGCCCGATGCTGATGCCCTGCAGCTTCACGAGGGAGGCGAGCGCCAGCTCGCGCGGCGAGGAGGAGGGGGTGAGCCTTTCCAGGAGCCGCCGGCGACGCAGCACCGAGTACACCGTGTCGGCGACGAGGGCGCGGTCGCGGGTGCCCAGCGCGCGGTTCTCGCGGAAGTAGTGCTTCATGACCGCGTCGGCGGGGCTGCGCGCCGGCAGCACTTCCGCCAGGGCGTGGACGATGGCGTCGATCTGCGCGCGGGTGATGGTCGCGGACATCAGCGTGCCCTCACGGAGGTGGCGGTCTGCTCGACCACGAGGCGGTTGCGGGCCACGGGATAGCGCAGCTTCACGGGGAGGTAGTGCTGGTCGACGCCGAGCCACACGTCGACGACCTCCTCGGGCTTCTGCCCCGCGTGCCGGAGGTGCAGCGTGCGGGCGGGGCCGAAGGGCAGGGCCAGGTCCTCGAAGCCCACGACCTGCAGGCGGTACTGGTAGAGGCGGCGCTGGGTGTAGACGCGAAGGTCCATCGTGTCGCCTTTCGGGGGCATGTGTGCGAGCTGGAAGATCATGGAAAGCCAGTCGACGGTGGCGTCGGCCAGCGGGGCGGTGCGAAGGTCGTCGCCGCGGCGGAATTCCACCTGGCGCGCGTCCCAGTCGAACGAAAGGCCTTCCTCGGGCGTGGTCCCGCGGCGCTCCGTGAAGCGGTCGGGACGCAGCCCCTCGGCGGTCACGTGCCCGCTCGTCGACTGGTAGATCTGGCCTTCGAGGAACAGCGTGAAGAAGCCGACCGCCTCCGCGAAGCCGGAGATCTCGTAGCGGTCGCCGTCGCGCTTCCAGGTGTATTCGGCGGCGCCGTCGGCGAAGGCCGAAGTGAGCGAATAGGCGATGGTCACCTCGTCGGGGAAGGCGACGCGGTCGAAGCGGGGGAGTTGCGCGGGCGCGGCCGGCACCATCGGCTGCGCGAGGGCGACCATTTCCGGCAGCGGCTCGCCCTCGGGCGGGAGCGCTGCGTCGGCCTCCAGCGGGGCGAGCGCCGACTCCTCGATGGCGGCCGGCAGGAAGGCCACGGTTTCGTCGGCGCGGGGCGGTTTCGGTCGCGCGCGCGGCTTCGGCGGCGGCGCTGCCGCGGGTGCAGGCAGGGCTTCCGGCGCGGGAACGAGCGTTGCCTCGAGGGGCGGCGCATCGAGGCTCGCCTCGCCCGCATCCGGCACCTGCAGGCCCACGAGCGCCGTGGCGTGCACCAGGGCCGACACGGCCACGGCGACCGCGGCGGGGCGCCAGGAGGGGGCGAGGAAGCCGGGGAAGCCCATGGCTAGCGGGTCGCGAGGCTCACGAGGGTCTGCTCGAGCCTCAGACCCCTGGAGTCCTCGAACACGATGCGCACCGGCAGGCTGAAGCGGTCGCGCGCGAGCCACAGCTGGGCGCGGTTTTCCTTCTCGCTCCCGGTGATGCGCTCGTAGTGCAGGGTTGCGAACTCGCCCGCCGGCGTGTCGATCGTGGGCGTGCCGACCTTGCGGTAGGCGTAGAGCTCCACCTTGCGCCCGTTCGACATGTGCATGCGCACGACCTCGCCGGCTTGCCCGACGTGCATGAACTGGTAGAGCACGGAGAGGCGGTCCTGGGTGCCCGGCGGCAGGGCGTGCACCGATTCCTCGCCGCGGTAGGCGCTGCGAAGCTGCGCCTTCTCCCAGTCGAACTCGGCGACGATGTCGCGGCTCGAGTCGCCCAGGCGCCGCTGCTCGAAGCGCAGCGGCTGCAGGCCCTTCGGGCCCAGCCGGCCGGCGCTCGACAGCACGATCGTGTCGTCGCGGAAGAGCCGGAACACGCCTTCGGCCCGCGTCGTGCTCTCGATGCGGTAGGTGTCGCCGGTGCGCACGTAGGTTTCGTGGACGTGTCCGATCGCCACCCCGGCGGTGGAGATGCGGTACTCCGCCGCGACTTCGGTGGGGAGGGTGGGCGCGGCGGTGGCGGCGAGGCTGGCGAAGGCGAAGGCGAAGGCGAGGAGCCTCATGGGGGGTCCCGGGGAGCGATGGCCCAGTCGGTACCAACGCCCGAGCCGCGCACCTGGACGACATCGGGGCCGCGGAACTCGACGCGACCCTCGGCGAGCCAGCGCGCCGCCTGCGGGTAGATGCGGTGCTCCTGCGCCAGCACCCGGGCGGCGAGCGCCTCCTCGGTGTCGCCGTCGAGCACCGGCACGGCCGCCTGGACCAGGATCGGGCCGTGGTCCAGCGCGGGCGTGACGAAGTGCACCGTGGCCCCGTGCAGCTTGACTCCTGCCTCGATCGCGCGGCGGTGCGTGTCGAGCCCCGGCCAGGAAGGCAGCAGGGATGGGTGGATGTTCAGGATGCGCCTCGGGTAGCGGTCGATGAAGCCTGCGGTGAGGATGCGCATGAAGCCGGCGAGGAAGAGGTAATCCGGCGCATGCGCATCGATGGCCTGCGCGAGTGCGGAGTCGAATGCCTCGCGCGAGGCGAAGGCCTTGTGGTCCACGACGACGGTGGCGATGCCGCGCGAGGCCGCCCACTCGAGCCCCCCGGCCGCCGGGCGGTTGGCGATCACCGCCCGGAAGTCGAGCCCCGGCTTCGCCTCCACCAGCGCCTGCATGTTGCTGCCCCGGCCGGAGATGAGGATGACGGCGGATTTCATGGCGTTCCCGGCAAGGTCTGAAAAAGGGGTCAGATCCCTTTATTGGGACGGTTCTACAGAACCGGTCTATTCCGTTCTGAACGCGGGCATCGATCTTCTTCCGTGAATAGACCGGTTCTGTAGAACCGTCCCAATAAAGGGATCTGACCCCTTTTTCAGACCACGACGGTCTGCGGCGCGTCGCCGACGCGGGTGACGACGGCCCCCACTTCCCACGCGGGTATGCCGTGGACGCCCAGCGAGGCGATCGCGGCGGCGGCGTGCTCCTTCGCCATCACGAGCACCATGCCGATGCCGCAGTTGAAGGTGCGGTGCATCTCGGCCTCGGGGACGTTGCCCTGCGTCTGCAGCCAGTCGAAGATGGCGGGCCGCGGCCAACGCGCCTTCTCCAGGCGCACCGCGGTGTTCGCGGGCAGCACGCGCGGCACGTTTTCCACGAGGCCGCCGCCGGTGATGTGCGCGATGCCCTTGAGCGGCATCTTGTCCAGGAGCGCCAGCACCGGCTTCACGTAGATGCGCGTGGGCTCGAGCAGCGCCTCGCCCAGGGTGCGGCCGTCGAAGGCATCCTCGAGCGGCGCCTCGCTGACGGCGAGGATCTTCCTCACCAGCGAGAAGCCGTTGGAGTGCACGCCGCTGGAGGCGAGGCCCACCGCCACGTCTCCCGGGACGATGGTCGAGCCGTCGATGATGCGGTCCTTCTCCACGAGGCCCAGGGCGAAGCCCGCGAGGTCGTACTCGTTCGGGTCGTAGAGCCCGGGCATCTCCGCCGTCTCGCCGCCGATGAGCGCGCAGCCGGCCTGCTCGCAGCCGGCGGCCACGCCCTTCACCACGTCGGCGGCCACGTCCACGCGGAGCTTCCCGCACGCGAAGTAGTCGAGGAAGAAGATGGGCTCGGCGCCGGTGACGAGGACGTCGTTCACGCTCATCGCCACGAGGTCGATGCCGATGGTGTCGTGCTTCTTCATGCGGAAGGCGAGCTTGAGCTTGGTGCCCACGCCGTCCGTCCCGGAGACCATCACGGGGTTCCTGTACTTCTTCGACACTTCCACCATCGCTCCGAAACCGCCAAGGGTGCTCAGCACCTCGGGGCGCATCGTGCGCCTGGCGAAGGGCTTGATGCGTTCGACGAGTTCGTCGCCCGCGTCGATGTCTACGCCGGCGTCTCGGTAAGTCAGGGGAGTGGTGGCAGCGGTCACGGAGGCGCTTCCGGAAGGAATCCAGACCCGAATTCTACTCCAGGGTGACCCTGCCCGTTTCAGTCGAGGGTCATGTGAAAGCGCACCTCCGCGCACCAGCGGGTTTGCTGCGGCGCGTACTTCCACTGGCGGATCGCCGCGGCGAGGAGGGGCTCGAACTCGCGGTAATGAAGCATCGGGGCGACCGTCACGCCGGTCACCGAGCCGTCCTCGGCGACGGCGACGTAGGCGACCTGGAGGATCGCCCTGGGCGCGTTCGGGTCCATCGCGAGCTTCTGCGGATACAGCGGCGCGACCATCCTGTCCGGCTTGCGGTCGGTGCGGATGTCGGGCGCCTTTGCGCCTTCCGGCCGCGCGGTGCCGTAGCTCACCTTGGGCTGGCCGTTCGCGATGTCGAACCAGAGGGACACGCGGGCCTTCCCCTCGGTGGCGAGGCACGACGACGGGTCGATGCGCGGCTGCAGCCGCCACAGCGGCACGACCGTCTTCACGGCCGCGGCGAAGGCCTCGTTGCCCGCGCCCGTATCGATGGACGCGTTGTCGAGGCCGCCGTCGGTCCGCACCGTGCCGGAGACGTCGATGCGCGCGGTGAGCCCCTGGGCGAGCGCCTCGCGGGGGAAGGCGGGCGCAACGAGGACCAGCATCCCGCCCTCGGCGTAGAGGAGCTTCTCGGGGGCCGGCGCGGGCGCGGTCGCAGGCGGCGCGGCCACCGCGGCCACGGCGGTGACGGCACCCGCGAGCAGCGCGGCCAGGTTCTTCGTCATGGGGATTGCCTCGGGAAGTTGCGGGGTGGGTCAGGCGTCGCCGCTGCCCTTCAGGGCGGGAAGGTGCGCCCGGGCGAAGTCGAGCATGCGCTGGATGGAGACCTTGGCGCGCTTTCCCACCTCCGGGTCGACGTGGATCTCGTTGCGGCCGGTCTCGAGCACGTCGAGCAGGTTGTGCAGGCCGTTCATCGCCATCCACGGGCAGTGCGCGCAGCTCTGGCACGTGGCGCCCTTGCCGGCCGTGGGCGCCTCGATGAAATTCACGCCGGGCAGGCGCCTGCGCATCTGGTGGAGGAGCCCGCCGTCGGTGGCCACGATGTACTCCTTCGCACCCAGCCGCACGGCCGCCTCGATGATGCCCGTGGTGGAGCCCACGGCGTCGGCCAGCGCGATCACGCTCGCGGGCGACTCCGGGTGCACCAGCACCTTGGCGCCGGGGTGCTTCAGCTTCAGCTCCTCCAGCTGCAGCGCCTTGAACTCGTCGTGCACGACGCAGGCCGCGTTCCACATCAGCATGTCGGCGCCGGTGACCTTCCGGATGTAGGCGCCCAGGTGCTTGTCGGGCGCGAAGAGGACCTTCTTCCCCTCGGCGTGCAAGTGGGCCACGATCTTCTCGGCGATCGACGAGGTCACCATCCAGTCGGCCCGTGCCTTCACCGCGGCGCTGGTGTTGGCGTAGACGACCACCACGCGGTCGGGGTGGGCGTCGCAGAACTTCGCGAACTCGTCGGCGGGGCAGGCGAGGTCCAGCGAGCATTCCGCGCCGAGGTCCGGCATGAGGACGCGCTTCTCGGGGTTGAGGATCTTGGCCGTCTCCCCCATGAAGCGCACGCCGGCCACCACGACGGTCCTCGCGGGGTGGTCGCGGCCGAAGCGCGCCATCTCCAGGGAATCGGACACCGTGCCGCCGGTGGCCATGGCGAGGTCCTGGATGTCCGGGTGGACGTAGTAGTGCGCGACGAGGACGGCGTCCATCGCCTCCAGGCGCTCGCGGATGCGGGCGAGGAGCGCGGGCTTCTCCTGCTCCGTGACGACGCGGGGCGGCTTCGCCGGCGCGATGTCGAGGGCGCCGTCGAAGCGCTCGAAGCGGATCTGGATGGGGGTGGCCACTGCCATGGGAATCTCCGTTTAGCCTTTGATTCTGCCATAGGGGAATCGTTCGGGGCCCGCGCCCGGGCGCGTGCTAGAATTCCGGCGCATGAAACGCGCTTCCGCGGGACGACATCCCGCCGGGCGCGCCCGGGCCAAGCCGGGCGGCGCAACCCTGCGCCGCGGCGCAGGCCCAGGGAGCCCCGATGAGGCAGCTGCTCCTCGACTTCGCCCAGGGCCCCGCGCCTACCTTCGACAACTTCGTACCCGGCCACAACGCCGAGCCGCTGGCGGCCGTGCGCGCCGCGCTTTCGGCCATCCCGGAGCGCGTGCTCTACCTCTGGGGCGAGACGGGCGCCGGGAAGTCCCACCTGCTGCGCGCCTTCGCGGCCGTGCGCCCGGGCGCGCGGTACGTGCGCGGCGAGGACTACCTCGGCACCGAATCCGGCGGGGTCCTGGTCCTGGACGATGCCGAGCGCCTGGCCGAGGCGAGGCAGGTGGCCCTCTTCAACGCCTTCAACGAACGCGCCTTCGAGCTGATCGTCGTCTCCGCCCACGCGGCCCCGAAGGACGTGGCCCTGCGCCGCGACCTCGCCACGCGGCTGGCCACCGGCCTCACGTACTGGCTCCAGCCGCTCACCGACGACGAGAAGCGCGAAGCGCTGGCGGCGCACGCCCGCGCGCGCGGCTTCGCCCTCACCGGGGAGGTGGCGTCCTACCTCCTCACCCACGCGCGGCGCGACATGCCGTCGCTCATGCAGGCGCTCGACACCCTCGACCGGTACTCGCTGGAGACCGGGCGCCCCATCACCGTGCCGCTCCTCAAGGCGGCGCTCCAACCCGAGCTCACATGAACCCCGCACCCATCGGCCGCACGCGCGGCCGCCCCACCCGGAGGATGCGCGCATGATCAAGTCGTTCATCTCGCGGGTCTTCGGCCGCGGCGGCGCCAAGCAGGCCGCGCACCCGTCGAAGCCCGTCGTCTACGGTCCCGACAAGCACCACATCCGCAAGGACCACATCAGCCGCGGCGCCCGCAAGACCTGCGAGGAGCTGCAGCGCGCCGGCCACACCGCGTACGTCGTCGGCGGGGCGGTGCGCGACCTGATCCTGGGAAGGCGGCCCAAGGACTTCGACGTGGCCACCAGCGCGCACCCCGACGAGGTGCGCTCGCTCTTCCGCCGCTCGCGCATCATCGGCCGGCGCTTCCAGATCGTGCACGTGATGTTCGGCGCGGAGACGGTCGAGGTCTCGACCTACCGCGCCCACTTCACGACGAAGGACCCCGAGGCCGACGACGACGAGAAGGACAGGCAGGACGTGCACGGCCGCGTGCTCTCCGACAACGTCTTCGGCACGCAGGCCGAGGACGCCGTGCGCCGCGACTTCACCGTGAACGCGCTCTTCTACGACCCGGTGAAGGAGGAGGTCTGGGACTACCAGAACGGCGTGAAGGACCTCGTCGCGAGGAAGCTCGTGATGATCGGCGACCCCGCCACGCGCTACCGGGAGGACCCGGTGCGGATGCTGCGCGCGGCCCGCCTGTCGGCCAAGCTGGGCCTCACCATCGACCCGAAGACCGCCGCGCCGATCCGCGAGCTCAAGCACCTCCTGGAGAACGTGCCCCAGGCGCGCCTCTTCGAGGAGATCCTCAAGATGCTGCTCTCGGGCAACGCCGTGGCCTGCGTGCAGCGGCTGCGCGACCTGGAGCTGCACCACGGCCTGCTGCCGCTGCTCGACGACTCGCTCGAGGACGCGGCGACCGGCCCGTTCGCCATGGCCGCGCTCAAGGCGACCGACGACCGCCTGCGCGAGGACAAGCCCGTCTCGCCCGCCTTCCTGCTGGCCGCGCTCCTGTGGGGCCGCGTCGAGCGGCGCTGGCACGAGCTCGAGGAGAAGGGCCAGCCGTCGACGCCCTCGCTGCATTCGGCGATGCACGACGCGCTGGACGCGCAGCGCGAGTCGCTCGCCATCCCGCGCCGCTTCGACGCGACGATGAAGGAACTGTGGCTGCTGCAGCCGCGCTTCCCGCAGCGCGGCGGCACGCGCCCCTTCCGGCTGCTGGAGCACCCGCGCTTCCGCGCCGCCTACGACTTCTTCGAGCTGCGCGCGCAGGCCGGCAACGCGCCCCTGGAGATCGCGCAGTGGTGGGAGAAGTTCCAGGACGCCTCCGGCGAGGAACGCGAGCGCATGCTGCACGCCGACGAGGGCCCGAAGAAGAAGAAGCGCCGCCGGCGCGGCGGCAAGCGCCGTCCGGAAGACGGCGGCTCGCCCGAGGAAGTGGCGCCGGGCGCCGACGAATGAACCCGGTGCGCGCCGCGGTCGCGCTGGGCTCCAACCTCGACGGCCCCGAGGCGCGCGTGCGCCGGGCGTTCGGGGAAGTGGCGGCGCTCCCCTCGACGCGGGTCCTCGCGCGCTCCGCGCTCTACCGCACCGCGCCCGTGGGCTACCTCGACCAGCCCGCGTTCATCAACGCCTGCGCGCTTGTGGAGACGGCCCTCGGCCCGCGCGAGCTCCTCGCGGAGCTCCTCGCCATCGAGCGGCGGCACGGCCGCGTGCGCGACCTGCCCAACGGCCCGCGCACGCTCGACCTCGACATCGTGCTCTACGGCGACCTCGTCCTCCACGAGCACGGGCTCACCCTGCCGCACCCGCGCGCGCACGAGCGCGCCTTCGTGCTCGCGCCGTTGCTGGACGTGTGGCCCGATGCCATCATTCCGGGCCGCGGCGCGGCGGCCTCGTTCCGCGACCGCGTGGACGACCAGGCCATCGAGAGGCTGCCGGAGGGCCCATGAAGCACCGCTTCATCGTGATCGAGGGGCCCATCGGGTGCGGCAAGACGAGCCTCGCGAAGCTGATGGCGCGGCGCCTCAACGCCAACGTGGTGCTCGAGGAGCCGCAGGCCAACCCCTTCCTGCCGCTCTTCTACCGCGACATGCGCCGGCACGCGCTGTCCACGCAGCTCTTCTTCCTCTTCCAGCGCCTGCACCAGCTCGAGGGCCTGCGCCAGCCCGATCTCTTCGGCCGGCCCACGGTGGCCGACTTCGCGCTGCAGAAGGACCCGCTCTTCGCGCGCCTGACCCTCGACGACAACGAGTTCGGCCTGTACACGCGCATCTTCGAGCACGTGCGGCCGCAGGCGCCCACGCCGGACCTTGTGATCTACCTGCAGGCCAAGGTCGAGACGCTGGTCGAGCGCGTGCGGCGGCGCGGCAACCCGATGGAAGCCGGCATCGCCGACGACTACCTGCGCGCCATCTCCGACACCTACACGCGCTATTTCTACAACTACGACGAGAGCGCGCTGCTGATCGTCAACAGCGAGCGGCTCAACTTCGTGGACGTCCCCGAGCACTTCGACCTGCTGGTCGAGCGCGTGCAGTCCATCCGCGGTGGCCGGGAGTTCTTCAACCGCGCCTGACCGGTATTGGGGACGGTTCCTGGGGACGGTTCCTAAATTCGGAACCGTCCCCAGGAACCGTCCCCAATACCTATGCTGCATTGCAGCGAAACCGTGGCAGAATGCTCTTCCCGTTCTGCCCGAATCCCCAAGACATGAGAGTGACCACCCGCAAGCTCCAGGAGCGCGCGCGCGACGGCGAGAAGCTCGTCATGCTCACCTGCTACGACGCCAGCTTCGCGGCCCTGTCGGACGCCGCCGGCGTCGACATCCTGCTCGTCGGCGACTCGCTGGGCATGGTGATCCAGGGGCACGACTCGACGCTGCCAGTGACCCTGGACGAGATGGAGTACCACACGCGCCTCGTCGCGCGCGGCAGCGCCAACGCGCTCGTCCTGGCCGACATGCCCTTCGGCAGCTTCCAGGAATCGAAGGAGCAGGCCTTCCGCAACGCCGCGCGCCTCATGGCGGCCGGCGCGCAGATGGTGAAGCTGGAGGGAGGCGCCGTGATGGTCGAGACGACCCGCTTCCTCGTCGACCGCGGCATCCCCGTGTGCGCGCACATCGGCCTCACCCCGCAGTCGGTCAACACGCTGGGCGGCTACCGCGTGCAGGGCCGCACCGACGAGGGCGCTGTCCAGCTGGTCGCCGACGCGAAGGCGCTCGAGGAGGCCGGCGCGGCCATCGTGCTCATGGAGGCGATGCCCGCCGCGGTGGCGAAGCGCGTTACCGAGAGCCTGGCCGTCCCCACGATCGGCATCGGCGCGGGGCCGGACGTGTCGGGCCAGGTGCTGGTGGTCTACGACATGCTGGACATCTACCCCGGCAGGAAGGCGCGCTTCGTGAGGAACTTCATGGAGGGGGCGCCTTCGGTGAAGGCGGCGGTGGAGGCCTACGTGAAGGCGGTGAGGGGGAAGACCTTTCCGGGGCCGGAGCACTGCTTCTGAGAGTGATGCGGGCGCAAACCTCTGGAACACGGATGAACACGGATCACGGCGGATAAACACGGATAGAAACCGAGTGGGGTTGCTGCGTGGATCTGATTCATACCGTTGACGAGTTGCGGGCGAGGCTCAAGGGCGAAGCATCGGTCGCGCTCGTGCCGACGATGGGGAACCTCCATGCGGGGCACCTCGCGCTGGTCACCGAGGCGGGGAAGCACGGCCGGTGCGTCGTGGCCTCGATCTTCGTGAACCGCCTGCAGTTCGAGCCCGGCGGGGACTTCGACCGGTATCCGCGCACGCTGGCCGACGATTGCGCCAAGCTCGAGAAGGCGGGATGCCACGTGGTGTTCGCGCCCGACGAGCGCGAGCTCTATCCCGAGCCCCAGGAGATCTTCGTCACGCCGCCGAAACTCGCCGGGCAGTTGTGCGGCGACTTCCGGCCGGGCCACTTCCAGGGCGTGGTGACCGTCGTCGCGAAACTCCTCAATATTGTTGCACCGCACACAGCCGTCTTCGGCCGCAAGGACTACCAGCAACTGGCCGTGATCCGGGCCCTGGCGAGGCAGCTGAACTATCCCGTTTCGATCGTCGGGGTGGATACCGTGCGCGAGCCCGACGGCCTCGCGATGTCGTCCCGGAACGGCTATCTCTCCTCTGAGGAACGCACCGAAGCGGTGCGCCTCGGCCAAAACCTGCGGCGGATCAAGGCCCTCGCCGAAGGCGGCTCGCACGATTTCGATGCGCTTTGCGCGTTGGCAATCAAGGACTTGACGGATGCCGGCTGGCGCGTGGATTATGTTGCAGTGCGGAATCAATCCGGACTGTCCGTTCCGGGCCCCGCGGACCGCGATCTGGTGGTCCTGGGCGCGGCCTGGCTGGGCAGGACCCGGCTGATCGACAACGTCGAGTTCCGCGCCTGATCGAGCCACCTGGGGCTGCCGGGAGTTTTCGAGTCTTTGCTCTAGAAAGACCCGCTAGACTGCCCTCCAGTCGCACTTGCGGAGACGGGGACACATGCAACGCACCATGCTCAAGTCGAAGCTGCACCGAGTCACCTGCACGGCGTCGGAACTCCATTACGAGGGCTCCTGCGCCATCGACCAGGACCTCCTGGACGCGGCCGACATCCGGGAGTTCCAGCAGATCGAGATCTACAACGTCAACAACGGCGAGCGGTTCTCGACCTACGCCATCGCGGCCCAGCGCGGCTCCGGGACGATCTCGGTGAACGGTGCCGCCGCCCACAAGGCGCGCCGCGGCGACCTCCTGATCATCGCCTCCTACGCCGTCTACGCGGAGTCCGAGATCGCGGCCTACCAGCCCGACCTCGTCTACGTGGATGCGAACAACGCCATCCGCGAAAAGCGCGGGTCCATCCCCATCCAGAAAGCGGCCTGACGGCCCGGCGGAAGCAATCGAGAAGGGCCGGTCGGAGACGACCGGCCCTTCTGCATTCAGGCGCCCCCGGTGCCGAGACTGGCCGCGGCCTCCAGGGTCCACAGCCGGTGCGCGAGGTCGCCCGCGCGCTCCGCGCCGATCACCGGCGTGGCCAGCTCGTGGAACTTGGCGTCGAGCTCCGCGTCGCTCAGCGGCGCGTCGGGATCGCCCTTGCGCGTCGGCTGCAGCCACGAGCCCCTCGCGCCGTCGTCCCAGTCGATGCTGACGCGTGCCGCGCGCTTGCCGGGGAACGCCGCATCCAGTTCCGGGTCGACGGCGATCTCGATGCGGCCCATCAGGGCGCGTATCGCGGGATCGGCCAGGCGCTCCGGGGAGAAGGCGTCCAGCCGCACGGCTCCGCGCGCCAGCGCGTGCGCCACGACGTAGGCGAGGCTGAACTTCGCCAGCGCCGCCGTGGATGCCTCGGCATTGCCGGCGACGTCCAGCGCGACCCGGTAGGTTTCCACGCGGACCCGCGCGATGTCGCCCGCGGTCCTCCCGCTGCGGGCCATGACCTCGAGGGCGCCGTCGATGGCGGCGAAGGTGTGCCCGCAGCAGCCGTGGTTCTTGAACGTCATCAGCGAGATGTTCCAGACCTTGCCGAGGCTCTCGCACGCCTTGTCCCAGTCGGGGCCGTTGCTCATGGCCTTGCCGAGGCCCGCCTCGCCGTCGATCACGTCCAGCGATCCCGTCACGCCTTCGCGCGCGGCCAGCGCCGCGAGGACGCCCGCCTCGGCGGCGCGCCCGGCATGGAGAGGCTTGGACATCGAGTCCATGCGGAACGCCTGCTGGAGGCCCGCCGCGAAGGTCGTCACCGTGGCCAGCGCGTGGGCGAACTGCCCGCGGGAAAGGCCGAGCAGCATCGCCGCCGCGGCCGCGGCGCCGAAGCTGCCCACCGTGCCCGTCGTGTGCCAGTGGCGGTAGTGCGTCCGGCCCAGGGCGGCGCCGATGCGGGTCGAGATCTCGTAGCCGGCCACGACCGCCCGGAGGAACTCCTCGCCGCTCGCGGCCCGGTCCTGCGCGACGGCGAGTGCCGCCGCGATCGTGGGCGCGCCCGGATGGTAGATCGCGTCGCGGAAGATGTCGTCGAACTCGATGGCGTGCGAGGCGGTGCCGTTGATGAGGGCGGCGGCGCGCACCGTCGCGCGCCGGCCCAGCGCCAGCGTGGCTCCGCCACGGTCCAACTCCCCGGCCAGCGCCCGCTCGAGGAGGGTGGCGGGCGCGACCACGGCGCCGGGAAACAGCGCCGCGTGCCAGTCGACGACGGCCCGCTTCGCGTGGTGCAGCGCCTGCGCGGGCAGCCGCTGGCTGCGCAACTCTTCCGCGTAGGCCGCGAACCGCTCGGTCACGAACACGGGGGGACCCTCCGCTCAGTTGGCCTTGGCCCCGGCCATCTTGACTACCTTGGCCCACTTCTCCGTCTCGGAGCGGATGTAGGCGGCGAACTCTTCCGGCGTGCTGCCGACGGGGTCCACGCCCTGCTGGACGAGCTTCTCGCGGATCTCGGGGATCCTGATGATGCGGGCGACCTCGGCCTGGATCTTCATGGCGATCTCGCGGGGCATGCCGGCCGGGCCGAGCAGGCCGAACCACGACGAAGCCTCGAAGTCGGGATAGCCCAGTTCCGCGACCGTGGGCAGGTCGGGCGAGGACGCCGAGCGCGTCTTGGTGGTGACGGCGATGCCGCGCAGGCGCCCGGAGCGCACGTGCTGGATGACGGACGGGATCGTGGCGAACATGAAATGCACCTGCTCGCCGGACAGGAGGTCGTTGAGCGCCACCGCCCCCTTGTAGGGAACGTGCGTCGCCTCGACGCCCGCCATGGACTTCAGGAGCTCGCCTGACAGGTGCGCCGAGGTGCCCACGCCGGTGGAGGCGAAGAAATACTTGTTCGGGCTGGCCTTGAGCAGGCGCAGGAAGTCCGGGAAATCCTTTGCCGGCATGGAGGTGGGGTTCACCACGAGCATGTTGGGCGCGCCGACCACCTGCGAGATCGGCTGGAAGTCCTTGATGTTGTCGTAGGGCATGCTGGAATAAAGCGTCGCGTTGATCGCGAGCGGCCCCACCGACCCCATGAGCAGCGTGTAGCCGTCCGGCTTCGCCTTGGCGACCAGGTTGGCGCCGATGTTGCCGCCGGCGCCGGGCTTGTTCTCGACGACCACGGTCTGGCCCCAGGTCTTGCGGAACTCCTCGGCCATGATGCGCGCGACGAAGTCCGTCGACCCCCCCGGCGAGAAGCCCACGACGATCGTGATCTGGCGGTTGGGCCAGTCGCCCTGCGCCAGGGCAAGCGTCGAGGCGGCCAGCGCGAGCAGGGCGGCTGCGGCTTTCAGGATCAGGTTCTTCATTTGTCTGTCTCCTCCTTGTTGTTGAAGCACGCTCGGTTGCTGCAGGCGGGGAGCCGCGCCTCTCGCGGGCGCTGGCCCCTCAGAATTGCGCCAGGTACTGCGCCGGATCGATGTGGACGCCCACCACCAGGGGCCTCGTCGCCGCGCGCGGCTGCGCGAGGATGCGCTCCAGCCCCGCGGCCGAATCGGCAACGGCGCCGTCGCACCCCATGGACTGGGCGAGCTTCTCGATGTCGGTCGCGTCGATGAGGGTTCCCCAGCTCGGGTACTCGCGCTGGGTCTGCTTGAGCTCGATGCGGTTGAGGCTGTTGTCGCAGAACACGACCACCAGCGGGTCGATCTTCAGGCTGGCGGCGAGGCGCAGCTCGCCCTGCACCATCGCGAGGCCCCCGTCGCCGGTGAAGCACACGACCGGGCGATCCGGGTGGACGAGCTTGGCCGCGATCGCCGCCGGAAGCGAGAAGCCCATCGAGGACAGGCCGTTGGTCATGAGGGTGGAGCGCGGCGAGTAGGTGGTCCAGCCCTGGCCCACCAGGATCTTGTGCGAGCCCACGTCCGCGGTGGCGATCGTCTCCCGCGGCATGGCGCGGCGCACGACGTCGATCACGTCGGTCGGGTTGAGGCGGCCCGCGGTGCGACCCTCGTAGTACTTCGACACGAGCGCGTTCCGGTGCGAGGCGACCTCGGCCACCGTCCACCGGGCTTCGCCCGCGCAGGCGTCGGCGAGTGCGCCGAGAATGGCGGCCACCGGGCCGACGAGCTCGACTTCCGCGGGGTAGATCTGGTCGGTGTTCGGCGTCGAGTCGACATGGATGGTCGGGACATCCACGCTCCACGGCTTGATGAGCTCCACCGCGTCGAAGCCCGCCGCGATGATGAGGTCGCAGCCGGCGAGGAACTGCCACATGAAGGCGTTGCAGGCCATGTCCAGCGTCCCCGCGTACAGGGGGTGGTCCTCGGCCAGGACGCCCTTGGCCATCGGGGCCACGACCACGGGGCAGCCCAGCGTCTCGGCCAGCCGCGCGAGGCTTGCGGAAGCGTTGCCGCGGACGGCGGCGATGCCGGCGAGGATCACCGGGCGGCGGGCGCCGCGGATCTTCGACACGACGCCGGCCACGGCGGTCCCGGAGCCGAACGCGAAGGGCAGCTCCTGCGCGGCGAGCGGCGGCAAGAGGATGCGGTCGTCCACGGCCTGCGCGCCGACGACGTCGGCGGCGAGCGTCATGTGCACCGGTCCCGGGCGCTCGGCCATCGCGGTGCGCACGGCCTTGCGCAGGATGATCGCGG
This sequence comes from Betaproteobacteria bacterium, assembly GCA_011391275.1. GTDB lineage: Bacteria > Pseudomonadota > Gammaproteobacteria > Burkholderiales > Usitatibacteraceae > FEB-7. Next base: position 20,011 of record JAABQW010000044.1, read on the forward strand.
CGGTGTGCGGCTGGATCGTCGTCGCCCACTTGCACACCGGGGCGAAAATGCGCTCCTGGTCGACCACCTGGTGGGTGAAGTAGGGCTCGCGCTTGCTCTCGATCTGCCCGGAGATGGCGAGCATCGGCACGCGGTCGAGCCAGGCGTTGGCCACGGCGTTCACGAGGTTCGTCGACCCCGGCCCGAGCGTGGAGACGCAGACGCCGGGGAGCCCCGTGAGCATCCCGGCGGCCTCCGCCATGAGACCGGCCGTGCCCTCGCGGCGCGCCAGCACGAAGTCGAGGTTTTCGCGCCGGCAGGACTCGAGGAGCTCGACCGTGGGGTCCCCGGGATACCCGAAGACGTGGCGCACGCCGAGGGCACGCAGGTAGCGGACCAGGAATTCGGAGACGTTCATGGCTTGCTTTCCGTTCGGTGCGGTCGAGGGGGCATCCGCGACGTTCCGGAGAATCTAGCAGACACGGTATACGGTTGTATACCGTCGCCCGACCCGCGTATGATTTCCGTCCATGAGCGCGCCCGCCCTGCCCGCATTTGCACTGATCGGCTTCGGCGAAGCCGGGCAGGCGCTCGCCGAGGGATTGCGCGGCGAAGGCGTCGACCGGCTCGCGTCCTGGGACATCCTGTTCCCGGACGCCGAGAAGGGCGAGCCGCTGCGCGCGGCCGCCGGCCGGCTGGGCGTGCGGGTCGCCACCGACTGCGTGGATGCGATCCGCGGCGCCGACGTCGTCATCGCCGCGGTGACGGCCTCCTCGAACCTCGACGCTGCCGCTTCAGCCGCGGCCGGACTTTCCGCGCAGCAGTTCTACCTCGACGTCAATTCCGTGTCCCCGCAACGCAAGCGCGAGGCGGCGCGCATCGTGGGAGATCGCGCCCGCTTCGTGGACGTGGCCGTCATGGCGCCGATCCTGCCGTTGCGCCACAGGACTCCCATGCTCGCGTCCGGGCCCGCCGCCGAAGACCTGCTGCCGCTCCTGCGGCGCTGCTCAATGAGCATCGAAGGCGTCGGCGCCGACGTCGGCGCCGCGATCGCGATGAAGATGGTGCGAAGCGTCATGATCAAGGGGCTCGAGGCCCTCACGCAGGAGTGCTTCCTGGCCGCGCAGTCGAGCGGCGTGGAGGACCGGCTGATCGCCTCGCTCACCCAGTCCTTCCCGACGCTCGACTGGGCGGGGATGGCCGACCACAACCTCGAACGCATGGCGAGCCATGGCATCCGGCGCGCGGCGGAAATGCGCGAGGTCGCGAAGACGCTCGAGGCCCTGGGCGTCGAGCCGCTGATGACGCGCGGCACCATCGAGCGCCAGCAGCGCACGGGCGACGCGAAGCTCCGGGACGCGTTCGGCGGCAAGGTGCCGCTGGACCGCCGCGCGATCATGGAGGCGCTGCGCAAGGCCCGGAAGGACGAGCCCGTCTAGGGCCCCACTCCATCTCTCGAGGGAAACCCATGTCCGGAACGAACAAGGCAAACGCAGGCGCGTCGGCGGATGCCGTGCCGCGGCTGCGCATGAGGATCGGCGGCGAGTGGCGCACCGGCAGCCCCGAGTCGGCCGTCGTAGACCCCTGGCGCGGCGAGAAGGTGGCCCTTGCGCCGGAATCCTCGCTGAAGGACCTGGACGACGCCCTCGCGGCGGCGGTTGCAGCCAAGGCGGTCATGGCGGCCATGCCCGGGTACCAGCGCGCGGCGCTGCTGCGCAAGGTCGCAGCACTTCTCGCCGAGCGCGCCGACGCCATCGCGGAGGTCATGACGCGCGAGACGGGGAAGGCCATCAAGGACGCGCGCGCGGAGGTCACGCGGTCGCAGGACACGATCCTGCTTTCCGCCGAGGAGGCGATCCGGATCGAGGGCGAGCAGGTCCCGCTGGACGGCACGGCCATGGGTGCGGGCAAGCTCGCCTTCCTGCTTCGCTTCCCCGTCGGCGTGGTCGCGGGCATCACCCCGTTCAACGCGCCCTTCAACCTCGCCTGCCACAAGATCGCCCCGGCCCTCGCGGCCGGAAACTCCATCGTCCTCAAGGCGCCGCCGCAGTCGCCCGCGGTCGTGGCGAGGCTGGTGGAACTGTTCGTCGACGCCGGCGCCCCCCCGGGCTCCGTGAACCTCCTGTACGGCAACGCGGTGGGGCCGGCCCTCGTGCGCGACCCGCGCGTGGACTTCGTGTCCTTCACCGGCTCGAGCCGGGTGGGCGCGGAGATCAAGGCGGCCAGCGGGCTGCGCCGCGTGGCGCTGGAGCTGGGCGGCAACGGCACGACGATCGTCCACTCGGACGCGGACGTGGCGGAGGCCGCCACCCTTTGCGCGCGCAATTCCATGCGGCTCGCGGGCCAGAGCTGCATCTCGGTGCAGAACGCCATGGTGCACGAGAGCGTGTACGACGCCTTCGTCGAGCGCCTCGTCGCCGAGGTGAAGACGCTCGAGGTCGGCGATCCGCTGGACGCGGCCACGGACGTGGGCACGCTGATCGACGAGGCCGCGGCCAGGCGGGTGGAAGGCTGGGTCGCCGAGGCGGTGTCGCAGGGCGCCCGCATGCTCACGGGCGGCGGCCGGCGCGGTGCGCAGTACGAGCCGACGGTGCTCGTGGACGTGAAGCGCACGATGCGCGTGGTGTGCGAGGAGGTGTTCGGCCCCGTGGTGACGGTGCAGCGCTACCGGGACTTGAAGCCCCTCTTCGAGCAGATCAGCGCCGACCAGTACGGGCTGCACTGCGGGATCTTCACGAAGTCGATCCAGGTGGCGTTCGACGCGATCCGGTCGCTTCGCGTAGGCGGCCTCATCGTCAACGGCACGTCCACCTGGCGCACCGACCAGCTCGCCTACGGCGGCGTCAAGTCGAGCGGCATCGGCCGGGAAGGGCCGCGCTACGCCATCCGCGACATGACCGAGGAGCGCCTGGTCCTGTTCAACCTCTAGGCCGCGACCGGCTTCTTCGGGCGGGCGGAGGCCGCACGCCCGGGCGATGCGAACCCGGGCCAGTCGTGGGCCATCGCGAGGAAGCGTTCCAGCAGCGGCGTCCTGTCGCCGGAGCGCCACGCGAGGAGCAGCCGGCTCCTCGATGCCGTCCCGGCGATCGGCCTGTGGACCACGCCGGGAATGCTCGCGTTGCGGTAGGTGTCCGGGAGGATCGATATCCCCGTGCCCGCCGCGATCAGCGCGAGGATGGTCACGCCCTCGCGCGCTTCCTGAGCCACGCGCGGGGCGAAGCCGGCCTGGCTGCACAACCCCATCACGTGGTCGTAGAGGCCGCAGCCGATGCCGCGCGGGAAGAGGATGAACGGCTCGTCGGCGAGGTCGGCCATCCTCACGCCGGCGCGCGCGCGCGCCAGCCGGTGCCCGGACGGCAGCACCGCCGTCAGCTCGTCCTCCCAGATGTTGCGCACCGCGATTTCCGGGCCGGGCGCGAACTGGTGGGAAGGCCGCAGGAAGCCCACGTCGATGCGGCGGTCGGCGAGCGCCTGGAGCTGGGCGCCCGTGGACAGGTGGCCCATCTCCACGCGAACGCCGGGGAATCGCTCGCGAAAGGCCTGGATGAACCGCGGGAACGGCTCGAACATGGGGACGGACCCCGTGAACGCCATGCGGATCTCGCCGGCCTCGCCGCGGGCCGCGCGCCGGACCTCGTCGCCCGCGTCGTCGAGCTGCGCCAGGATGGAGCGGGCCTGCAGGAGGAAGAGGCGCCCCGGTTCCGTGAGCCGGACGCTTCTCTTGGTCCTCTCGAGCAATTTCGTCCCGAGCTCGTCCTCGACCGCCTTGATCTGCTGGCTCAAGGGCGGCTGGCTCATGTGCAGTCGGCGAGCGGCCTGGCTGAAGTTCAGCTCCTCGGCGACGGCGACGAAGTAGCGCAGCTGGCGGATGTCCATGCTTATAGGGAATGCGTATGACTGGAGGGCGAAATATATATTGGACTCGACCCAGCCGCGATGCAAACATCGGCCGGATACCCTGCGAGGGTCGCCTCCGGCGGCCGCCCCACCGATGATCATCGACTGCCACGGCCACTACACGACGGCGCCCAGGTCCCTGGAGGGATGGCGGGCGAAACAGATAGAGGCGCTGGACGGCAAGTCGCCTTCGCCCAGGCCGACGGAGCTTTCCGTCAGCGACGACGAGCTGCGCGAGAGCCTGGAGAACGCCCAGCTCAGGCTGCAGCGCGAGCGCGGCACCGACCTCACGCTCTTCTCCCCGCGCGCGATGGCGATGTCCCACCACATCGGTACCCAGGAGACGAGCCTGGAGTGGTCGCGCCTGTGCAACGACCTCATCCACCGCGTGTGCACGCTCTATCCCCGCAACTTCGCGCCGGTGTGCCAGCTTCCACAGTCGCCCAGCGTGCCCCCGGCGAGCTGCGTCCCGGAACTGGAGCGCTGCGTGAAGGAGCTGGGCTTCGTCGGCTGCAACCTGAACCCGGACCCCTCCGGCGGCCACTGGCAGGACCCGCCCCTCACGGACCGCTGGTGGTACCCGCTCTACGAGAAGCTGGTGGAGCTCGACGTGCCTGCCATGGTGCACGTGAGTGCCAGCTGCAACCCCTGCTTCCACGCGGTGGGCGCGCACTACATCAACGGGGACACGACGGCGTTCATGCAGTTCCTCACGTCGGACCTCTTCAAGGACTTCCCGACCCTCAGGATCGTGATTCCCCACGGGGGCGGGGCCGTTCCCTACCACTGGGGGCGCTACCGGGGCCTCGCGCAGGACATGGGCCGCCCGCCGCTCGAGGAACTGCTGCTGAAGAACGTCTACTTCGACACCTGCGTCTACCACCAGCCGGGCATCGACCTGCTCCTCAAGGTGATTCCCGTGGAGAACATCCTCTTCGCCTCCGAGATGGTGGGCGCGGTCCGCGGCGTCGACCCGCGCACGGGCCACTACTACGACGACACGAAGCGCTACATCGACTCGGCTCCCGGCCTCACGGCCGCGGACCGCCAGAAGATCTACGAAGGCAACGCCAGGCGGGTCTACAGCCGCCTGAAGCTGCCCGCCTGAGCGAACCACGAACCGCAAGGAGGACTTCCGAAATGATTTCCAGCATCCGAAAGACGACCCGCGCCGCGGCCGTGCTCATGGCCGCTTTCCTGGCGATCGGCACCGCACCCGTCGCGATGGCCCAGGCATATCCCTCCAAGACCGTGAAGATCCTGGTCGGCTTCGCCCCCGGCGGCGCCATGGACATCGTGGCGCGCACGGTGGGGCAGAAGCTGGCCGAAGGCCTCGGGCAGACGGTGATCATCGAGAACAAGCCGGGCGCGGCCAGCAACATCGCCATCCGCCAGCTGATCGAAAGCCCGCCCGACGGCTACACGGTGATGCTCGTCGCCAACGGCCTCACGGCGAACCCGCTCCTCTACACGCAGCAGCCGTTCGATCCCAACACGGACGTGGTACCCATCTCGCTCGTCGCCCGCCTGCCGGTGGTGATCGCCGCCGGCGCGAAGTCGGAGCTCTCCACGCTCAGGAAGGTCATCGAAGCGTCGAAGGCGCGCCCCGGGAGCGTGAACTACGGGTCGCCCGGGCAGGGCTCCACGCCGCACCTCGCGACGGAGCTCTTCGCGCGCGGGGCAGGCATCGAGCTCACGCACGTCCCGTACAAGGGCGGCAAGCCCGCGATCGCCGACGTCCTCGGCGGGCAGCTACCGCTCGTCGCGGTGAACGCGGTCGAGGTCCTGCCGCTCGTGAAGGACGGCAAGCTTCGCGTGCTGGCGGCGCTGAGCGCCCAGCGCGTCTCGACGCTGCCGGACGCGCCGACGATCGCCGAATCCGGCTACCCGGGCTTCGAGGCTTCCGTCTGGCACGCCTTCATCGCGCCGAAGGGCACGCCGCCGGCGATCGTCGCGAGGCTGAACGCCGAGATTCACAAGGCGCTCGCGGACCCGGTGGTGAAGGAGCGGCTGGCCAACCTCGGCGCGGAAGTGTCGCCGACCACGCCGCAGGAGCTGGCCACGCTCGTGCGCACCGAGTACGAGCGCTACGGCAAGCTCATCCGCGAGGCGAACATCAAGGTGAACTGAAGGGTGGGGCACGGCAGCCCACGGGAAACGACAAAGGAGGATTCCATGATCAGGAACTTCGCGCGTGCGGCTGCCGTCGTGCTGGCGGCTGCCATCCTGCCCGCAATGGCCCAGGAGTACCCGACCCAGACGATCAAGATCGTGTCCCCCTACCCGCCCGGGGGGACCACCGACATCCTCGCGCGCATGCTGACGCCGAAGCTCACCGCGGCACTCGGGCAGACGGTCATCGTGGAGAACAAGGCCGGAGCGAGCGGCAACATCGGCACGGAGCTCGTTGCGCGCTCGAAGCCAGACGGCTACACGCTGCTCCTCGGCAACAACACGGGGGTGGTGATCAACCAGAGCCTCTACAAGCTCAACATCATCCCGGCACAGGCGCTCGCGCCCGTTGCGCTCGTGGGGATGGTGCCCACGGCGCTCTATGTGCACCCGTCGGTGCCGGCGAAGACGGTGGCCGAGTTCGTGGCCCTGGTGAAGGCCTCGCCGGGCAAGTACTCGTTCGCCTCCGCGGGCAGCGGCAGCCCGCAGCACCTGGCCGGCGAGATGCTCAAGATGGCCTTCGATCTCGACATGGTCCACATTCCCTACAAGGGTTCCGGGCCCGCCATCATGGACGTCATCGGCGGGCAGGTCCCGGCGAGCTTCGAGTCGACGGTGGTGCTCCAGCCGCACATCGCCGCCGGCCGCGCGCGGCCGCTGGCGACGAGCGGCGCGAAGCGCTCGATCTCGCTGCCGGACGTGCCCACGATGATGGAATCGGGCGCGAAGGACTTCGACCTCACGAACTGGTATGGCCTGTTCGCTCCGGCCGGGACACCGCCGGCCATCGTCAACCGCCTCAACGCCGAGGTGCTCAAGATCCTCGCCGAGCCGGAGATCAAGGAGCGCCTGGCGAAGATGGGCTCCGCCGTCGATCCCCTCACCGCCGCCGAGTTCGCCCAGTTCATCAAGGAGGAAGTGCCGCGCTGGGCCGCGGTCGTGAAGAAGTCCGGCGCCAGGATCGACTGATGCGGTCGCGCGGAAAGCCGGTGGAGACGCCATGAACGCGTCGGATCCCCTCGTCGAGCGCCTGTCGCTCCTGGACTGCTGCGCCGTGTCCGACGCCATGGACAGGCTGAAGCTCGCCGGCGTGGTGATCGGGCTTCACCAGCTCTCCACTTCCCGGCGAATCGCGGGCCGGGTCGTCACGGTAAAGCTCGGCACCGGAACCGCAACCCCGGGGGGCCCGGGGCCGGTGCGCCACCTCGGCACGACGGCCATCGAGACCGCCCGTCCGGGCGACGTCATCGTCGTCGAGCAACGCAGCGGGATCGACGCAGGAAGCTGGGGAGGCATCCTGTCGCTGGGTGCGAAGCTGCGCGGCGTGGCCGGCGTGATCGCGGACGGCCCGGTGCGGGACATCGACGAGGCGAAAGGGCACGACTTCCCCGTCTTCGCGCGCGCCTGCACGGCGCGCACGGCCCGGGGACGGATCGTCGAGCTGGCGACCAACGGGCCGGTCAGGATCGGGGAGGTCGATGTGTCCCCCGGCGACTACGTGGTCGCCGACGGCAGCGCCGTCGTGTTCATCCGCTCGGCGGATATCGACCGCGTCCTGGAGGCCGCGGAGCTGATCGCCGGGCGCGAAGCGCTGATGGCGAAGGCGCTGCGCGAGGGCAAGCCGATCACCGAGGTGATGGGCGCCAACTACGAACAGATGCTGAAGGGATAGGAGACACGCAATGGCGCTGGGCTCTCGCATCCTTCCGAGTCCGGAGCGCGCCGACCAACGGCTGCTCGAGCGCCTCCGTACGCTGCCCGTGTCCAACGTGAGCGACAACATGCAGCGCTCCCACGGCACGAACCTGGAGCCGATCCACCGCGGCGGCAGGATGGTGGGCACCGCGTTCACGGTGAGGATGCGCCCGGGCGACAACCTGATGGTGCACAAGGCCATCGACATGGCCGCGCCGGGCGACGTAATCGTGGTCGACGCGGGCGGGGCGCTCGAGAACGCGCTCATCGGCGAGCTGATGGCGGGGTGGGCGCGCAAGCGCGGCGTGGCGGGATTCGTGATCGACGGTGCCATCCGCGATTCCGAGGCGCTGTCCGAGGGCGACTTCCCGGTCTACGCCGCGGGGGTGACACATCGCGGCCCCTACAAGGACGGCCCGGGCGAGATCAACGTGGTGGTGTGCGTCGCAGGCATGGTGGTGCGCCCCGGCGACCTGGTCGCCGGCGACCACGACGGCGTAGTGGCGATTCCGGCCGAGGAGACGGAGCGCGTCATCGCCGCGGCGGAAGCCCAGAACCGCAAGGAGCAGGCGGCGCTGGCGGCCATCGAGGCCGGCACCTGGGACCGCAGCTGGGTCGACGGAGCGCTCAAGGCGCGCGGGTGCGACCCGGCAGGCTGATCGTTGTCGCCATTCGAAGACGGGCGCCCTCGGGCGCCCGTCTTCGTTTCAGGCCCGGCCTGGCGAGTTATCATCGAAGCATGCAGGCCACCTTCCCGGGCCGCGCGGCGCGGCTGATCCTCTTCGGCGCAGAAGCGCTTGCGGCGGCCGTCTCGCCCTCCACCTACACCGCGCCGGCGCGCCGGATCGCCGCGCGGCAGGTTTGCTCGTCCGCCTGGCAGGTCCTTCCCGCCTTCATGCTCGCCTGCGCCATCCTCGGGGCCCTCGTGATCCGCATCGTCGACTCGACGGCGCGCGACTTCGGGCTGTCGGGCTATACGCTCGATCTCTACTTCCGCGTGCTGGTGCTGGAGCTCATCCCGCTCTTCGTGGCCCTCTTCGTGGCGATCCGCTCCGGGGCGGCGCTCAGCACCGAGGTCGCGCTGCTGCGCGCCCAGGGCGAGCTCGAGCCGCACCGCAGCGGCGCGGCCGACCCGCTGCGCGGCGAGCTGCTGCCGCGCGGCATCGGCGCGGCCTTTGCCGTCCTCGCGCTCACCGTCATCGGCGGCCTCGTCGCGCTGGTGGTGGCGTACGTGAGCCTCTACAGCCTGTCGCCGTGGGGGCACGCGGCGTACGCGCGGGCCATCGGGCATGTGTTCGCTCCGGTGGTCCTGGCGGGGTTCGCGATGAAGGTCGCGTTCTTCGCGATCGCGGTGGCGGTGATCCCGGTGGCTGCGGGCCTCGCCTCGTCGCGCGACCTGCGCTCGGTGCCGGATGCCGCGCCGCGCGGCCTCGTCGGGATCTTCGTGGTCCTGGCGCTCGTCGAGGCCGGGTCGCTCGCCATCAAGTACGCCTGACCGCGCATGGAACCCGCCTCCCTTCCTCCCGCCGATCCTCCCGCCGAGATCCGCCACGCCGGGTTCAAGGCCGGGGTGGTGCTCATCGCCACGGCGGTCATCGCGGTCGCGTTCGTCGCCTACGTGCTCTACGCGCGCGGCGTCTTCGAGAATACGCAGCGGCTGGTGCTCATGGCCGACGACGGAGCGGGGGTGACGGTCGGCATGGACCTCACCTTCTCGGGCTTCCCCGTGGGGCGCGTGCAGAAGATCGAGCTCGCGGCCGACGGCAAGGCGCGCATCGAGATCGACGTGCCGGAGGTGGACGCGAAGTGGCTTCGCGCCTCCAGCGTCTTCACGCTGGAGCGAAGCATCGTGGGCGGGACCCGGCTGCGGGCCTTCACCGGGAACCTCGAGGACAAGCCGCTGCCCGACGGCGCGATCCGGGAAGTCCTGCGCGGGGATGCCACCGACGAGCTCCCGGGGCTCATCGCCTCGATGAAGCGGCTGCTCGAAAACCTGGAGCGCATGACCGCGGAGGACTCCAGCCTCAATGCGAGCCTCGCCGGCGTGAAGACCCTCACCGATCGCATGTCCGGCCCGAGCGGCGCGCTGGGCGGCATCCTCGGCAGCGAGGAGAACGCGAAGAAGGTGATCACCGCGCTGGACCGCGCCAACGCCACGCTCGCCTCCCTCGAGAAGGTGTCGGCGCGGCTCGACGGCCTCATCGGCAAGGCCGACGAGAGCGTATTCGGCGCGGGCGGCGTGATGGAGGAGACGAGGAAGACGGTGGCGAACCTCAACGCCGCGCTTTCCGAGGCGCGCGAGGGCCTCAGGAAGGCCGACGCCATTCTCGCGGACGCGCAGAAGATCAGCGCCAGCACGCGCGAGGCCACCGCGGACCTGGGCAACCTTCGCCAGGAGGTGGAGTCGAGCCTGCGGCGCGTGAACTCGCTCATCGACGAGATCAACCGCAAGTGGCCGTTCGCGCGCGATACCGAGGTGAAGCTGCCATGAGGCTCGCACTCGCCGCCTGCGCGCTTGCCGTCGCCTCGTGCGCCAGCGGCCCCCCGGCGCCCGAATGGGAGGCCGCCGCGCATGGGGCGCTGAAGGGCTTCCAGTCCGCCTACCTCGCCGGGCGCACGCAGTCGGCCGAACAGGAATTCGCGCGGGCGCGGTCGGCGCTCGCCGCCACCGGACGGGCGGAACTCGTGGCGAGAGCCGAGCTGGTGCGCTGCGCCGCGCGGGTGGCGAGCCTGGATTTCGACGACTGCCCCGGTTACCGGGCTCTGGCGGCCGACGCGCCGCCGGCCGAGCGAGCCTACGCGGCCTACCTCGCGGGGAAGGCGCAGGCGGGGGATCCGGCGCTGCTGCCGGAGCACCACCGCAGCGTCTCCGCGGACAACCTCGCCGCGATCGCCGATCCGTTTGCCCGGCTGGTGGCCGCCGGGGTGCTGTTCCGGCAGGCCGCCATCACGCCTCCCGGCATCGCGGCCGCCGTGGATACCGCCTCCGCCCAGGGGTGGCGGCGGCCGCTGCTGGCCTGGCTGGGCGTGCAGGCGAAGCGCGCGGAGGACGCGGGCGACCGGGCCGCCCTCGAGGCGATCCGGCGCCGCATCCGGCTCGTGGCGGGCGACGCGGCCGGCGGCTGAGCCGGGCCCGCCATCCGGAATATCCCGGCTGGCTGCATTCCACCCCGGGCAAATGCCGCCCTGTCGGCCGGGGCTGGCTCCAGCGCGTCCCGGCCCATAATCTGCCCCCATCGCCGAAACCCGGCCCCGCAACCAGAGGCAATACCCGCCATGAGCACGTCACAGACCACGAAACAGACCTTCAGGGAGATCGCCGACGGCATCGTCGTGCTGTGGTGGAAGTTCTTCGACTGGCTGGCGGTGGTGCCGTGGAAGACGCTCGTCTTCGTCTGCATCCTGCTGATGATCCTCGTGGGCGGCATCCTGGGCGCCCCGCAGGTGGCGTTCCTCTTCATCATCGCCTCCCTCATCATCAAGGCGGTGGCGGGAGGCAAGCACAACGCCGAGGTGGCCGCGAGCCAGGCCGTGGAGCGGGCGGAGAAGGAGCAGCTCGAGCGCACGGCGCTGGAGGCGCACCTGGAAGCGCTGCAGGCGCAGATCGAGCCGCACTTCCTCTTCAACACGCTGGCGAGCATCGACCAGCTCATCCTCACCGACCCGCCGCGGGCTTCCCGCATGCAGCAAAGCCTCATCCGCTACCTGCGCGCCGCCATGCCGCAGATGCGCGCGAGCGGCAACGGCGTGCGGCCCACGCTGGGGCAGCAGGTCGACCTCTCGCGCGCCTTCCTGGAGATCATGGCGGTGCGCATGGAGGACCGCCTGCAGGTCGTGATGAGCGTGCCCGAGGGGCTCAAGAGCGCGGCCTTCCCGTCGATGATGCTGCAGACGCTGGTGGAGAACGCCATCCGGCACGGGCTCGAGCCCAAGGCCGAGGGCGGGAAGCTGGAGATCCGGGCGGAAATCGTGGATGGAAGGCTCGCCGTTCAGGTGTGCGACACCGGCATCGGCTTCGCGCCCAGCTCCAAGGGCGGCGTGGGGCTGGCCAACATCCGCGAGCGGCTGAAGGTGATCTACAAGAACCGCGCGGAGCTGGTGATCAGCGTGCCGGCGGAAGGCGGAACCTGTGCCACCATTACGGTTCCCTACGAGGTGGCCGCCCCCGCCTCGGCCTGACCGTCCGGGTGTCCGCATGAACGAAGCACGCAAGCCCACCGCCGTCATCGCCGACGACGAGCGCCTGATGCGCGAGCAGATCGCCGCGCGCCTGCGGGAGGCGTGGCCGGAGCTCGAGATCGTGGGCGAGGCCGTCAACGGCCGAGAGGCCGTCGCCCTGGTGCGCGCCCGCAACCCCGACATCGTCTTCCTCGACATCCGCATGCCGGAGATGGACGGCATCGAGGCGGCGAAGGCGCTGGCGGGCGAGGCCCACGTGGTCTTCGTCACCGCCTACGACGAGTACGCCGTGAACGCCTTCGAGCAGGGCGCCGTCGACTACCTCCTGAAGCCCGCGGATCCCGAGCGCGTTGCGGTCGCCTGCCAGCGCCTGCGCGGCCGGCTCGCGCGGAAGCCCGATCCCATGAGCGACCTGCTGGCCGAGCTCTCGGCGCGCATCGGTGGCGGTGGGACGAGAGCGCGCGAGTACCTGCGCTGGGTGCAGGCGAGCGTGGGTACCACGCTGCGCGTGGTCCCGACCGCCGAGATCCTCTTCTTCCGCGCTGAGGACAAGTACACGCGCGTGCAGACCGAGGGCTTCGAGGCCCTGATCCGCAAGCCCATCAAGGAGCTGGTCGGCGAGCTGGACCCCGAGGAGTTCTGGCAGATCCACCGCGCCATCCTCGTGCGCGTCGACGCGGTCGAGCAGGTGAGCCGCGACTTCCGCGGGCACCAGGTGGTGAAGGTGAAGGGGCGGGACGAGAAGCTCGAGGTGAGCCGGTCCTTCAGCCACCTGTTCAAGCAGATGTAGGACGGGAGGTATGATCGCGCATCAAGCCGAAATTGCTCCAGGATTCCGGAGGTCGCGATGATCAGAGTCACCGGCATCGGCGGGATTTTCTTCAAGGCGAAGGATCCCGTCTCGCTTCGCGCCTGGTACCGGAATCACCTCGGCGTCGACGTCCAGGACTGGGGCGGCGCCGCGTTTCGATGGACCGATGGCGAGGGCAACCCGGCCGCGGGGACGACGGTCTGGAACATCTCGGACGGCAGCAATGACTACTTCGCCCCCGGCACCTCGTCCTTCATGGTGAATTACCGGGTCGCCGACCTCGACGCCCTCGTCCGGGTACTTCGCGAGGAGGGCTGCCAGGTGCTCGACAAGACGGAAGTGTCGGAATTCGGCAAGTTCGGCTGGGTCATGGACCCGGAGGGCAACAAGATCGAGCTCTGGGAACCGCCCGCGGGCCAGTGAGCGGGTTGGCGGCTGCCGCCGCGGAAGGTATCCTGATGAAAACGGCCCCGCCGGGCTCGTCGCGCTCTCCACGCGACCCGGAAGGCGGCCGACCGATCATGGCGCCGATTCGACCACGCGAAGCCGGAGAAACCACATGATCACCACCATCCTGCTGCTCATCGCCGTCGCGCTGATCGCGGTCGCCGCGGTGCCGCTCCTGCTGCGCCTCATCCCGCAGAACCCGGTGTACGGCGTGCCGACGGAGCGCACGCTTGACGACGAGAAGCTCTGGTTCAACGTGAACGCGTTCGCCGGCAAGGCCGTGCTCATCGCCTGCGGCGTCGTTGCGCTGCTGCTCATCCTCTACCAGGGCACCTGGCTCAGGTCCGCCTGGGCCCAGGTCCTGGTGTTCATGGTTCCCCTGGCGGTCGCCGTGGGGGCGACGATCGCCTACGAGCGCCGCCTCACGCGTTGAGAGGGCCGGTCGAGGGCGCGCTGCCGAATCGCCGCGGCGTCAGCCTGGAACGCCGGCCCCGGCCAGGAGTTGCGCGTAGCGCTGCCCCGCGCCCCGGGAAAGGCTTCCGCGGTTCGTGAGCAGCAAGAGGCAGCGCATCACCAGGTCGATCGACCCGTAGCAGTGGTGCGCGACAAGCGCCAGGTGCTTCAGTTGCTCGTCGCTCATCGCGTCCGGCCTCGAGAAATCCCGCACGTAGACGATGTCCGCCTCCAGGAGCTGGTGGAGCGGCTTGTACGGGTCGCCGTCGACGATGCACGGCGCGATCGGCCAGTTCTTCACGGCGGCGAAGCAATGCGGAATGAAGCCCATGCGCCGCATCTCGAGATCGACCTCGCCGAACACGGGCTGGCCCTGGTAGAGCGGGACGAACGAGACCTCGAGCTGCGCGGCCACGGCCCGGGAGAGCTTCTCCTGCCCGCCTTCCAGCACCGCGAGCTCGCTGCCCTGGATGTCCATCTTGAGGTAGTCGAGCCGCTCGATCTCACCGATGTCGTCCAGCCTTCGCGTCTGCACGGGCACCTCGCCCACGACCTCACCCCAGTGCTTCAGCGCCCCGAAGATCTCCAGCGTCACGGGGTCGGGCGCGAGGAGGCTCGCCATCCCCGGCGAGCGGCACAGCCGCAGGGTGTGCGCCCCGCCGTCGCCCACCGCATGGGGCAGGTAGCGCTCGTGCGCGCCCTGGGCAGCGACGAGCCTGGCGAACGCGTCCTGCTGCGGCTCGAACCCGGTGACGCGGCACGCGCCGGCCGCGAGCATCGCCTTGTAGGGCGGGTCCTCGCCGTGGGGGTTGGCGCCGATGTCCACGACCTCGGTGAGGCGCTCGGGCCGCAACAGGTCGACGAGCGTCCCGCTCATGGGCGCGCCGCTACCACCGGCAGTTGCCCTCGCCGAACTCGTTTGCGATGAGCGGCACGACGGCGAGCAGCCCCATTCCCTTGTAGGCGTCCTTGCAGTCGGGCTTCCACGCGTTCTCGATCGCGAGCTGCTCCTTCGACTTCTTCTCGGGAAGCGGCGGCATCGGGAAGGGCAGCAGCGCGCGGTTGCCGGTGCCTTCCCGCGCTGCCTCGCGCGCCCGGGCCCGCGCGGCGTCGAGGTCGATGCGCGGCTCGGTGCCGGGAATGGGCGCATCGCCGGTCGGCGCGCGGCGATTGTCGAAGATCGGCGAATCGCGCGACGAGGTTGCGGAATCCCGGGCGCCGGGGCGCTCCGCGGCAGGCGCCGCATCGCGGGCCGTCGGCGTGCCCGGCCGCGGCGTGGCGACAGGCGGGGCGGCCTGCTGGATCGGCGCGACTTCGACAGGCGGCGCCAGCGACGGGGCCGCCGCGGGAATCGCCGTGTGCGGCATCGGCGGCGCGGCGATCGCGGGAATCTCGACGGGCGGCCTGCGCAGGGGAACGAC
>JAABQW010000034.1 GCA_011391275.1 Betaproteobacteria bacterium
CGGAACCCTCATCCACCACTACCGCGTGGGCGACGACGACCTGGTCACGATGTGCAACCTCATCGTGTCGACGACGCACAACAACCAGGCGATGAACGAGGCCATCCGCCACGTCGCCAAGCGCTACCTGAGCGGCCACCGTCTCACCGAGGGGCTGCTGAACCACGTGGAGGTGGCGATCCGCGCCTTCGACCCGTGCCTGTCGTGCGCGACTCACGCGCTCGGTCAGATGGCGCTCGAAGTGACCCTGGTCGACGCCGCGGGCGCGGAGATCGACCGCCTCGCGCGCCACGGCGACGGCACCGTCACCCGGCCATCGCCGTGAACGCGCCCGTGGTGGTCTTCGCGGTCGGCAACCGCAGCCGCGGCGACGATGCGCTGGGCCCCCTGCTGCTCGAGCGCCTCGGCGACTGGCTCTGGACGCGCGGCCTCGCGGCCCGCTTCGAGCTCTTCGAGGAGTACCAGCTGCAGCTCGAGAATGCCCTGGACCTGGAGGGCCGCGAGCTCGCGCTCTTCATCGACGCGAAGCGCGGGGCGCCGCGTGCCGCCACGCTCGCCGCGGTGGCACCCTCGGCGAAGGCCTCGGCGGGCGCCACCCACGCGCTCGAGCCGGCCGCCGTGCTGGAGGTGCATCGGCGCGTCACCGGGCACGAGCCGCCGCCGGCCTTCACGCTGGGCGTGCGCGCGGAAAGCTTCGAGCTGGGCGAGGGGTTGTCGCAGGCCTCGAAGGATGCGCTTGGCGAGGCATGGCCCTTGCTAGAGACGTTGGCGGGGGACCCGCGACTGGAATCGTGGCAGGCCCTGGCATCGACGTTCAGCGACGAGGAGGAGGCAAGCATGGCAACGCGCAAGACCGCAGCGACGACGAAGGGAAGCACCGGCAAGGCGCCCGCCGCACCGAAACAGGGCGCCAAGCCCGCGGTGGCTAAGCAGCCGGCGGCCAAGGTGGCGAAGCAGCCGGCAGCCAAGGCGATCGCCACGACGAAGGAGGCCAAGGCGCCGATGCCCGCGAAGGCGCCGATGCCCGCGAAGGCATCCAAGGCTCCCAGGGTGGCCACGGCGCCGAAGGGTGCCGGGCCGTCCTCGCCGGGATTCGAAAAGCTGGTGATGGTGGCCGAGGCCGCCTACTACCGCGCCGAGCGGCGCGGCTTCGCACCCGGAGCCGAGATGGACGACTGGCTCGCCGCCGAGGCGGAGATCGAGCGCCTGCTCGCCGGGCGCTGACGCCTCGCGCAATGCGCGCCGGCGGCGGCCGGCGCGCCGGTTGTCCGTTCACGCGGCCATGGACGACAATGGCGGACCTTCTCCGCCACCGCGGCCTCGGCCGACGCCCCTTCCGTGACCGCCGCCTACCCGCACCTCCTCGCCCCGCTGGACCTCGGCTTCACCACGCTCGCCAACCGCGTCCTCATGGGCTCCATGCACACGGGGCTCGAGGACAAGGCGAAGCACTTCCCGCAGCTCGCCGCCTACTTCGCCGAGCGCGCGAGAGGCGGCGTGGGCCTCATCGTCACGGGCGGGTTCGCGCCCAACATCGAGGGCTGGCTCACGCCCTTCGGCTCGACGCTCGCCTCGTCGGCGGCCGCCCGGGCGCACCGGCCGATCACGCAGGCGGTGCACGCGGAGGGCGGGAAGATCGCGCTGCAGATCCTGCACGCGGGTCGCTACGGGTATTCGCCCCTTGCGGTGGCGCCCTCGCGACTCAAGTCCCCCATCAGCCGCTTCACGCCGCGGGAGCTCACCACCGGCGGCATCGAGCGCCAGATCCGCGCGTTCGTCCGCTGCGCGGCCCTGGCACGCGATGCCGGCTACGACGGCGTCGAGGTGATGGGGAGCGAGGGCTACTTCATCAACCAGTTCCTCGCCGCGCAGTCCAACCGCCGCGCCGACGAGTGGGGAGGCAGCTACGAAAACCGCATGCGGCTGCCGGTGGAGATCGTCTCCCGCATCCGCGAGAAGGTCGGGCGCGACTTCATCGTGATCTACCGCCTGTCGATGCTGGACCTCGTGCCCGGCGGCAGCACCTGGGACGAGGTGGTGGCGCTCGCGAAGGCCGTCGAGCGGGCGGGGGCCACGATCATCAACACGGGCATCGGCTGGCACGAGGCGCGCGTGCCGACCATCGCCACGAGCGTGCCGCGCGCCGCCTTCGCCTGGGTCACGAGGAAGCTCCGGGGCGAGGTGTCGATCCCGCTCTGCACGACCAACCGCATCAACGACCCGGCGGTGGCCGAGTCGGTGCTGGCCGAAGGCTGCGCCGACATGGTGTCGATGGCGCGCCCGCTGCTCGCCGACCCGGACTTCGTGAGGAAGGCAGCGCAGGGGCGGGCAGACGAGATCAACACCTGCATCGCCTGCAACCAGGCGTGCCTGGACCACGTCTTCCAGGGGAGGCTCGCCACGTGCCTGGTGAACCCGCGCGCGTGCCACGAGACGGAGCTGGTGATCCGGCCCGCGGCCGCGAGGAAGCGCGTGGCCGTGGTGGGTGCGGGGCCCGCGGGGCTCGCTTGCGCGACCACCGCGGCGGAGCGAGGGCACGAGGTCCATCTCTTCGACTCCGCGGCCGGAATCGGTGGCCAGTTCAACATGGCCAAGCGCATTCCCGGCAAGGAAGAGTTCCACGAGACGATCCGCTACTTCGGCCGCCGCATCGAGACCTCGGGCGTGCGGTTGCACCTCGGGCGGCGCGTGGGGGCGGAGGCGCTCGCGGGCTTCGACCACGTGGTGCTCGCCACCGGCGTCACGCCCCGCGACCCGAAGATCCCCGGCGCGGTTGACCCGCGCGTGCTGTCCTACGTCGACGTGCTGCGCGACGCGAGGCCGGTCGGGAAGAGGGTGGCGGTCGTGGGCGCGGGGGGCATCGGCTTCGACGTGGCGGAATTCCTCGTGCACGACGGCCATTCGCCGGCCCTGGACATCGCGGCGTGGCGCCGGGAGTGGGGTGTCGGCGACCCGGCCGACTTCCGCGGGGGAGTGGAGGGGGTGAAGCCGCAGCCCGCCCCCCCGGCCCGCCAGGTCTGGCTCCTGCAGCGCAAGAAGACGAAGCCGGGTGCCGGGCTTGGCAAGACGACCGGGTGGATCCACCGCGCCGCCCTCAAGATGAAGGGCGTTGAGATGATGGCCGGCGTGAACTACGAGGGGGTCGTTGAAAAGGGCCTCGCCGTGAGCTTCGGCGAGAAGCGCGAGAGAGCGACGGTGCTCGAGGTCGACACGATCGTGCTCTGCGCCGGGCAGGAGTCGCTGCGCGAGCTGGAGGCGCCGCTAAGGGCGGCGGGCGCCTCGGTGCACGTCATCGGCGGCGCGGCCCTTGCCGGGGAGCTCGACGCGAAGCGTGCGATCGACGAGGGGACGCGGCTCGCCGCGTCCCTTTAGCCCATCGCCTTCGCCATGCGGTCGGTGGCCTTCTTCAGGTTCTCCATCGAGGTGGCGAAGGAGATGCGCAGGTAGCCTTCCATGCCGAAGGCCGAACCCGGGACCGCCGCCACCGCCTCCGGCTGCTCCATGAGGTAGCTGCACAGCTCGATGTCGGTAGGGGCCTTGAGCCTGCCCGTGGCCGCCATGCGCTTGATGGCCTCGCGGCAGTCGGGGAAGACGTAGAAGGCGCCGCTCGGCTGCATGCACTTCACGCCCGGGATGGCGTTCAGCGCGCCGGCGACGAAGATGCCGCGCTCGCGGAAGGCCTTCACCATCGGCTCGATGCACGACTGGTCGCCGTTCAGCGCCGCCTCCGCCGCGTACTGCGCGATCGAGGTCGGGTTGGAGGTCGAGTGCGACTGGATGTTCTCCATCGCCTCGATGAGCTCGGCAGGGCCGCCGCAGTAGCCGATCCGCCAGCCGGTCATCGAGTAGGCCTTGGAGACGCCGTTCTCGACGACGGTCCGGTCGTAGAGGTCCGGGCAGGCGTTGAGGATGTTCACGAACTTCGAGCCGTCGAGCAGGATCTGCTCGTACATGTCGTCGCTCGCGATGACGATGCGCGGGTGCTTCCTCAGCACCTCGCCCAGCGCCTTCAGCTCCGCGAGCGTGTAGACGGCGGCCGAGGGGTTCGACGGGCTGTTGATGAAGACGAGCCGCGACTTCGGCGTGATGGCCGCCTCGAGCTGCGCCGCGGTGATCTTGAACCCCTGCTCGATCCCCGCGGAGATGAACACCGGCTTCGCCTCGGCGACCACGGCCATGTCCGGGTAGCTCACCCAGTAGGGCGCAGCGATGATCACCTCGTCGCCCGGGTTCAGGAGCGCCATGCACAGGTTGAACGACGTGTGCTTGCCGCCGCAGGAGACGAGGATCTGCTTCGGCGTGTAGTCGAGGCCGTTGTCGCGCTTGAACTTGGCGATGATCGCCTTCCTGAGCGAGATCGTCCCGCCGGCGGGCGTGTACTTCGTGAGCCCCTTGTTCATCGCCTCCACGGCCGCGTCCTTGATGAACTGCGGCGTGTCGAAGTCCGGCTCGCCGGCGCCCAGGCCGATGATGTCCCTGCCCTCGCTCTTGAGCTGCGCGGCCTTGGCAGCGACGGCGAGGGTGGGCGAGGGCTTGATGGCGGCGAGGCGCGTGGCGACGAGGGACATGGGTTCTCCGGGGCGGGGAAACGGGCGCAAACGGCCATTTTACCGGATGGTGCGGCGCAGCATTACCGCACCCGGCGTCAGGGTGCTCCGAATGGCCAGGCGGGCACTCCGGGGTGGCGGGGAGTTATCCCCAATCGCAAGCCGGGCGGGCCCGGGAACCCGCCGGTTGCTAGAATCGCAGATTGCACTTCGCGCGGACCCCATGACCGACGTCGTCACGTTTCCCGGCAGCCCGTACCGCCTGCACCGCCCGTTCCTGCCCGCCGGCGACCAGCCCGCGGCGATCGAGTCCCTCATCGAGGGGCTGAACGACGGCCTCGCCTACCAGACGCTGCTGGGCGTCACGGGCTCGGGCAAGACCTACACGATGGCCAACGTCATCGCCCGCACGGGGCGCCCGGCGCTGGTGATCGCGCCCAACAAGACGCTCGCCGCGCAGCTCTACTCCGAGATGCGCGAGTTCTTCCCCGAGAACGCCGTCGAGTACTTCGTCTCCTACTACGACTACTACCAGCCGGAGGCCTACGTGCCTTCGCGCGACCTCTTCATCGAGAAGGACAGCTCGATCAACGAGCACATCGAGCAGCTCCGTCTCTCGGCCACCAAGAGCGTGCTGGAGCGGCCCGACACGGTGATCGTGGCGACGGTGTCGTGCATCTACGGCATCGGCGACCCCGAGGATTACCAGGAGATGCGCCTCATCCTGCGCGAGCGCGACCCCGTCCCGCAGCGCGACCTCCTGCGCCGGCTGGCGGGGATGCAGTACACGCGAAACGACGTGGACTTCCGGCGCGGGACCTTTCGCGTCCGCGGCGACTCGATCGACATCTTCCCGGCCGAGCTGGGGGAGACGGCGCTGCGCGTCTCGCTCTTCGACGACGAGATCGAGTCGCTCACGCTCTTCGACCCGCTCACCGGGCACCTCGGGCAGAAGGTGCCGCGCTTCACGGTGTACGCCAAGAGCCACTACGTGACGCCGCGCGAGACCGTCCTCAAGGCGATCGAGTCGATCAAGGTGGAGCTGCGCGAGCGGCTCGACTTCTTCCAGAAGGAGGGCAAGCTGCTGGAGCTGCAGAGGCTGCAGCAGCGCACGCACTTCGACCTCGAGATGATGAACGAGCTGGGCTTCTGCAAGGGCATCGAGAACTACTCCCGCCACCTGTCGGGGCGCGCGCCGGGCGAGCCGCCGCCGACGCTGATCGACTACATGCCGTCCAACGCGCTGCTCGTGATCGACGAGAGCCACGTCACCATCCCGCAGGTGGGCGGCATGTACAACGGCGACCGCTCGCGCAAGGAGACGCTCGTGGCGTACGGCTTCCGCCTGCCCTCGGCGCTCGACAACCGCCCGCTCAAGTTCGCGGAATTCGAGCGCCAGATGCGCCAGGCGATCTTCGTGTCGGCCACGCCCTCCGACTACGAGGCGACGCACGCCTCCCAGGTGGTCGAGCAGGTGGTGCGCCCCACCGGGCTCGTGGACCCCGGCGTGATCGTGCGCCCGGCGACCAGCCAGGTCGACGACCTGCTCTCGGAGGTGACCAGGCGCACGGCCGTGAACGAGCGCGTGCTGGTGACCACGCTCACCAAGCGCATGGCCGAGGACCTCACGGACTACCTCGCCGAGCACGGGGTGAAGGTGCGCTACCTGCACTCCGACATCGACACCGTGGAGCGCGTGGAGATCATCCGCGACCTGAGGAAGGGGCTCTTCGACGTGCTGGTCGGCATCAACCTGCTGCGCGAGGGCCTGGACCTGCCCGAGGTTTCCCTGGTGGCGATCCTCGATGCGGACAAGGAAGGCTTCCTGCGCTCGGCGCGCTCGCTCATCCAGACCATCGGGCGCGCCGCGCGCCACATCAACGGCACGGCGATCCTCTATGCCGACCGCATGACCGACTCGATGAAGGCCGCCATCGGCGAGACGGAGCGCCGCCGCGCCAAGCAGGTGGCCTTCAACAAGGAGCACGGCATCGAGCCCAGGGGCGTGGTCAAGCGCATCAAGGACCTGATCGACGGTGCCTACGACGCGGACGAGGCGAAGGAATCGAAGCGCCTCGCGAAGGAGGCGGCCGCCATCGAGGCGCTGGGCGAGAAGCAGCTCGACCAGCGCGTGCGGAAGCTGGAGAAGGAGATGCTGGAGGCGGCGAGGAACCTCGAGTTCGAGCGCGCGGCGCAACTGCGCGACGAGCTGCGCATCGCCCGCGAGCGGCTCATGGAGGTGGGCGGTGGCTGACCGGTTGCACGGTGTGCTGTTCGTCTGCACCGGCAACATCTGCCGCTCGCCCACGGCCGAGGGGGTGTTCCTGCACATGGCGAGGAGCCGCGGCGCGCTGGAACTCCTGCGCATCGACTCGGCAGGCACCCACGACTACCACGTGGGCGAGCCCCCGGACCCGCGCGCCATCGAGCATGCGGCCCGGCGCGGCTACGACCTCGCGCCGCTGCGCGCGCGGCAGGTGGTGGCGGCCGACTTCCGGGAGTTCGACCGCATCCTCGCCATGGACCGCGGCCACCTGCGACAATTGAAGTCGTTCGCGCCGGCCGGTTCGCCCGCGCGCCTCGACATGTTCCTCGACCATTCGGAATCGTGGCGCGGCCTCGACGTCCCGGACCCCTACTACGGGGGAAGCCGCGGCTTCGAGGAAGTGCTGGATATGGTCGAGGAAGCCTCGGCGCGGCTCCTCGAGGAGATCGTCGCCGAGCTCGCGCGCTGAACCGACAAGGAGGAAGCAATGAGCAAGCACGCCGTCAGCCGGTTTCCCGTCCCGAAGCTCTCCGAGCTGCCCGAGGACATCCGCGCCCGCATCGCGCAGGTGCAGGAGAAGGCGGGGTTCGTCCCCAACGTCTTCATCGTGCTCGCGCACCGGCCCGACGAGTTCCGCGCCTTCTTCGCCTACCACGACGCGCTGATGCTCCGGAAGGGCGGCCTCACGAAGGCGGAGAAGGAGATGATCGTGGTGGCCACCTCGAGCGCCAACAAGTGCCTCTACTGCATCGTCGCCCACGGCGCGATCCTGCGCGTGTACGCGAAGCAGCCGCTCATCGCGGACCAGGTGGCGGGCAACTACCTCAAGGCCGACCTCACGCCGCGCGAGCGCGCCATCCTCGACTTCGCCATGAAGGTGGCCCTGGAGGCGCACCGGGTGGACGGCGACGACTTCGCGCCGCTCCATGCCCATGGGCTCTCGGACGAGGACGTGTGGGACGTGGGCGCGATCGCCGCGTTCTTCGCGCTCTCCAACCGCATGGCCAACCTCACGGCGATGCGGCCGAACGACGAGTTCTACGCCATGGCCCGGTGACCATGCGGCTGCTCGCGGCGCTCGCCTTCTCCCTTTGCACCGCCGCGCACGCGGCAGGCGGCTACTTCCGGTTCCCGGCG
>JAABQW010000035.1 GCA_011391275.1 Betaproteobacteria bacterium
CGGCGGCAGGCCCTGAAGGGCCTCGCGGCCCTCGCCTGCGGCGCCGCGCTGCCGTCCGCGGGCCTCGCCGCCCCGGCGGCCATCCTGGAACGCCCGGTTCCCGCCACCGGCGAGAAGCTGCCTGCCATCGGCATGGGCACCTGGCTCACCTTCGACGTGTCGCCCGGCTCCGATCGCGACGCCCGCCTGCCCGTGCTGCGCGAGTTCTTCGCCGGCGGCGGCACCCTCCTCGACTCCTCGCCCATGTACGGCTACGCCGAGGCGGCCCTGGGTGACCTGGTCCCCCGGGCGAAGCCCGCGCGCGTGTTCAACGCGACAAAGGTGTGGACGCCCGCGCGCTTCCTGGGCGTGAAGCAGATGGAGCAATCCTTCGCGCACTGGGGCGTGCGCCGCTTCGACCTGATGCAGGTGCACAACATGCTCGACTGGGAGACGCACCTCGTCACGCTGAAGGCGTGGAAGGCCTCGGGGCGCATCCGCTACGTGGGCATCACCACCTCGCACGGGCGGCGGCACGACGACCTCGAGGCCGCGATGAAGCGCGAGCGCTTCGATTTCGTGCAGTTCAGCTACAGCTTCGCCGACCGCAGTGCCGAGGAGCGCCTCCTGCCGCTCGCGGCGGACCGGGGTGCGGCGGTCATCGTGAACCGCCCCTTCGACGGTGGCGACCTCTTCGGCGCCGTGAAGGGCAAGCCCCTGCCCGGCTGGGCGCGTGAGATAGCCTGCGCCAACTGGGCGCAGGTCTTCCTCAAGTTCGTGGTCTCGCACCCCGCGGTCACCTGCGCCATCCCCGCGACGACGAATCCCGCGCACATGCGCGAGAACATGGGCGCGCTCACCGGGCGCCTTCCCGACGCAGCCCTGCGGCGGCGCATGGCCGCCGATTTCGACCGGCTCTAGGCGCTGCCCTCGCACGAAGGCGAGGCGGGCAGGCAGTCGGCGCCCGGGGCCGCGCCCACGCAGTCAATGAGTGGCTGGCGGCACTTGTTGCGAGCGATTCTTATCTGAACGCGATTTCTTGTCCGGCGCGGTTGCCAAGCGGCAGGCCGCCGGGAGATTCTCCCGGCTGCTCCTCAACGACCACACTCCTCGATGAACCGCCTCTCCGCCGTCCTGCTTGCCCTGCTCCTCTCCTCCTGCGCCCTTGCCCCGGAGTCCCGCCTTCCCACCCCCCAGCCCGAAGCCGCCCATGCGCAGATCGCCGTCACCGCGCACCCCCTTGCCACGCAGGCCGCGCTCGCCATGCTCGACAAGGGCGGCACGCCCATCGACGCGGCCATCGCCGCCCAGATGGTGCTGGGGCTCGTCGAGCCGCAGTCCTCGGGCATCGGCGGCGGCACGCTGGTGATGCACTGGGATGCGGCTGCGCGAAAGCTCGCCTCCTACGACGGTCTCGCCGCGGCACCCGCGCGCGTCACCGCCAGCCTGCGCACGGACACCGACGGCAAGCTCCTGCCGAGCGAGCCGTCGCAGCGCGGCGGCCGCACCGTGGGCGTGCCCGGCACGGTGGCGGTGCTCGCGATGGCGCACGCGCGCCACGGCCGGCTCGCCTGGCGCGAGCTCTTCGAGCCCGCCATCGAGATCGCGGAGAAGGGCTTCCCGATGCCGCGCTACATGCACTCGATCCTCGCGCTGCCCGATGGCGCGAAGAACCACGCCGAGATGCGCTCCCTCTACTTCGCCGCGGACGGCACGCCGCTTCCGGTGGGTGCGACGGTTCGCAACCCCGCCTACGCGAAGACCATGCGGCGAATCGCTCTCGGCGGCCCGGCGGGCTTCCTGGAAGGCGGCGGCGCGGCGGCGATCGTCGGGGCCGCGCAGCGCGGCTTCCGCCCCACCCTCATGACGGAACAGGATCTCCGCGACTACCGCGCCGTCGAGCACGACCCCGTGTGCGCTCCGTTCCTCGCCTATCGCGTGTGCACGATGGCGCCGCCGTCCTTCGGCGGGCTCATCGTCCTGCAGGTGCTGCAGATGGTGGAGGCCCGCGCCGGCGGCCGCTTCGACTTCGACGACCCGGCCTTCGCCCACCTCTACGCGGAGGCCGGCAAGCTCGCGCAGGCCGACCGGCGCCGCTACGTCGGCGACCCGGCTTTCGTGAAGGTGCCCGTGGCCGAGCTCGCCGCGCCAGCCTATGCCCGTTCGCGGGCCGCCGCGATCGACATGACCCGTGCCGCGCGGGGCGTGTTGCCGGGCGTCCCGGTCGCGCAGGTGGCAGCGCTTGCGCCTGACGAGAGCGATCCGGTCACCGCCACCAGCCAGATCGCCATCGCCGACCGGGCCGGCAACGCGCTGTCCATCACCACGACGACCAACCTCAACTTCGGCTCGCGCCTCATGGTCGACGGCTTCATGCTCAACAACGCCATGACCAATTTCTCCGCCGCGCCGAAGCCCGGCGAGAAGATCGCCAACCAGATGGGCCCGGGCAAGCGGCCGGTGACCTCGATGGCGCCCACCATCGTCTTCGACGCCGAGGGCCGGCCCGTGGTGGTGGGCGGCTCCGCCGGCGGCGGCCCCATCGTCGACTACATCGCCTCGAGCCTCATCGAGATGCTCGCCAACGGCCGCACCCCGGCCGAGGCGCTCGCGCGCGGGCACCTGAGCACGGCGGTGGCAGGCAAGGTCCAGGTCGAGGCGCGCACGCCCGCGACGCGCCTGGCACCCGCCCTCTCCGCACTGGGCCACACCGTGGAGGAAGCGCCCCTCCTCAGCGGGCTGGGGTTCCTCAAGCGCACGGACGCGGGATGGATCGGCGCGGCCGACCCCCGGCGCGACGGCGCCGCCATGGGAAGATGACGCCATGACCACCCTTCGCGAGCGACTCCGGTCGCGCGAGCTTCTCGTGGCCCCCGGCATCCACGACATGGTGTCGCTGCGGCTCGCCGATACCTTCGACTTCGACGCCCTCTACATGACGGGCTATGGCACCGTGGCTTCGCATCTCGGGCTTCCCGACGCGGGGCTCGCCACCTACACCGACATGGCGGGGCGCGTGAAGGCCTTCGCCTCGCAGGCCGCCGCCCCGCTCATCGCGGACGGCGACACCGGCTACGGCGGGCTCCTCAACGTGCGCCACACCGTGCGCGGCTACGAGGAAGCGGGCGCAGCCGCGATCCAGCTCGAGGACCAGGAGTTCCCCAAGAAGTGCGGCCACACGCCCGGGCGGCGCGTGATCCCGATGCAGGACATGGTGAGGAAGATCCGCGTGGCGGCGGAGTCGCGCGCCTCGCCCGACTTCCTCATCATCGCGAGAACGGACGCGCGCACCGCGCTCGGCCTCGACGAGGCGCTGCGCCGCGGCGAGGCCTACGCGAAGGCCGGGGCGGACATCCTCTTCATCGAATCGCCCGAGAGCGTGGAGGAGATGCGCGCCATCGGCCGCGCCTTCGACCTGCCGCTTGTGGCCAACATGGTGGAAACGGGGCGCACGCCCGTGCTCGCGAAGGCCGACCTGGAATCGATCGGCTACCGCCTGGCGATTTTCCCCATCGCCGCCATGCTCGCGTCCGTGCGCGCGATGGCCAGCGTCTACGGCCACCTCAAGGCCACGGGCTCCACCGCCGGCTGCCCGCAGCCGCTCTACGACTTCGGCGACCTGTCGCTCCTCATGGGGTTCCAGGACGTCTGGGAATTCGACAAGAACCACGCGGACTGAGAACAGCCCGCGAACAACCGGAGGAAACCACCCATGATCCCGAAACGCCTGCTCGCCACCCTCGCCGCGCTCGCCATCCCGCTCGCCGGATGGGCCCAGGGCACCTGGCCGGACCGCCCCGTGAAGCTGATCGTCCCGTTCGCCCCCGGCGGCGTGACCGACACGAGCGGCCGCGTCATCGCCGAGGGCCTGTCGCGCCGCCTCGGCCAGCAGGTCATCGTGGAGAACAAGCCCGGCGCCTCCGGCAACATCGGCACGCAGTCGGTGGCCATCGCGCCGCCGGACGGCTACACGCTGGTGCTCGCCTTCGACGGCACCATGGTCATCAACCCCCACGTCTTCGCGAACATCCCCTTCGACACGCTCAAGGACTTCGCGCCCGTCGGCAAGATCGGCGACGCAACGCTCATCCTCGTGTCGCACCCCGCCTTTCCCGGCAAGACGCTGAAGGACGTGATCGACATGTCGAAGAAGGACCCCAAGGGCCTTTCCTACGGCACCTCGGGCATCGGCGGCACGCCGCACATCGCGGGCGAGCTCCTGAACATGAAGACGGGCTCGAAGCTCGTGCACGTGCCCTACAAGGGCGGCGGGCAGGCGATGAGCGACGCGCTCGGCGGCAACATCCCGCTCGTCTACACGGCGGTGGCCGGCGCCATCAAGCACGTGGAGGCCGGCAAGCTCCACGCCGTCGCCGTCTCCTCGCGCACGCGCTCCCCTTCGATGCCCAACACGCCGACGTTCATCGAGGCGGGCGTGGCCGACTTCGAGGCGAGCTCCTGGGTGGGCATCCTGGCGCCGGCGAAGACGCCGAGGCCGGTCATCGACCGGCTCAACAAGGAAATGAACGCCCTCCTCACCTCGCCGGAGGTGGTCGAGCGGCTCGCCAAGCTCGGCATCGTCGCCACTCCCGGCACGCCCGAGCAGTTCGGCGAGCAGATGAAGGCCGACCTCGCGAAGTACGGCCCCGTGGTGAAGGCCGCGGGCATCAAGACGGAGTAGCGCGGCTCAGGCGCTCTCGGCGCGGCCGCCCCCGGCGGCCCGCGCCGCCTCGAGCGCCATCTCGACGCGCGCGACGAGCGCGGCCGCGTCGTCGCCTTCGCGCCAGGCGGCATTGCCGAAGCTCGCCGCGACGGACGCCGCCACCATGCCAGGTGCCGCCGCCGCGAAGGCCGTGCGGATGCGGTCGGTGATCGCCGCGGCGCGCGCGAGCGGCGTGTGGGTGAGCATCAGCATGAAGCGGTCGTCGCCCACCCGGCACACGTGGTCGGACTTGCGCAGCGCGCCGCCCACCACGCGCGCGAAGCAGCGCAGCACCACCTCCGCCTCGCCGCCTCCCAGGTGCAGCGCCACGCCGTCGAGCCCGTCGATGGCGGCCAGCACCAGGCACAAAGGGCCACCGTAGCGTCCGGCACGGTGGATCTCCGCGTCGAGCGTGCGGGTGAAGGCCTCCTGGTTCCCGAGCCCCGTCACCCCGTCGACGAAGGACATCACCCGCACCTGCTCGTCGCGCTGCGTGAGCGCACGGCGGGCATCGGCCAACTCGCGCTGGGCGGCCGCGAGCTCGTTGGAGAGCCGCACCGTCGCCTTGCTCATGGGCTCGAGGTCGTCCGGCGCCCGCTCGGCCACCAGCAGGAAGCCCCGCTCCCAGCGCCAGAGGGCGCCCGTCACGGTTTGCGCGACCTCCCGCCGGTCCGCCAGGGTGACGGGCCCCCGATAGACCGGCCCTTCGCCCGCGCGCGGCTGTACGCCGCGCAACCGGGTCCACGAGGGCTCGCGGAAGGCCGATGAGACGTCCTCGCGGGGCAGCCAGTCGGCGAGGAACCCCTCGGCACCCGCCAGGCGCCCTTCCGCGGAAATCGACGCCGCCGATGCCGAACCCATCCCGGCAAACGCCTCGAGAACTGCCCTTACGGTCTGCTCGTCCACGTCATCTTCCCCCGGGCCGGAATTCCCGGCGTGCCCCGGGTGGCTCTGCTACATTCTGCCGCATGAGAGCACAGGCCAACCAGCGCGGCCTTTCGGCGCGGGACATGGAGGCGATCCTCGCGGTCACGAGCAAGCTCGCGGCCCCCTTCGACCTGCTCACCATGCTCGCCGAAGTGGTGAGCGCGGCCAAGCAGGTGCTGGACGCCGACGGCGGCTCGGTCTGGCTCTACGACGCGGCCTCCGACGAGTTGGTGCTCGAGGTTGCCACCGGTATCGAGCCGCTGCGCGTGCCCGCGGGCACGGGCATCGTGGGCGCCTGCGCGCGCGACCGCCGCATCATCAACGTGCCCGACTGCTACGCCGACCCGCGCTTCAACCCGGAGGTGGACCGGCGCTCGGGATACCGGACGCGCTGCATGCTCGCGCTGCCCCTCGTGGACCACAAGGACGTCCTGGTGGGCGTGATGCAGGTGCTAAACAAGTCCGACGGCGCCTTCGACGCCGGCGACGAGGTCCTCGCCGCCGCGCTCGCCGCCCAGTGCGCGGTGGCGCTGCAGCGCGTGCGCATGACGGCGGCCCTCATCGAGGGCGAGAAGATGCGCCAGGAGCTGGAGATGGCGCGCGTGGTGCAGGTAGGGACGCTTCCGTCCGTCATGCCGCGCGTGCCCGGCTACGAGGTCCACGGCATGTGCCAGCCCGCGGGCCTCACCGGCGGCGACACCTTCGACCTGGCGCTGATCGACCAGGGCCTCCTCGTGGTGCTGGGCGACGCCACGGGGCACGGCATCGGGCCGGCCCTGTCGGTGACGCAGATGCAGGCCATGCTGCGCGTCGCATTTCGCCTCGGCGCCGACCTGGAGACCGCGTTCACGCAGGTGAACAACCAGCTCGAGGAAATGCTCCCGGACGACCGCTTCATCACCGCCTTCATCGGCCTGCTGGACCCCGCCACGCACCGGCTTCGCTTCCACAGTGGCGGCCAGGGGCCGATCCTGCACTTCCACGCGGCCACCGGCGACTGCACGCGCCACAAGCCGACGAGCTTCCCGTTGGCCGCCATGCCGCTGGTGTCGCTGCGGCCGGCCGTGACCCTGGAGATGCAGCCCGGCGACGTGCTGGCGCTCCTCTCCGACGGCATCTACGAGTACGCCGCCCCCGGCGGCGAGGAGTTCGGCGAGGAACGGGTGCGCGCAATCATCGCCGAACGCCATCGCGGCACCGCGGCCGGGCTCTGCGCCGCCCTCGAGGAGGCCGTCCGGGCCTTTGCCGGCGGGGCGCCGCAGGAGGACGACATGACGATCGTCCTGGTGAAGCGGGAGGGGTCGCCTTGAGCGAGGAGCGCGCCTTCGCCCGCACCTTCGACTCGCTGCAGGAGATCTTCGAGTTCACCGCCGGCTACTTCGCCCGCCACGGGGTCGATCCGCGGATCCAGGCCACGGTGGACTTCGCTGTGGAAGAGTTGTTCACGAACATGGTCAAATACGGCGCGACGGCGGAACCCGGGAGCCGGGTGAGAATCGCGCTGGAGGCGGTGGAGGGCGGCGTCGAGGTGGCGCTCACGGACATCGGCGTGGAGCCCTTCGACATGACGAAGGCCCCCGACGCGAACGTGGACCTCCCCGTCGAGCAGCGCAGGCCGGGCGGGCTGGGCCTCCACCTCATCCGCAGGCTGGTGGACTCCTGGGACTACGAGTACTCCCCGGAGCGGCGGGAAAGCCGGATAACTTTCAAGAAGACGCTGGCGGGAACGCCGGCACCGGGAAACGCATCATCGACAGGGGAAGCGTGATGCTGGCAATCGACTTTGGCGCGCAGGACGTGGTCGTGATCACCGGCCGGCTGGACGCCGCCCAGTGCCCGGCCGCGCAGTCGTTCCTCGACAAGGTCCAGGGGACGGTCACGCTGGACTGCGGCGGGCTGGAGTACATCTCCAGCGCCGGGCTGGGGGTGCTCCTCAAGACCCAGAAGCGGCTCCTCGCCGCGGGCGGCAAGCTGCGCCTGGCCGGCGTGAACCGCCACCTGCAGGACATCTTCCAGTATTCCGGCTTCGACCAGATCTTCGAGATCGAGCCGGCCCGCTAGCGCCCGCCGCCAACTTTCCGCGCGCTCGCGTGTAATTGTGGACAGGGACCACGACCAGGTGCTGGTGGAAGCCAGCCGCAACGGCGACCGTGCCGCGTTCGGGGCTTTGGTGGCGCGCTACCAGGGGCCGATCTACAACGCGGCCTACCGGGTGCTCGGCAACGCCGACGACGCCGCCGACACCGCCCAGGCCGTGTTCCTCAAGGTCTCCGAGCGTCTCGGCGAGTACGATCCGCGCTTCAGGTTCTTCAGCTGGCTGTACCGGATCGCGGTCAACG
>JAABQW010000036.1 GCA_011391275.1 Betaproteobacteria bacterium
GCCCGGGCCGTGGTCGTAGAAGATCTCCGAGCACGGGCCGCAGGGACCGGTGTCGCCCATCTGCCAGAAGTTGTCGCTCTCGTACTTGCGCCCGCCCGGCTGGTCGCCGATGCGCACGCAGCGCTCGGGCGGCACGCCGATCTCCTTCGTCCAGATGTCGTACGCCTCGTCGTCCGTCTCGTAGACCGTGGTCCAGAGCTTTTCCTTCGGCAGCCCGTAGACCTGCGTGACGAGTTCCCACGCGTAGCGAATGGCGTCGCGCTTGAAGTAGTCGCCGAAGCTGAAGTTGCCCAGCATCTCGAAGAACGTGTGGTGGCGGGCGGTGTAGCCCACGTTCTCGAGGTCGTTGTGCTTGCCGCCGGCGCGCACGCAGCGCTGCGAGGTGACCGCGCGGTTGTAGGCGCGTTTCTCGGTGCCGAGGAAGACGTCCTTGAACTGGACCATCCCGGCGTTGGTGAAGAGGAGCGTGGGGTCGTTGCCCGGGACCAGCGGGCTGGAGGCCACGGGCTGGTGGCCCTGGGAAGCGAAGAAGTCGATGAATTTCTTGCGGATTTCGCTGGTTTTCATGGGGTGCGCCAAGGCTTGCGGCGAAACCGCAAGTCTACCAAAAGCGAACCCCTCCCGAACCCCGGCCGTGCCCGGCCAGGGTCCGCGGCCCGGCTCCCTAGCGCCTCGTCCCGCCCATGCGGCCCGTTTCGACGCATCCGGACCCGTAGTCGACGGTGTACCTGGAGAGGAACCCCAGGTGGCCCGCCTCGACCTCGGCGGCGACAAACGACCCCTGCGAGCCGTTCGTGCAGGTCATCGTGCCCTGGATCCGCCCCATCCTTCCCGACTGGGCATAGATGCCGGCGTAGGTGCAGCTCAGCGTGTCGCTGAGCGTCGTGAGGATCGAGACCGCGTTTCCGGACTGGCTCACGACAAGTGCCGTGTGGTTCTCGAAGCCCGCCGATCCCGTGCCGCAGCCGGCCACTGCTCCAACTTCGGAGCCGAAGTAGGAGCCGGCAAGGTTGTTGGAGCGGAACGTCTGCCGCTCGATCGCCTTGCTGACCTGCGCACCGTCCACGCTGTAGGTGAGCACCCCCGCCTCGACGGCGCCGAACTGCAAAATCGCATTGCCGACGGTCCGGATGCCCACGGCCTGCGGATCGAACGTCGTGTCGCCCAGGTAGGGCCCCGCGGTCTCGTGCAGCGTGCCGACGAAGGTCATGCTGTTGACGCCTCCCTGGGAGGCCATGGCCGGGGCGACGAACCACCGGACCCTGTTGTCCGCGCCGTAGACGAAGACTGTCATGAAGATGATCTCGCCCTGGTGCGCGACGTTGGCGCCCCAGCCGCTTTCGCTCGGCTTCCACCAGAGGTCGCTGAAGTCCGTGCCCCAGGTGTTCGCCGCAAGGGCGTGGGGCGGCACCAACGTCGCGAGGACGAGGGCCGCAATCTTGAGAAATCCGCGCATGGCCATGCTCCTTGATTGGGTGGGTGTTCCTGCTTCCCCGGGCACCCCGGCACGCCTGGGCGCGCCGGGGTGCGAGATGGCGATCAGGACTTGCCGAACCGGACCTTGGCGCCGCTCACGCAGCCGTCCTTCGCCGCGCCGGACAGGGTGTCGCACTTCTCGATCGCGACCTTGAATTCGGCGTCGCGCTTGTCGGCGCTCGCCTCTTCGCGGGCGTCGGCCCGCTTGGCCGCGCCGTCCTGGCGCGTGTCGGCCGCAACGCGGTCGACCTTGGCATCGGCCTTGCCTTTCACGAGCGCCGACTTGGCTTCCTTCACGCAGACATCCTTCGGGTTGCCCGCCTTGTCGTCGCACATCTGCATGGAGATGTCGTAGTTCGCCTCGGCGAGCGCCACGCGCGCGCTCTCGCGGGCCTTGGGCGTGCTCTCGTAGGCGGCACGGGCGTCGGCCTTGGCCACGCTTTCCTTGCCCTTGGCCTGCGCGACGCAGATGTCCTTCGCGTTGGAGCTGAGCGAATCGCACGACTTCTTCTCGACCTTGTACTGGGCCTCGGCATTCGACTTGGCGGCGGCGTAGCCGTCCTTCGAAAGCGGTGCCACGAAAGTGTTCGGGGCCATCATCTGGGCGGATACGGTGCCGGCAAGACCCAGGCCGGCGGTGGCGCAAAGCGCGATCATCAGTTTCGACATGTTGTTTCCTTCAGGTGTGCGTGCAGCGGTTGCCGCGACGGTCGTCGCGGCGGAATGCGGGCATGGCCTTGCGCCGGATCACTCGTCCGCCGGCGCGCGGTGTCACGGGTGCATCGGCGCAGGTCTTGCCGGGGCGAGGTTGCCGCCCTCGTTCTCCCACGCCTTGAGATCCTCGCGATACTCGGAATGTCGCGTCGCCCGGCCACGGCGCCTGCGCGCGCCCGAGGCCGCCATCGCGCCGGCGGCCGCGGCCGCCGCCAGGGCGAACACCAGGAGCCACCGGTTGCCGCCGTTGATCCCGGGGCTCATTCGCGCTTCATCCCGCCGAACCGGCCCGACTCCGTGCAACCAGTGCCGTAGTCCGCGGTGTAGCGGGTGGAGAAGGACTGGTAGCCCGCCTCCGCCTCGAAGGCCTCGAAGGTTCCCTGCAGGCCGTTGGAACAGGACACCGTGCCCGTCATGAACCCCATGCGGCCGGACTGCTCGTAGCCGCCGGAATAGGTGCAGCTCGCCACACCGCTGTCGGATCGCTGGATCACGATGGCGGAACCGGCGTGGTTCACGGAGAACTGCGACACGTGCTCGAATGCGCCTGCACCGGCCCCGCAGTTCGACGTGCTCCCGATCGTCGCGCCGATGTAGCTTCCGGTCAGGTTGTTGGCCCGGAAAGTCTGCCTCCGGATCCACTTGGTCTGGGTCACGTAGTCGACGGTGTAGTGCAGGCGGGCCAGTTGCCCCGTCGGGAAGAGGACCGTGGCATCCCCGGCAACCCTGTTGACGACTTCCTCGGGATTGAAGGCGCGACCGAGATAGGGGCCCGTCGTTTCGTAGAGCGCCCCGTGGAACTCGATTCCCTCGAGCCCGTTGCGGTAGGTCATGGCGGGGCCGACGTACCACTTCACGCTGTCGTCCTCTCCGTAGACGAAGAGCGTCATGAAGATGGTGTCGCCCTGGTGGGCGAAGTTCACGCCCCATCCGCTTTCGTCGCGGTTCCACCAGAGGTCGCTGAAATCCGTCCCCCAGGTGTTCGCGGCGTTCGCGTGGGCGGGCATGAGGGTCGCCAGGACAAGAGTGGCAATTCCGAGTACTCGACGCATGGAAGTTCTCCGGCTTACTGGGCTTTATCGCCTGCCGCGCGCCGTGTCCGACCCGCGTAGGCAGGTTCGGAGAGAGCGGCTCAGGTGACGAGAAACGGCTTGTGCTGCAACCCGGAGGATGCGCGCTGCAAACCACGCGGGTCGGTGCGCTGCCGCACCAAGGGGAAACGGGCTAGGGTGGGCCCGCCAGTACTTCGACCGCGACCCGGTGCGCGCCTCGATCGTCCGCGAGGGGCAGCGTGCCGTCGGCCTGCACGATGCCGTCCAGGGTCACCCGGACTCCACGCGTTGCCGCCTCCGCGCCGCCCGCCGGCTGGAGGACGGCGATGTCGTAGTACGTCTCGCCGAACCGGTAGCGCATCGTGAACCCGGTCCAGCTCGCGGGAAGGCCGGGCGAGAATCGCAGCCGGCCGGCCTCGAGGCTCACGCCGAGCAGCGTCTCGACGAGGAGCCGGTACATCCACCCGGCCGAGCCCGTGTACCAGCTCCAGCCGCCGCGCCCGACGTGCGGCTCGAGCGCGTAGACGTCGGCCGCGATCACGTACGGCTCGACCCGGTAGGTCGCCACCGCCTCCGGCGTGAGCGCGCGGTTCACCGGGTTGATCATCGTGGCGAGCTCCCATGCGCGCTCCCGGTCCCCCATCGCCGCGAAGGCCATCGCCGCCCAGATCGCGCCGTGGGTGTACTGGCCGCCGTTCTCGCGCACGCCCGGGACATAGCCACGGATGTAGCCGGGGTCCAGCCGGCCGTTGTCGAAGGGCGGGTCGAGCAGCTGCACGAGCCCGCGCACGCGGCGCACCAGGCGCTCGTCCACGGCACGCATCGCCTTGCGCGAGCGCTCCGGGTCGCCCGCGCCGGAGAGCACCGACCAGCTCTGCGAGACGGAATCGATCCGGCACTCGTCGTTGCCCGCGGATCCCAGCGGTGAGCCGTCGTCGAAGTACGCGCGCCGGTACCACTCGCCGTCCCAGCCGTGCCTGTCGAGATTCGCCCGAAGCGTCTCGCCCTCGCGGTCGCACCGGTCGGCGAAGTCCGCATCCCCCGTCTCCCTCGCCAGCGCGCCGAACTGCCGGAGCACCTCGCAAAGGAAGAAGCCCAGCCAGATGCTCTCGCCGGCGCCCTCGATCCCTACGAGGTTCATGCCGTCGTTCCAGTCGCCGGAGCCCATGAGCGGCAGGCCGTGCGCGCCGAAGCGCAGGCCGTGCTCGACCGCGCGCACGCAGTGCCGGTAGACGCTGGCCGATTCCGCCGACTGGCGCGGTGCGTCGTAGTAGGAGTCGTCCCCCGCGTTCACGGGGCGCCCTTCCAGGAACGCCACCGGCTCGTCGAGCACGCCGGCGTCGCCCGTCGCCTTCACGTAGCGCGCCGCCGCGAGCGGCAGCCAGAGATAGTCGTCGGAGCAGCGCGTGCGCACGCCCTTCCCCGACGGCGGGTGCCACCAGTGCTGGACGTCGCCTTCCACGAACTGGCGCCCGGCACAACGGACCAGGTGCTCGCGCACCAGGGCGGGCTGCGCGTGCACGAGCGCCATCGCGTCCTGCAACTGGTCGCGGAAGCCGAACGCCCCGCCCGACTGGTAGTAGCCGCTGCGCGCCCACAGGCGGCAAGCCATCGTCTGGTACAGGAGCCAGCCGTTGGCGAGCACGTCGAGGGACGCGTCCGGCGTCGTCACCTGCACGGCGCCGAGCGTGTGCGCCCAGTGCGCCCGTGCCGCCTCCAGGGCCTCGCGGGCCGACGCCGGCCCCCGGAAGCGCTGCAGGAGGCTCGCGGCATCGGCGGCATTGCGGCCCAGCCCCAACCGGAAGACGACCTCGTGCTCCTCGCCGTCCGCCAGCTCGAAGGCGACCTGCAGGGCCGCGCACGGATCGAGCGCCACGCCCACCTTGCCGGACAGGCGCGTGCGCGCCATCGCCGCAGGATCGCGCAGCGTGCCGTTGCGTCCCAGGAACTCGGTGCGGTCGCCGCTCGCGCTGCGGGCCGTTCCGTCCACGTCGAGGAAGGCGACGCGCTCCGGGAACTCCGTGTTGTAGGCGTTGCGCGCAAGGATCGCGCCGCCCTTGCCCTCCAGTTCGGTTACCACGTGCATCGCCGTCTTCGGTCGCAGGTCCCCGAGCACCCACTCCACGTAGCCGGTCGCCGAGATCCGCCGCGGCCGGCCCGAGTCGTTACGGATCCTGAGCGCCGAGAACTTCACCGGCGCGTCCGGGGCCACGTACACCCGGAGCTCCGTGCTCACGCCATCCTCGCGGTGCTCGAAGACGCTGTAGCCGAAGCCGTGGCGCGTCACGTAGTCGCCCTCGCCGCGGCGCGGCAGTGCCGAGGGCGACCAGAAGTGGCCGGTCTCCTCGTCGCGCAGGTAGATGGCCTCGCCGGCCGCGTCGCTCACCGGGTCGTTGTGCCAGGGCGTGAGCCGGAACTCGTGCGCGTTTTCGCTCCAGGTATAGGCCGCGCCGCTCTCGGAGACCACCGTGCCGAAGTCCGGGTTCGCGAGCACGTTGCACCAGGGCGCCGGGGTCGACTCGCCGGCGCGCAGGGTGATGACGTACTCCTTTCCGTCGGGCGTGAAGCCCCCGAGGCCGTTGCCCAGGATGAGGCTGCGCGCCGGCGCCCGGCCCGGGGCCGCGTCACCGCGGTGCACGCGGGACGGCTCGAGGCGGGGCACGCGCGACTCCGCCGGCGCGCGCCTCGCCACCTGCTCCGCGAGGCTCCCGCGCCGGTCCGTGACGATGGCGCGCGCCACCGACTGCAGCAGGATGCGGTCCTCGTCGGCGATCTGCTCGGCGCGCCGCACGAAGATGCCGCCGGGCCGCTCCATCACGTGCGCCTCGATGCCGGCGGCGATGAGCCCCATGATCTGGTCCTGCAGGACCTGGCGGTAGCCGCCGCGGTCCTCGTTCCAGATCACCAGGTCGACGGCGAGCCCCTTGAGGCGCCAGTAGGCGTGCGCCTGCACCAGCTGGCGGACGAGCTCGATGTTCTCCGCGTCCCCGATCTGCAGCAGCACGATCGGCAGGTCGCCCGAGATGGCGTAGCTCCAGAGCCCCGACTGCCCGCGGCGGTTGCGCAGCAGCACGCCCGCCTGGGCGCGCAGCGACGCGTTGGCGTACACCACGCTGCTCGCGAGGCGCGCGTAGGTCTGCGCGTCCGATTCCGTGGCGTTGATCTGCCTCAGCGCCACCCAGCCGTGCGTCCACGCCAGGTCGAAAACGCGGTCGGCCAGCCGCCGGTCCTGGTACTTGCCGACGAGGCCGAGCGCGGCTTCCCGCGTGTCGGCCATGCCCGAGGCGATGTCGACGATCGCCGTCTCCTGCGGCTCGAGGGTGATGCGGTGCCGGATCGCGACGACCGGGTCGAGCACCGAACCCGCGCCGCCGGCCAGCGGCCCCGGCTCGATCATCGCGCGCGGCTCGGCGACCGTGCGCCCGCGCCCGATGAACGCGGAGCGGTCCGTCTCGCAGGACACGCCCAGCGACTGCGCGCCGTGGACGGCCATGAGGTGGAACATCCAGGGCGCCGCCTCGTCCCGGGAGCGCGGCCGTCGCGTGCACAGGAGCGCCTGGCCGAGCGCCACGATCTCCGTCTGCACGAAGAGGTTGGAGAAGGCGGGGTGGAGCGCGTCGGCGGCCGGCGGCGCGAGCACCACCTCCGCGTAGCTCGTGACGTCGATCGTGCGCCGCGTGCGCGAGCGGTTGGTGATGCGCAGCCGGCGCAGCTCGATGTCGTCCTCCGGGGAGACGACGATCTCGGTGTGCGACTCGAAGTCGCCGTCCCGGCGGCGGAACTCGGCGCGCGATTCGGTGAAGATCGCCTCGTAGCGATCCGCGCGCTTGAGCGTCGGCTGGTGCGCGGCGGACCAGAACTCCCCGCTCGCCGCGTCGCGGATGTAGCAGAACGTGCCCCAGGAATCGCACGTGCTGTCCTCGCGCCAGCGCGTGACGGCGAGATCCTTCCACCGCGAGGCGCCGCCGCCGGCGTTCGTGACCATGACGTGGTACCGGCCGTTCGACAGCAGCTGCACCTCGGGGATCGCCGTGTCGGGGGTCGCCAGCACGCGCACCGGCGCCTCCGGCCCGCCGGGGATGTCGGGGACTGCGGAGCGCTCGGCGGAGTGCGGGTGGAGTGCCGCCGCCTTCGGGACGCGTTCCTGCAGCAGCAGGAGCGTCGCCCTGGCGAGCGGATCCGCCTCGAAGCGCTTCTGCATCGGGCGGCCGAGCAGCAGGTACGCGAGCGACAGCAGGATCATCCCCTGGTGGTGCGCCATGAAGGAGCGCACGACGACGCTCGCCTGCCCGCGCGGCAGCCGCGCCGGCGTGTAGTCGATCGCCTCGTACAGGCCGAACCTCCCGGCCAGGCCGTCGCCGGCCAGGCGCTGCAGGTTCGCGCACGACTCCTCGGGCGCCACCATCAGCGCGAGTGCCGAGGCGTAGGGCGCGACCACGAGGTCCTCCGCGAGCCCGCGCTTGAGGCCCAGGCCCGGCACGCCGAACGCGCGGTACTGGTAGTTGAGGC
>JAABQW010000037.1 GCA_011391275.1 Betaproteobacteria bacterium
AGGTAGCCGAAGTGCACGCTGGTCGGGGTGTAGGCGAGCAACCCCCCGGTCCCGATCCCCACTCCCTTGAGCGACAGCCACTCGGAATCGTTGTTGAAGCCGTCCGTGAAGTTCACGTAGAGGCTGGCGTTAGAGAAGATGCCGATCGCGGGGGGCGTGAAGGTGACCGTGATGTCGCAGGCGGCACCCAGCGGGAGCGTGAGCGGAAATGAAGTGCCGTATGGTGCGCAGTTCGCGCCGGGGATGGCGGCGTACGCCGGGGCGCTGGTGCCGTAGATGCTGACGCCGTAAACCGTGAGAGGGAGGTTGCCTGCATTGCTGATCCCGAGGGGCAGTTGCACCGGCGCCGCCGGCGCGACCGTGGTGGTGCCGAAGTCGAGGGAGGACGCCGACACCGAGAGCATGCTCGCGCCGATGGTCCCCTGGATGGGCCACGAGGAGATCGGGATGACGGGGTCGTTGCTGGCGATGTCTATCGTCCCGCCCCAGGTCTGGCCCGTTCCCCCGTAGGCGAAGAAGGTGGCGTTCACCGTGCAGCTGCCGCCCGGCGGGATGGGTAGGCCCACGCAGCCATTCAAGTCGGTCACGTAGAAGATCTGCGGGCAATCGCACGGGGGATTCGAGGCCGTGATCGAGGACACGACGAGCGTGCCCGTGCCCGTGTTCTGGATCGCGAACGGGACCGGTGCGCTGGTCGTTTCGCGCAGCGTGGCCGGGATGTCCACGGGAGCGGGAGAGACCACGAGATTCGGCGCGGGCAGCGTGCACACCCCCGCCTTGGCACCTGGCAGGCGCACGCCGAGCACCTTGGAGATCGGCTTCGCGGCCGTCATCCGCGCGGGGGCGGCTTGCGCCGGTGCGGTCGAAAGGACCATCGCGGCGATCGCCGCGATTGCCACGCCTGCGAGTCTTGCAACGGAGTGTGCGCCGTTCATGGTCTGGCTCCTGGCGACGGTCGGTCCGTCGTCCGTTATCCTGGCCGCCGGCGGCACCGGGCGGTCCCGCGAGGGTGCCCGGCGACGCGCGGCGTTCCTGCCTGCCTGTTACCGATCCTACGCTACTGGCAGATGAGCGAATTAGTCCGGTTGAAGAACGTGAACCGGCAGCCGGTCCCGGCGAGGTCCACGACCTGGGTCCCGTTCGAAGCGTTGCTCGTGACCGTCATCTTGCCGAGCCGCGGGCCCGGGATCGTGGGCAGGAACCCCACGTCGATCCGGCAGCTCTCGCCGGCGGCCACGGTGGCGCCGCACGTGGTCGACTGCACGAACTCGCCGGTCAGCGTGAAGCTGCCGATGGCGAGC
Organism: Betaproteobacteria bacterium; assembly: GCA_011391275.1. GTDB lineage: Bacteria > Pseudomonadota > Gammaproteobacteria > Burkholderiales > Usitatibacteraceae > FEB-7. Next base: position 1,302 of record JAABQW010000037.1, read on the forward strand.
GGCACGCCGCCCTTGTTGCGAAGCGTCACCGGCTGGACCTGCGCCCCCGAACCGACGAGCCGGTTGCCGAAGGTGAGGCTCGAGGCCGACAGCTCGATCACCGGCGCGGAGATCGGCGCGCCGATCCCGGACAGGTTGACCGTGAGCGGCGAGTTGGAGGCATCGCTCGCGACGGACACCGACCCGGGCCGCGGCCCCGTCGCCGACGCCGTGAACGTGACATTGATCGTGCAGGAGTTGCCCGAGGCGAGCGACGAGCAGTTGTTCGACTGCGCGTAGTCGCCCGTCACGGTGACGCCGGACACGGTGACGGTGCCCGAACCCGCGTTGGTCACGACCACCGGCTGCGCAGGGGTCGTCGTGCCGACCTCCTGCGTGCCGAAGTCGACCGTGCCGGGCGAGGCCGCGAGCGTGCCGACCGGCGTTCCGGTGCCCTCGCCCGTGAGGCCAATGAGAGTCGGGCTCGTGGGCGCGTTGCTGAGGAGCCGCAGGGTGGCGACGACGTTGCCGACCGCGTCGGGCGCGAAGGTGAGCGTGACGGTGCAGCTTCCCGACGGCGCCACCGGCGCCGAGGTGCAGGTCTGGGAGGTGACCGCGTAACCGCTGCCCACGATTTCCACCGCCGAGACGGAGAGCGGTCCGCCGCCGACGTTGGAAACGGTGACCGTCGAGGGCGGGGAGACGCCACCCACCTGGGTCGGGGGGAAGCTCACCGCCGTGGGCGCGCTGATGGTCGGCACCGGCGGCACGGTGGCCGTGCCCGTCAGCGGGATGAAGTGCGGGCTGCCCGACGCGTCGTCGAAGACCTTGAGGAAGCCCGAGCGCGTGCCGGGCGCTACCGGCCCGAACGTGACCGAGATGCCGCAGGAGGCCGCGGGTGCCAGGCTCGGCGGGCAGGCGTTCGACTGCGCGAAGTCGCCTTCGGTGATGATCGACGCTATGAGGAGGGGCGCCGTGCCCGCGTTGGAGAGCGTGGCCGCCTGCGGCGCGGAGGTCGTGCCCACGGTCTGCGTCGGGAAAGTGAGCCCGGAGGGCGTGAGCGTGGGGATCGGCGTCGGCACGGCCACGCCGTTTCCGGTCAGCGGCAGGAGGTCGGGCGACGAGGCGGCGTTGGAGACGATGGTGATGTCCGCGATGCGCGTGCCCAGCGCCGTCGGGGTGAACCCGGCGGTTATCGCGCAATTGCCCGCTGGCGACAGGCCCGGCGGGCCGATGGGGCAGGTACTCGTCTGCGTGAAGTCACCGGGCGTGATGGAGATAGCGCTCAGGATGAGGTTCGCCGTGCCGATGTTGGAGAGCTGCGTCGATTGTGCCGGCGCGGGCGATCCCACGGTCACGTTGCCGAAATTGAGGCCGCCGGGCGTGAGCTGCAACGCCGGCGTCGCCGGCGCGTTGACCGTGAGCGTGGCCGTGTTGGACGCGGCGTTCGAGACCGGCACCGCGAGGACGGTGCCCACGATCGCGCCGGCCGCCATGGTCACGGGGTAGCTCCCGACGGTGCCGGAGCTCACGTCCACCGTGAAGTCGCAGGTGCCGCCCGTGGGCACCGAGAGCCCGTTCACCGTGAACGATGTGGCGCCCGCGGAAGGGGGCAGGAAGGAGCCGGCGCACGGGGCGAGCGGGTTGGTTGCATTGGGCGAGGATGCCACGAGGAGGTTCGCCGGCAGCGGATACGTGAAGTTCGGGTTCACGAACGGCGCGCCGTTCGGGTTGGTGATCGACAGGCGCAGCTGCGAGGCGGTGTTCTGGAGCACCGAGACGGGGTTGAATGTCCAGTTGACCGCGGGCGGCGTGACGCTGCCCGATCCGAGCAGGTTGATCACCAGCCCGTTGGCCGGGGACTGGGCATCGTTCAGCGTGAGCGTGGCGTTGCGCGCGCCGCTGTTCTGCGGCGTGAAGACGAGGTTCAGGACGCAACTGGTGCCGGAGAGGACGGGAATCGCCGAGGGCCCGCCCAGGGGCGCACCGGTGGCGTCGGACCCGAGCCCGCACCAGTGCAGGCTGTTGGGAGGCGCTCCTCCTGTCGTGTCCCGGTAATCGCCGAGCGTCAGCGCCATCGAGTCGAGGAAGAGGTCGCCCGGTCCCGGGTTGGTGATCGTGAGCGGCGTCACCGCACTCGACTGACCCACCAGAACCGTGCCGAAGTTGAGCGAGGTCGTGGACGGCGACATGTCCGGCGTGAGGAGCGAGCCGTAGAAACTGGAGGTCTGCGAAAACGCCGTGAACGTCCGCGTGAGGTTCCGGTAGATGCCCGGCAGCGTCGCCGTGCAGTTCCAAGGGGCCGGGCCGCTCGTGAAGATGGCGCACGAGGCGAAGTACTGCTGCCCCTGGTCCAGGCCGAGCAGGAGGTTCGAGTTGTCGAAGAACTCCGTCATCACGTTCTGGTTGGCGGAAAAGCCCGAGATCGAATAATCGATGCTCGTGTTTCCGCCCGCGTAGGTCACGACGATCGAGTCGGTGGGAAGCGATGCGAACGAGTCGATGCCAACCAGCGAGTTGAGGAAGATGTCGTTGCCCGACACCAGGCTGGGGAAGCATCCGAACTGCACGCCGGCCCCGCCGTTGTAGGCGATGACGTTGCCCTCGGTGGTCCCCTGCCCGCCGACCACGTCCCCGGAGGCGGTGAGGCCGATGCCATGGCCCTGGTTGGATGCCGGGGATACCCCATCCTTTGCGGCGCCGATGATGTTGCCGAGGACCGTTGCGCTGCCGCTGATGAGGGAGATGCCGTTGCCGGTGGCGCAACCGATCACGTTCCGGTGGGCCGGTAACGGCCCGCCGATGGAGGTCGCGAACCCCCCGTCGCCGATGCCGGTCTTGGAAGCGCCGGGGGTCACCGAGCAGGCCGTGCCCGTGGCACCCAGCCCGATGAGGTTTCCGGCGATGGCATTGTTCGACCCGGTCACGTGGATCGCGTTGCCGAACGTCGGCCAGTTCGTGAGCGCGAGACCCTGGACCAGGGAGTTGCTGCCGCCGACTTCGAAGAGGTTGCCCCCCGTCATCCCGGAGCCGTCGATCACCACCTGGATCACCGCGTTCGAGCCGGCGCGCGCTGCCGGGATCGTGTTGGGAGACGAGCCCGCCTGGGAATAGCCGTCGATGTTCACGTTGCCGCAGAGGATCTGGAAGCCGGAGTTCGTCGCGATCGTGTGCGGACCCGCCCCGGGAATGGCGAACCCGACCTGGTAGAGGTCGCCGTAGACGCAGCTCGAGTTGGCGAAGGCGAGGACCTCCCGGAGCGTGCCCGTCAGCAACGGCGCCGACAGCGTGTCCGCCGTCGAAACGACCGTGAGTGTCTGGAGCACTTTCGCGCGGGAACTGGCGGAACGGACCCCGATTGCGCCGGGCTTGTTCAAGTGGTCGTTCGCGAATGCCTGCGCGACATGCAACCTGTCGCGACCGATGTCCCGCGCCTGCACGGCCGGGACGGGCTGGGCCGCCACCACGTCGGGCGCAGGAGCGAGGAGCGCGGCGGCGAAGCCGATGCCGGCCAGGGCCACGGCGACCGGACGCGGGGTGGTGCCGGGGCGTGAGTCGGTGAGGAAAGCAGCTCGTTTCGCGTTCATGATCGCACCACCTTAAGGGAGACCGCGGACGGCATCACGGTGGCCTCGCAGGCCTCCACCGCGCGGGCCAGCGCGCGGGATCCGACATCGGGGGATTGGTCAGTTTCGATGCGCCGGGCGGCTTCGGTGAAGGCCGCCTCTTGGAGAATGCGTTTCAGGCCCGCGGCGACGCGCGCGGGGCGCTCGTCTCGGCCCACCGCGATGCCCGCGCCGAGCGACGTCACTTTCATCGCGGTGAGTTCCTGTTCGCCGGTGCCGGGCAGCAGGAGCAGCGGTCGCCCGGCGACGAGCGCCGCGAGCACCACGCTGTGACCGCCGTAGGTGACGACGGCGCGGCAGGTGCCCAGGGCCGTCGGCAAGTCGAACGGTTGCGAAGAGACCTGCATGTCGCCGGTCGAGATCCTCGCGCACCAGGCCGGAGTCGCGTCCGGGACGTAGGCCCACACGCGTAGCCCGCTCGTGCGCAGCGACTGCAATGCCGCCTCGACATGGGGGTGGTCCATGCGAAGCGAGGCGAATATCTCCGGCGGGTCACCCTGCGTGGAGGCAAGGCGGGAAGCCGGCAAGGGGCCGATGTACTCGTGCGTCACCGGCCGTGCGGCGAACGGATCGATCGCGGGAATCGTCGCGAGGAGCGTGCCGCTCCCCTCGAGCGCAGCCTCCAGACCGGTCAGGGCAGGAAGGCCCAGCGCTCGCATCACCGAGTTGGCCGACTTGAGCGCATGCGTCTCCGCGCGCTCGAGCCTTTCGTCCAGGCCCGGCGACCACGCCTGGATCAGCGGGGGCCGGCTGCCGTGCGGCGGGCAATTGAACCCCGTGCCGATCCTGAGGGCCGGCACGCCGGAGGCATGGCTTGCGAGCATGAGCGAGGGCGCGAAGTTGGCGACCACGAGATCGGGCCGGTAGGCACGGAACAACGCGCGCCAGCCGCCCACAAGGCCAAGCAGCGATTCCGCGTGGGCGAACCCCGCCGCGAGGCATGCCTCCGTGAAGTTGGCCGGCGTGGACGAGATCCCGGAAAACTCGTTCTGGCACACCGGCGACTGGAAGACGGGCCAGCCCGTTGCGGCGAGCTCGTTGGCCGCGACTGCGGTGTTGCGCTGCGCGACGCCGACCTCCCAGCCGCGTCCGGCCAGCTCGTGAAGCAGGGACAGGTACGGCCGCAGGTGACCGTTGCCTTCCCCCAGCTCCCAGCCGAAGAGGACGCGATTCGCCATCGAGGGGCCCCGGCGCTCCTGTCCCGCTCAGCCGCCCGGCCGGCGGAAGGCGGTCGCGCCGGTCGCGCCGTTGAGGTTGTACATCATCCCCGCCCCCTGCCCCGTGCGGCCGGCGAAGAAACCGTCGACCGATCCCACCGCGTTGGCGCACGTGGGCTGGCAGGTGATGATGAGGAGCTGCGGCACCGGCAGCCCCGGCGGGACGATGCCGCGGTAGGCCGAGAAGTACTGGTCGCGGTAGATCGGCACGCTGTTGGCCGAGGCGACGATCGACTGGCCGCCCACCGTGAGGTTGACGCCGAGATCCACCGTGCGCCGGGTGAAGTCCGCGGCGAGGGTCGCCGTGTTGAGGGTGCCCACGTTGCCCAGGCCATCCGTGGGGCTGGTCTGGCCGACGAGCTCGTAGGTCGCGGTGCCGGTGAGCGGCAGCGTCACCGGGCCGTTCTGCACGCCGGAGAACACGTAATGCAGGCTGTGCCGGTCGAGCGGCAGCGACTGCTGCACGCCGCCGCCGGTCACGATCGCCACGCCGCCGGCCCAGCGGCCCCAGATGAGGCCCGTCTCGGGGTCGAGCCCCGACTGCGCCACCGAGGCGCTGCCGAGGGCGTAGGACTGGTGGCCGCCGTGGATCTGGAACGGCGCGGCGAAGGCGGTGGCGCGGCCTTGCGCGTCCGCGGTCACCTCGGCCGGGCGGTTGGACGTGCTGAAGTTGCGCACCAGCGAGCTGCCGAGGATGCCCATGGGATCGGACACGAGGCCGTCCCGGTACTCGGCGTTCACGTTCTGGCTGGGGCCCTGGAACCCGATCACGCCATTCACCGAGTTGAAGTTGGACGACGAAGACGGCGTCTGGTCGGTGAAGCTGTAGCCCACCGCCGCGCCCTGGAGGCCGGAACCCACGAAGCTTCCCTCGATGCTTCCGAAGAGCGCTGCGTTGCCAGTCGAGTTCTGCCCCGCCCCGTTGGTGATGCGCAGGCGGTCGGAGGACGATGCGAAGAAGGACCCGAAGGTGATGGGCACGTCGGGCGCCGTCAGCTGCCAGCTGCCCCCCGAGTTGGCGCCCGCCGCCGGCATCGCGACGCTGATGCTGGCGGTAAGCGTGCGGTTCGTGAAGTTCACGTCGAGCTGGGCACCGGTGAGGGTCCCCGAGGTGTTGAGCTGGTTCGTGGGCGAGGTGTGCACGACCGGCCCGTACAGGACGGTTCCGGTGAGCACTTCGCTCAGGTAGGGCGGGTAGCCGGAGCCGGAGATGATCCAGTGGACGCTCCCCGAGGCCGGCGCACCGGTACCCGGGCCGAAGTAGCCGAAGCTCGCGCCCTCCCAGCGCCCGACGGTGAAGTCCAGGCCGCCGGACGAGAACGACCGCGCGTCGCGGGCCGTGCCGCCGTCGATCGAAGGCTCGAGTGCCACGCCGAGTCCCGGATACATGCGGTACGAGCGCAGGTTGCCGGCCTCGCGGGTGATGTCGGCCGGTTGCGCCTGCCCGGCCAGGGTGGAGTTGCCTGCGATCACGATGTCCTGGAGCTGCTGCGGGTCGACGCCGCCCAGGGCGTCGACGAAGGTGAACCCGAGGCCGTTGTTGCCGACCGGCGTCCTGATCTCGGTGCCCTGCTCGGTGCTC
>JAABQW010000038.1 GCA_011391275.1 Betaproteobacteria bacterium
GAGGTCACGCACGCGGGCGTCATCTCGTACGTGCCGAATGCGCCGGTCGACTTCGTGGACACCGCCTCTAGGACGATCCACACGCCGATGGGCGCCTTCAGGGGCGACGTTCTCAACGTGATTCCGACGAACACCGGCCCGCGGCTGCTTGCGGACATCGGCGTGGCCAACGCCGCGCGCGGATTCGCCGGCGTGGACGTGCTGAGCTACGAATCGACGGCGCAGCCCGGCATCCACGTGATCGGGGATGCGGCGGCGACGACGCAGCCCAAGGCCGGCCACATCGGCAACCAGGAAGGCAAGGTGTGCGCCGACGCGATCCTGCGGATGCTGGGCGGCGGGGCCCCGGATCCCTCGCCCGTCACCAACTCGTCCTGCTACTCGCCCATCACGATGAAGTCGGCATCCTGGCTCACGGCCGTCTTCGCCTACGACCCCGCCACCCGCACGATGAAGGCGGTGCCGGGCGCCACCGGCGAGGCCACTGCCGCGAGCGGGGACCACTACGAGGACATGTTCATCTGGTTCCGCACGCTGATGCGCGACACCTTCGCCTGACGGGGCTTCCTTCCGCGGCGGCTTGATCGGCGTCAATCGCCGGCAGGCCGCCGGCCGATAGCGTGTCCCGGGCCCGGGTAAACTGGTGCCCGGAAGACACGCCACGTCCATTTGCGGAGAGAGAAAGCCATGAACGACACCGTCAAGTACGTCCTCGACGAGGGACGCATCCCGAAGGCCTGGTACAACATCGCGGCCGACCTGCCCAAGGCGCTGCCGCCGGTGCTGCACCCCGGCACGAAGCAGCCCATCGGCCCGGACGACCTGGCACCGCTATTCCCGATGGAGCTGATCCTCCAGGAGGTCTCCACAGAGCGCGAGATCCAGATCCCCGGGCCCGTTCGCGACGTCTACCGGCAATGGCGCCCCTCGCCCCTCTACCGCGCCCGTCGCCTGGAGAAGGCGCTGCAGACCCCGGCGCGCATCTACTACAAGTACGAGGGCGTCTCGCCCGCCGGCAGCCACAAGCCCAACACGGCCGTGGCACAGGCGTTCTACAACAAGCAGGCCGGCGTGAAGCGCCTCATCACCGAGACGGGCGCCGGGCAGTGGGGCAGCTCGCTCGCGTTCGCGGGCGGGGTATTCGGGCTCGAGGTGGAAGTCTTCATGGTGCGCGTGTCCTACGACCAGAAGCCGTACCGCCGGGCGCTCATGGAGACCTACGGCGCGCGCTGCATCGCCTCGCCCTCCAACGAGACGCATTCGGGCCGCGAGATCCTCGCCAAGCGCCCCGACCACCCGGGGAGCCTGGGCATCGCCATCTCGGAAGCGGTGGAAGTGGCCGCGCAGCGCGACGACACCAAGTACGCGCTGGGCAGCGTACTGAACCACGTGCTCCTGCACCAGACCGTCATCGGCCAGGAGGCGATCGCGCAGCTCGAGATGGCCAACGACTACCCCGACGTGATCGTGGGTTGCACGGGCGGCGGGTCCAACTTCGCCGGCATCGCCTTCCCGTTCATCGGCGCGCAACTGCGCGGCGGCAGGAAAATGCGCATCGTGGCTGTCGAGCCGGCCGCGTGCCCCAGCCTCACGCGCGGGCGCTACGCCTACGACTTCGGCGACACCGCGCACCTCACGCCGCTCACCAAGATGCACACGCTGGGATCCACCTTCACGCCGCCGGGCTTCCACGCGGGCGGGCTTCGCTACCACGGCATGGCGCCGCTGGTGTCGCACCTGCAGGAGCTGGGGCTCATCGAGTCGACGGCCTACCACCAGCTCGCCTGCTTCGAGGCGGGCGTGCAGTTCGCGCGCGCCGAGGGCATCGTGCCCGCGCCGGAGGCGAACCACGCGGTCAAGGGCGCCATCGTGGAGGCCTTGAAGTGCAAGGAGGAGGGCGTGTCGCGCTCGATCCTCTTCAACCTGTGCGGCCACGGCCACTTCGACATGCAGGCCTACATCGACTACTTCGGCGGGAAGTTGAAGGACATCGACTACGACGAGAAGGAGCTCGCCATGGCGCTCTCCGGCCTGCCTTCCGTGGCGGAGCCGGCCTGAGGAGCCAGGACCCCGTGAGCGGGGAGCCCCTCTACCTCGCGATCGACCAGGGCACGCACGCCAGCCGAGCGGTGGTGCTGGATGCACGCGGCGCCGTGGTCGCCACCGGCTCCAAGGATATCGGGCTCACGCGCCCGCAGCCCGACCGCGCCGAGCAGGACGGCGAGGAGATGGTCTCCTCCATCTACACCGCCATCATCGCGGCGATCGAGCAACTGGGCGACCGGCGGCAGGACATCGTGGCCGCCGGGCTCGCCAGCCAGCGCGCGAGCTGTGCCTGCTGGGACGCCCGCGGCGGGCGCGCGCTCGGGCCGGTCTTCAGCTGGCAGGACCGCCGCGGCCACGAGTGGCTGCGCCGGTTCGAGCCGCAGGCGGAGGAGGTGCACCGCAAGACGGGGCTCTTCCTTTCCGCGCACTACGGGGCGAGCAAGCTGCGCTGGGCGCTCGACAACCTCCCCGCGGTGCGGGAGGCGCTGGCCGACGGCACGCTCTGCTGGGGCCCGCAGGCGAGCTTCCTCGTCTACCGGCTCACGGCGGAACAGGCGATGGTCGCCGACCCGCAGTGCGCGGCCCGCACGCAGCTCTGGAACATCCACACGCGCGACTGGGATCCGGAGCTCCTCGCGCTCTTCGGCGTGCCGCCGGGACACCTGCCGAAAAGCGCGCCCACCTGCGGCCGGTTCGGGACGATGCGGGTGGAAGGCATCACCTTCCCGCTGGTGGCGGTGAACGGCGACCAGTCTGCCGCCGTGTTCGCCTTCGGCCGGCCGGAGGAGGATTCCGCCTACGTGAACATCGGCACCAGCGCCTTCATGCAGCGCGCGGTGACCACGGAACCTGCCTACGCGCCACGGAGCCTCACGGGGATCATCCTGGACGACGGGAAGGGCACCGTCTACGCGCTGGAGGGCAACGTGAACGGGGCAGGGACGGCGCTCGAGTGGCTGAAAACCGGGCTGGGCATCGAGGACGCCATCGCGCAGTTGCCGGCCTGGCTGGAGGCGCCCGGCGAGCCGCCTGTCTTCCTCAACGGCATCGCGGGGCTGGGCGGCCCGTTCTGGAAGCCGGACTTCGAGTCGCGGTTTGTCCTCGACCCCGGCTCAACGGGTGCCGTCGAGCCGTGGCGGAAGGCGGTGGCGGTCGTCGAGAGCATCGCCTTCCTGCTGCAGGCCAACATCGACGAGATCGGCAAGTACGTGCCGCCCGCAAGGCGGATCCGCGTGAGCGGGGGCCTGTCGCGATTCGATGGGCTGTGCCGGCGGCTCGCCTCGGTGAGTGGCCTGCCCGTGCACCGGCGCGACGACGCCGAGGCCACCGCGCGGGGCATCGGCTACCTCGCGGCGGGCATGCCCGAGCGATGGAACGAGGCGGCCGCGGAGGAGGTCTTCGCGCCCCGGGCCGACGAGGCCCTTCGCCGGCGCTACGCTCGCTGGCGCGAGGCGATGCGCGAGGCGACGGGCATCTAGGGCGCCGCTACTGGCGCACCACGAAGTCGATCACGATGGCGCCCGGCTCCCTTTGCCGGTACTCGATCGCCACGGCCTCGCCGTAACGCGCGCGCAGCTGGGCCAGGAGGGGCAGGGGGTCGTGGTCGTTCACGAAGCGCATCGTGTCGCCGGGCTGCAGGGCATCGAGCGCGCCGAAGATGGCGGCGTGGCGGAAGCGCTTGGCGATGCCGCGGGCGTCGAAGGGGTAGATCAGGTCCGGGGAAAGGTGGGCGTGGGGCTGGGCGGGCTGGTTCATGGGAATGATCCTCGGTGGGGAACAGGGGCGGTTCAGGCGGCCGCGGGGCCGCGATCGAGCTCGGCGCGCTTGGTCTTCACGGCGGCCCAGGTTGCGGCCTCCGGCATCGCTTCCTTCTTCTCGACGATGGGCGGCCAGGCCTTGGAGAGCTCCGCGTTCAGGGCGATGAACTCGCTCTGCGCCTTGGGCACGTCGTCCTCGGCATAGATCGCCTCGACGGGGCATTCGGGCACGCACAGCGTGCAGTCGATGCACTCGTCGGGGTCGATGGCAAGGAAGTTGGGGCCTTCGCGGAAGGCGTCGGTGGGGCACACGTCGACGCAGTCGGTGTGCTTGCATTTGATGCACGCTTCGGTGACGACGTAGGGCATGCCGGGCCTTTAAACAGCATATATGATGCAGCTTAAAATACCACCGGCGACGGGACACGGCAACCGGACCAGTTCAAGGAAACGACATGGCGGACGCGGCGGAGACGATCAAGGCGTGGCAGTGCATCGGGTGCGGGCGGGTCGAGGCCTCCGCACCCTGCGTGGGCGTCTGCCGGGACGAGCCCGTGGAACTGGTGAACGCGGACGCCTACCGCGCGGCCATGGCGCTCGCGGAACAGGAGCGATCGAGGGGAGCGGCGCTCGAGGAGGTGGTGAGGCGAATAGCGCTCACCTTTCCCAAGGACGGGGAATGGGAGCGGACGTGGCGGGCGCTTCAGGTGCAGGCCAGGCAGGCGCTGGCGGGCCACTCCGATGCGCGAAACGCGGCCGGGGCGAGGCGGACATCCGCCGCTCCAGCGCCCGGGCTGCCGCGAGCACCCCTATAATCGCCCTTGGACCACGCCGCTTCGCGAGCATGCAGATCCTGGACTGGATCAAGAAGGACGACGGAAACCCGGATCACCCGATGCGCAGCCCGGCAGCGGCCGCGAAACTGCTGGCGGAATTGCGCAAGGCCGAGCCGCTCGCCGCGCTGAAGGACCTCACCGCCTGGCTCGACGCGATCAAGGCAATTCCCGACCGCGACGAGAGGCTGCGCTGCGAGATCCTGTCGCACATCGAGGAGGCGAGCTACCGGCACCTGTCCGTGCTGCTCGCGCAGTATTTTGCGAAACAGCCCGGCAAGCAGGCGGAGCGCGAGGCATCGTGGCACCCGCTCAACAATTTCCTGGTCGAATTGACGGTCGCGCTCTGCAAATCGGCCGTGCACCTGCTGCGGGAAGCGGCCACGGACCCGTCGCTCAAGCCCCCCGCGGCGGCGGACGCGGTACGGGCGCTGCATGCCTGCCGGATGCTGCTGAAGTTCCACCTCGTTCGCTACCTGGGCGTGCCGCCGGTACTTTGGCGGATGGCGTATTCCGTCCATCGCAACGCGGAGTCGGCCGATTGCGCGGGGCTGCCCGTTCGGATGCACGCCGTCCAGAAAACGGCGACCACCGTGAACCAGGAACTGCTGCGGCTGCTGATGCTGCAGTCGTGCACGCCGGAGATGCTCACGCCCGAGCAGATCGAAGTGGCCGACTGGGCTATCGAGCAACTGGGGGACGACTTCACGCTCCGCCCGCCCGGCACCGCCGACAACCCGTTCTGCTTCGACCCGACCGGCGAAGGGCCTCCCCGCCGCGCGGCCAGCCTGGCGCCCAATCCGGATGCGGGACACCGGTATTTCGGCATTGGCACGGGATACGAGGCTCTGGGGCGCATCCACAAGCAGTTGGCAACGACAGGCACGGCGGAGATCGGGACTTTCGGCAAGGCCCTGGCCCCGCAAGTGCAGCTCTCCGCAATCCAGCATCTGGTGGGGTTCCTGGGGGCGGCGCCTGCGTATGCGCCACCCGAGCGCACGCCGGCAACGGGCACGCTCAAGGTCACCCACGGCTATGCGCAGACCTGGCAACACCTGTCGACGGCCGGGACCGCCAAGATGGTGCTGACGCTGGCGGAAGACGGCGATGTCCCGGCGCAGGCGCCCGAAGCGTGGGCGCTGAAGGACACCGGCGGCCATGAAATCGGCGCGGAGATTCCCCAGCGCCTGGGCGATGCGGTGCGGTGCGGCGACGTGGTCTGCGTTTCCCCGGGCGACAAGGACGGATACTGGCTGGGCGTGATCCGCGCCCTGCACGCCGAGTCCGCCCGCGGGCTGCACGCCAGCATCTTCATCATCGGCCGCAATCCCCGGGCGCTCTCGCTGCGCCCGGTCATCACGAAGGACGAGGAAAACGCATTCTCGGAGAATTCCGCGCGACAGTTCGCCTTCAACAGCGTGCGGGCGATCATCCTCTCCGACGGTTCCACGCCGACGCAGCCGGCCAACATGCTGCTGCCGCCGGAGCACTGGAAGGACGGCCGTGTCTTCGAGGCGACGGTGGGGGAAGCCGTGCGGTACCTGCGTTGCGGGCGCCTCCTGCGACGGGGAGACGATTACGTGCGCGCGACGTTCGAGCGGGCCGCCCCGCCCTGACCCAAGGGGAGGGGGCTATGGCCAAGTCGGCAGCGACTGGGCAATAATCCCTGCACGCACAGCAAATCAACCGACCAAGACCACCGAACGCGCACTGCCCAACCTGGGGGAACCCCGATGCGTACACGCCCTACTGCCCTTGCCGCCGCGATGCTCGCGCTTTCTCTCCCGGCCACCCATGCGCTGGCCGACTGCTACGAGATCATCGACTCGAACCAGAACGTCACCTACCGCGCCTCCCAGCCGCCCTTTGCCATGGATGGGCCCGATTGGCGCAAGCACCAGGACGAGCTGCGCATGAAGAACCAGCACCTGCGCTGGCAGTTCATGCTCAACTGCTCGCCGATGATCGTCCAGGGCACCAACGTCGCGGGCCAGCCGAAGTCGGACCAGGTCTTCGACCCCAACGTGATCCTTCGCTCGACGCCCGAGTACATGACCGCCAGCGGGCGCCCGACCTCGATGACGCCGATCAAGTAGGGGCGGGCGGCCGCAAGCCGCGCGAGGACTGAAGTCGCCAAGGAAAAAGGCCCGCCAGGTTTGGCGGGCCTTTTCCATTCCTCAGGAGGACTTTCGCTTGCCGTGCCCGGCCTTTGCGGGCTCCGAAGCACTGAACGCGCGATTGCAGCTCCGGCACCGGTACCTGCCCGGCGACAGCTGATCTCGCTGTACGAACGGCGATTGGCAATGTGGGCAGGCGGGCTTGGCAGGCATGGAGCCAAAGCTACGCCGTTCGGAGGCGGCTTGCCGAAAAATCGTGTGGGCCGGCGGTCCGGGCGGGGGGCGATTCCCGTTGGGAAGCGGGGCGGGCGGCCGCGAGAGCGGCGGCCGCGACAGTTCACCGGAGTCCGCAGTCGGTGTTTGCAGGACGAAAAAATGCCCGCGCAGGGCGGGCACTTTCGCTGTCAACTAACTGATCTTGCAGCTGAATCCTGGCTCCCCGAGTAGGGCTCGAACCTACGACCTGCGGATTAACAGTCCGTCGCTCTACCGACTGAGCTATCGGGGAATCGGTCAACCCGGAATTATAGGTTTCCGGGCGACTCCGGTCAATTCAAAGGGGTGCCGGGAGGCGGGGACTCGTTGGAAAGGTCCGTGGAATCACGACCTTGAGCCAGCATTTTCTTGATGCGGGCGCGGGCCTTGAGGAAGGGAGAGTTGCGGGCGGCCTTGCCGAGGTAGGTGTCGAGATCCTCCTTTTCGGCTGCCAGGCGGCGGACCAGCGCCAGAAAGTGATCGGCAAGCTCCGGGTCGAACTGCTTACGCCTCAGCTTGGCGATCTCGTCCAGGGCACTTTCGATCGGGACGGCCTTCGCATAGGGGCGGCCGTGAGTCATTGCGTCAAAGGCATCAGCCAAGGCCACAATTCGGGCGCTCTTGGGTATGGCGAGGCCCTTGAGTCCGCGAGGGTAGCCTGATCCGTCCCACCA
>JAABQW010000039.1 GCA_011391275.1 Betaproteobacteria bacterium
ACCTACGCGCCCGTAGCTCAGTTGGATAGAGTACTGCCCTCCGAAGGCAGGGGTCGCACGTTCGAATCGTGTCGGGCGCGCCAACGATTTTCCCTTCCCCGCCAGCCTCAGGCCGCCTTCGCTCCCGGCACCGCCTTGAGCTTGGGCCGCACCTGCGACTGGAACTCCGGCACCCAGCGCTTCAGGTCGCGCCGCACCTCGGCGTCGCCCGAGATGCGGTCCTGGGCCAGCCACGCCACCAGCTCGTCGACCCATTCGCGCGGCTGCGCGTCGCGCGCCTTGGCCACGCGCAGCTTCGGGTGCGGCGTGGGCCGCGTGTGCTCGTCGTCGGCGAGCAGCTCCTCGAAGAGCTTCTCGCCGGGGCGAAGCCCCGTGTAGACGATCTTGATCTCCTCCTCGGAGAGCTCCGAGAGCCGGATCATGTCGCGCGCCAGGTCGACGATCTTCACCGGCTCGCCCATGTCCATCACGAAGATCTCGCCGCCCAGCCCCATGCAGCCGGCCTGCAGCACGAGCTGCGCCGCCTCCGGGATGGACATGAAGTAGCGGACCATCTCCGGGTGCGTCACGGTGACCGGGCCGCCGCGGTTGATCTGCTCCTCGAAGCGCGGGATGACGCTGCCGGCGCTGCCCAGGACGTTGCCGAAGCGGACCATCTCGAAGCGCGTGGAGCTGCCCGCCTGGAGCGCCTGGCACACCATTTCCGCCAGGCGCTTGGTCGCCCCCATCACGTTGGTGGGGTTGACCGCCTTGTCCGTGGAGACGAAGACGAACTTCCTGACGCCGTAGTCGATCGCGGCGCGCGCGACGACGAAGGTGCCGTAGACGTTGTTCTGCACGGCCTCCCAGGAATTGAGCTCCTCCATCAGCGGCACGTGCTTGTAGGCCGCCGCGTGGAACACGATCGAGGGCGAGTACTGG
This sequence comes from Betaproteobacteria bacterium, assembly GCA_011391275.1. Classification (GTDB taxonomy): domain Bacteria; phylum Pseudomonadota; class Gammaproteobacteria; order Burkholderiales; family Usitatibacteraceae; genus FEB-7. The sequence goes on from JAABQW010000039.1 coordinate 922, forward strand.
TGCATCACCTGCGTGACGCGCGCGACGTTCTTCACGTCGCCCACCACGCTCGCCACCGGCATGTCGGGGAAGGCCTCGCGCAGCTCCCAGTCGACCTTGTACATCGCGTACTCGCTCTGCTCGAAGAGCACGAGCATGGACGGCTGGAAGTGCGCGATCTGCCGGCAGAGCTCGGAGCCGATCGAGCCGCCGGCCCCCGTGACCAGCACCACCTTGCCCGTGAGCAGCTCGTGCAGCCCCGCGTCGTCGAGCGTCACCGGCTCGCGCTTCATGAGGTCCTCGACCGCCACCTTGCGGATCTTGGGCGGGGCGAGCTTGCCGCCGGCGACGTTGTTGAGCGTGGGCACGGTGAGCACGGTCACCTTGGCCCGGTTGCAGACCGCGACCACGCGCCGGCGCACCTGGTAGGTCACGGAGGGCATCGCGATGATGGCGTGGCGCACCTTCAGCCGCACCGCGAACCGCGGCAGGTCCTCGAGCGCGCCCATGACGCGCACGCCGTGCAGCAGGCGCCCGCGCTTCTGCGGGTCGTCGTCGAGGAGGCCGACCACGTGCCATTCCTGGCTGCGCGAGATCTCCTTCAGGAGGCCCACCGCCGCATCTCCCGCGCCGAGCACCACAACAGGGACGCCCTCGGCGCCGCGGCCGTAGAGGCTCCACTCCTTGAACGAGCGCACGGCCATGCGCGAGCCGGCCATGATCGCGACCAGGATGAGCGGGTAGAGCGCGTACTCGCGGTAGCTGAGGACGCCGCCCAGGCCCGTGGCGTGCAGCAGGGCCGCCACCGCGACGGTGCCCGCGAGGACGGAGAAGATGATGCGCTGCACGTCCGGCAGGCTGGTGTAGCGCCAGATGCCCTGGTAGACGCCGAAGAGGTAGCTCACGAGCGCCTGCAGCGGCACCGCCACCGAGAGGGCGAGCGCAAGGTCGCCCGCCTGCGTCGGCGTGGCCATGCCGCGCAGGAGGACGAAGACGAACACCCAGCTCGCGACAAGCGCCACGGAGTCGTGCACCAAGGCGACGACCGCCTGGAAATCCGGTTGGAAGGGCTTCATGGCTTGGTCCTGCTGGCGGGCCGTTCCGCGGCCGTGCGGGGTGCGCGATTGTTCTTCTGGGACTCCGTGTCTCGCAACGCCGCCCCCTGCTGCGCGGGGCTTCGCGGGTGCCTGCGATCGATGGCGAAACCGATCGCGCCATAAGCCAGCACCCACGCCGCGAGTATAGCGCTTTGCCGCGCGCCCGACTCGCCCAGCGCCGCCAGTGCGCTCGCGCCCGCGGCCGCCATGAGCGCCCACTGCGCCAGCGCGAGCTTGCGGTGGCTCCATCCGCCCAGCACGAGGCGCTGGTAGTAATGGCTGCGGTGGGCCTTCCACACGGGCTCGCGCGCGGCCAGCCGGCGCGCGAGCGTGACCGTCGCATCCGCCACGAACGGCGAGAAGGCGAGCACCGGGAACCATGCCGGCCACAGCCCGCGCGCCACCCCGTGCCAGCCGATCGCCCCGGCGAGGAAGCCCAACGGCACGGACCCCGCATCCCCCATGAAGATCGAGGCCGGGGGAAAGTTGAACGCGAGGAAGGCGAGCGCGGCGGCGCCGAGCGCGCCCGCGAGCAGCGCGACGCCGGGGTCTCCCGCGCGGGCGGCGGCGATCGCGAGCGTGGCGAACCCGATCACTGCCATGCCCCCGGCCAGGCCGTCGGCACCGTCCATGAAGTTGTACAGGTTGGCGATCCACGCGATGCCGAGGATGGCGACCAGGGCCATCGCGATTCCGCCCGCCGAAGGGCCGGCGACGACCACCGCCAGGGCCGCGGCGACCAGGTGGGTGCCCAGGCGCGAGGCCACGGGGAGGCTTGCCGCGTCGTCGAACGCCGAGATCACCGCCACCACCGCCGCGATGCCCGCGTACAGGCGTGCCTCGCCCGGCGCGAAGGCCACGGCGACCGGCAGCGCGCCCGCGAGCAAACCCAGGCCCCCGATGCGCGGCCTCGGATCGAGGTGCAGGCTGCGCTCGTTGGGCTCGTCCACGAGGCGGGACGCGACCGCGCTTCGCCGCAGCGCGACGATGGCGGCCAGCGCCACGATGAACGCGAGGACGAGCCCCGGCGCGAAGGCCACGCTCACGCCCGCCTCCGGGGCAGGGAGGCGGCCAAGCCGTCCTCGAGCCTCACGCGCGCCTGCCAGCCGGTCGCGCGGGTGAACGCCGAGGAGTCGACCTCGAGTGAACGCGTGAGGCGGCGAGCCTGCGCGCCGCGCCCCGCCATCGCGGCGAACGCTTCCAGCAGCGCCGGCGGCAGGGCGAACAGCCGGCGCGGCCGGCCTAGCGCGGCGCGCATCGCCTCGACCAGGCGCGCGGTGGACACCGGCTCGGGATGCGCCACGTTGAAGGTGCGCCCCGGCGCGCCCTCGTGGGCCGCGGCCAGGACGATCGCGTCCGCAAGGTCGTCGACGTGAACGAGGCTGCGGCGATTGGCGAGCGCGCCGAACGGCAGCCACCAGCCCGAGTCGGCCAGCCGCGCGAGCGCCCGGAAGTTGCCGCCCACCCCGGGCCCGTAGGTGAGGGGAATGCGCAGCACCACCACCGGCAGCCCGGTCTGCGCCGACACCTGGTCGAGCGTGTCCTCGGCCCGCCACTTGGACCGCGCGTAGGCATCCTCGGGGCGGGGCTCGTCCTGCTCCGTGAAGGCGCCGGCGGCGCTTTCCTCGCCGAAGACCTTCACCGTGCTCGCAAACACGAAGCGGGCCGCGCCCGACGCCGCCGCCGCGTGCGCGAGGACGCTCGTCTTCCCGACGTTGTCGCGCTCGTAGTCCGCGTCGCGGGCGCGCGGGTCGTGGACGCGCGCGGCCAGGTGGATCACTGTCGCGCCGCGGAAGTCGAACGCCTCGGTGGCCTCCCGCCAGTCGCCGCGGCGCATCGAGAGGGTGGCCGGGGCGCCCAGCCGGGCCGCCACGCGCGCGCCCACGAAGCCCGACGCCCCCGTCACCACGGGACGCGGAACCTGCGGAAGCGGAGCAGTCATCGGAGGCGGGGAGAAAACGAAACGGGCATCCCGAAAGATGCCCGTTCGTCGCGAGGAACCTGCGTCAGGTGGTCACGGGCAGTTCGCGGGCACCGTCACGTTGACGCTCAGGACGGACGCGCCATCGGTGATCACGAGGGTCGCCGTCGTCGGGTAGATGATCGCCCCGTCGCCGCTGCCGATGCGCAGCACGCTCAGGACGTTGCCCGAGATGGTCGCCTGGACGCGCGGGTGGGTGGAGACGACCTGCAGCTGGGCCACGCCGCCGACCACCGCCGCCTGCGTCGTGTTGGCGGCGCAGGTGAGGGTCTGCAGGGGCGAGGGCGCGATGGTGATCGGGATCGACGAGGTGCCCGGGACCGAGGTCACGCTCACCGAGGTGATGCGGCCCTGGGAGTCGCGGACGATCACCGACCCCGACGGGCAGGCGGTGACCGGGAAGCCCTGGCCCACGGTGATCGTGAAGCGCGAGCCGTTCTCGGTGAGGATCAGCGGGGTCACGCTCACGCCGGCCGGCGGCGTGATGGTGTACGGCGGCGTCCCGTCGAACACGTACTGGTCCGAGGAGCCGAAGCCGCATGCGCCCGCGCTGGGGCCGGTGAAGGTGATCGCGGAGCCCGGCAGCACGGTGATCACGCCGGAAGGCGCCTGCTGGAGGATGAGGAACACGAACTCGCTAGTGGCGCCCGTCGTGATGTCGGTCACCTTGTACGTCGCGAGCTGGGTCGGGGCGCCGACGGCCACGCGGATGCGCGCGGTGGCGAAGCCCTGGTGGTCGGTGCGCACGCGCAGCGTGTTCACGAGCTGCGGGTTGATCCCGGGCGGCTCGGGCACGAACTGGAAGTCGCCGCGGACCTTGTCGAACTGGAACTCGCGGTTGCCGAAGAGCACGCCGTTGAAAATCGGGTCGAGCAGGACGATCGAGTCGGTGCCCGAGCAACCGTCCGGCGGGGCGCCCGTTGCCGGCGCCGTGCAGGTGTTCCCGTAGGACACGCTGTAGCCGGTCACGAAGTTCTGGATGACGCTGAATTCGTTGCTGGTCGTCGCGCCGTTGCCGTCGCGCACCTCGATGTTGAACGAGCGGCGCGGGACTTCGCCCGGCTGCAGGTTCGCGTCGATCACGCCCGGGTTGTTCGCGATGACCGTGAACGTGTTGCCGTCGATGGTCATGTTGACGTTGACGAGCGTGAGCTCGGAAGACGTCACCAGGTAAGGCCTGCGGCCCCCGACGATGTTGAACGTGTAGGGCACGCCGGCGTACAGCGAGCCGGCTCCGGGCAGGAGTTGCAGCTCACCTGCCGCGGTGGGCGGGCTGGAGGCGCCGCCTCCGCCGCACGAGGCGAGGAAGAGCGTACCCGCGGCGAGAAACACCGCGGAGAACAGCGATTGCAGGCGACGCAGCGGGACGAGATTCACGATTTGTTCCCCTTTTTTCCGGGGCCCGCGGCGAGATTTATCATAAAATCAGCGGGCTATGGCTGTTTATTAAAGCGCAACTTGCAGTTTAGCGCAAGCGGTACACGATGGGGAGCGCTAGCACGGCCCAGCCCCTGCGCCGGTAAGCTTGACCGTGACCGTCTGCACACTTAACCCATCAGATACCCCAACCATGACTTCGGCAGGGTCCGTTACGGGCACCGGTATGGTCCCAGCCCTTCGCTGAACAGTTGCTGTCCCGCCAATCACAGGCGTCGTCACGATGAGGTCGCTGCCAGCGGAAGGCATCAGGTAGCTGCCGGTGCCCCCGGCGACGGAGAAGCTGGCAACCGTGCTGCAGGTGGCCAGCGTGACCGTGTCCGGCGCCACCACCAGCGGCGGCAGGACATCCGTGGTCGGCTTGTTCGTGATGAGGACGGAGCGCACGCGGCCCATCGAATCGGTCACCAGGATCGTGGCGCTGGTTCCCTCGGTCGAGCAGGGCCCGCCCGTCGTGGCCACCGTGAAGCTGCCGCCGTTGGCAGCCACGACGCCCGGCGCCACGCCGAAGCCCTGCGACGTGTTGGAGATCGTGTAGGGAGGCGTCCCGCCGTAGACGAAGAAGTTGGACGAGGCGCTCGCGCACTCGCCCTGCCGCGGGCCGATGAAGGCGAGGCCCGCCGGCACGGTGTAGAAGCTCGGGTCGGCGGTGGTCACCTGCGCGATCACGAAGCTCGTGCGCTGGAACGCGCCGGAACCCAGGTCCGTCACCTGCATCTGCGCGGTCTGGTTGGCCGCGAAGGCGAGGATGCGGATGCGCACGCGCGCCATGCCCGACTGGTCCGTGACCGTGGCGATGCTCGTGCTCAGCGTCTCCGGCGTCGTGCCCGGCACCGTCGTGATGAACCGGAAGTCGCCCGAGACCACGGAGAACTGCACCCCGCGCGCCGCGAGCGGGATGCCGCCCTGCGAGAGCGTGACCGTCACCTCCGCGTCGCCCCCGGAGCACAGCGCCACCCCGGTGCAGCCGGTGATCGTCGAGGTCCGCGTGATGGTGATGTCGTTGTTCACCGTTCCCGGCTTCACCGTGAGCGTCGCGGTGACCGGCACCGCGGCGCCGGTGTCGCGGACGGTGAGCGTGACGGTCGTGTCCACCGTCACCGGGTTGGGCACGATGGTGATGGAGCGGCCCGTGACCCCCCCGGTGAACGGCACGATTGCCTGGTTGCTCGAGGCGACGATGTACGAGCCCGAGCCCCCGGAAAGGACGAAGGTGGTGGGCATGCCCGAGAACAGGACCGCCGTGGCCGGCAGGATCGTGATCGCCGTGTCGTTCACGACGGGGGAGGGATTGGCCGAGACCCCGCCGCCGCAGGAAGCGATGCCGGCCGCGGCCGCGAGGGCGGCGGCGATCCGCGCGAGGGGAGAGGTCAGGCGGGAGATGGTTTCATTCACGGGCGAGCGTTCCTCGTCTGGGCGCCATTGCCGGGAGGGGAATGGCGCGGTTTTCCGCGATTCTACGCATGATGCCCCGCCGGTGGCTCGGGAATCCCGGCCGGGCCGTAGCCGGATTGTTGCGGCGCAGTATGCGCGTCGCTATGATGGAGGGTCCCGCACGATTCGCCGCCCGGCGGTCCGGCCCGATGGCCGGATACCCGCCCCAGTGCCCGGGCCAAAAGCCCGCCCAGGCCGCGATCCCGGGCCCAAAAGCCGCCTCGCATCGACGGACCGTCCGAACGTAACACCGCCCTCCCGCCGGAGGGAGATTCGCTGAAAGGAACCCGCAATGGAGATCCCGGCTGGGCTGCCGCGCGCCCAAGGCCTCTATGACCCCCGCCACGAGCGCGATGCGTGCGGCGTGGGCTTCGTGGCGCACATCAAGGGGAAGAAGTCCCACGAGATCGTCTCGAACGGGCTCACCATCCTCAACAACCTCACCCACCGGGGCGCGACGGGCGCCGACCCGCTGCACGGCGACGGCGCGGGCATCCTCGTGCAGATCCCCGACGCGTTCTTCCGCGAGGAGATGGCGAAGCAGGGCGTGCGGCTCCCCAAGGCGGGCGCCTGGGGCGTCGGCATGGTGTTCCTGCCCCAGGACCCCGCGGCGCGCGCCGCGTGCGTGCGCGAGATCGAGCGCGCCATCGTGAACGAGGGGCAGGCGCTCCTCGGCTGGCGGGAACTCCCCGTCGACCCGTCCTCGCTGGGCCAGACGGCCAGGAGCACGATGCCGGTGATCCGGCAGGTCTTCGTGGGTGCCGGCCGCGGCCAGCTCGACC
>JAABQW010000040.1 GCA_011391275.1 Betaproteobacteria bacterium
CACCATCTCGGCGATCTCCTCGGGCTTGCCGAGGCGACCGGCGGGGATCTGCGCGACGATCTGCTGCTTCACGTCCTCGCGGATGGCGGCCACCATTTCCGTCTCCACGTAGCCGGGGGAGACCGCGTTCACGGTCACGCCCTTGCGGATCACCTCCTGGGCGAGCGCCTTGGTGAAGCCGAGGATGCCCGCCTTGGCGGCGGAGTAGTTCGTCTGCCCGAACTGGCCGCGGATGCCGTTCACGCTGGAGATGTTGACGATGCGGCCCCAGCCGCGGTCGCACATGCCGTCGACCACGTGGCGCGTCACGTTGAAGACGCTGTTGAGGTTGGTGTCGATCACCAGGCGCCACTGCTCGGGCGTCATCTTGCGGAAAGTCGCGTCGCGCGTGATGCCGGCGCAGTTCACGAGGATGTCCACGGGGCCGTGGTCCTTCGCGATCTTCGCGGCCATCTCGCCCATCGCCTCGTAGCTGGACACGTCGCCGAAGGCCGTGGCGGTCGCATCGCTTCCGAAGCCGGCCGCGGCCATCTTCTCGAGGTACTTTTCCCCGGTGCCGGGAATGATCCAGTTGGCCAGGACGAAATGGCCCTGTTGCGCGAGCCGCTTGCAGATGGCGGCGCCGATGCCGCCGACGCCGCCGGTCACGAGTGCGATCTTCTTTTCCATGTCTGCTGCCCTTCAGGTGGAGACGGATGCCGGGTCAAAAAAAAACCCCAGGTTTGAGCCTGGGGTTGGAACCTTTATCCAAATTGGAGAATTTGCGATAAAGGAGGAGGAGACGGTTGCGAAGTGGAGCCTCGCGTTACTTGCGGCCCCGCGGGGCGGTGGCGGCCTTGACGCTCGCGTCGGTGAAGCTCGCGGCGTGGCGGGCGGCCTTGCTGAAGGAGTCGAAGGCGGCGGTGGCGGCGGCGAGCGAGGACTTCATCGCCGCGACGGCCACGTCGCTGCCGGCGGGCGCGGACTTCGCGGCCTGCTCGACGGTGTCGGTGACGGAACGCTGCACGTCGGCCAGGCGCTCCTCGGCGAGGCCGGCGAGCTCGGCCTGGGCATCGGAGGCGACCTGGTAGAGGTTGCGCGAATACTCCAGCCACTGGGTCATCGCGGTCTCGGCGGCCTTGGTTCGCAGGGCCAGCAGCTGCTGGGGGTCATGCGTCCCGGCGGCGGCGCGCGCGGAGCGGGTGGCATCGCCGAGCGCGGACTTCGCGAAGGCGAGTTGCAGGGCGAGCAGTCGCTCGGCGCTGTCGAGCGAGAGCTTCGACAGGCGCGCAGCCGACAGCACGGCGGCGTTGTTCATTTCGGACATCTGCTCGGCGAGGTTGACCATGGTCGTCGTATCCGTTGGCTCGGGCGCGCACGAAATTGTGCGCCGCAACAAAGGCCATTTTAGGAATGCGGGACGGGGCTGTCAAGGCCGAAATATTGCACTGCACCAACGGCGCGAGCTTGCGCTGCCGCAATTGCCCAAACTGTAATAAAATGAAGCACTTGGTATGTTTCCGATGAAACCCGCGCCGGCGCCGCACAATCGCCGATTGATGTAGCGCAACATCGACGAGGATCCCGCGATGGCAACCCCCCGCATCATCAAGAAGTACCCGAACCGCCGGCTCTACGACACGGAGACCTCGACCTACATCACGCTCGCCGAGGTGAAGGACCTGGTGCTCCAGTACCGGGAGTTCCTGGTGCAGGACGCGAAGTCGGGCGATGACCTCACGCGCGCCATCCTGCTGCAGATCATCCTCGAGGAGGAATCGGGCGGCGTGCCGATGTTCTCCACCGACATGCTCGCCAACATCATCCGCTACTACGGGCACTCGATGCAGGGGCTCATGGGCTCCTACCTCGAGCGCTCGATCCACGCCTTCCACGAGGCGCAGAAGCGCTTCCAGGAACAGGCGCAGGTCCTCATCCCGAAAGTGCCCGCCGACGCCTTCGCGAACATGATGACCGGGGGCACGCAGATCCCGAACGTGATGGGCGGCTACCTCGAGAAGGGCGCGAAGGCGGTGATCGACATGCAGGACGAGCTGCGCAGCCAGGCGCTCAAGCTCTTCTCCGGATTCCCCTACAGCGCCGCGCCCGGCGCGGACGAGCCCGTGCCGGCGCAGGAGCCCGCGAAGCCGGCGCGCGCCAGGCGCGCCGCGCCGCGCAAGCCGCGCGCCCGCAAGAAGTAGCCGGCCTTGGCGTCGCGCACCCCCAAGGCCGCGGCGGCGCCGCGCGTCCCGCGGGTCGGCTTCGTGTCCCTGGGCTGCCCGAAGGCGCTCGTCGATTCCGAGTCCATCCTCACGCAGCTGCGCGCCGAGGGCTACGACATCGCGCCCAGCTACGAGGGCTCCGACCTCGTGGTCGTGAATACCTGCGGCTTCATCGACGCCGCGGTGCAGGAGTCCCTGGACGCCATCGGCGAGGCGATCGCCGCCAACGGCAAGGTGATCGTGACGGGCTGCCTGGGCGCCCGCGGCGACGTGGTCCGGGAGACCCACCCCAAGGTACTGGCGGTGACGGGCCCGCATGCCACCCCGGAAGTGATGGCTGCCGTGCACGCGCACCTGCCGAAGCCGCACGACCCGTTCACCGACCTCGTGCCGCCCCAGGGAATCCGCCTCACGCCGCGCCACTACGCCTACCTCAAGATCTCCGAGGGCTGCAACCATCGCTGCACCTTCTGCATCATTCCCTCGATGCGCGGCGACCTCGTGAGCCGGCCCGTTGGCGAGGTGATGCAGGAGGCGGAGCACCTCGTGCGCGCGGGCGTGAAGGAGCTCCTCGTCATCTCCCAGGACACGAGCGCCTACGGGGTGGACGTGAAGTACCGCACCGGCTTCTGGGGCGGCCGGCCCCTGCGCACGCGCATGACCGAGCTCTGCGAGGCGCTGGGCGGGCTCGGGGCCTGGGTGCGCCTGCACTACGTCTATCCCTACCCGCACGTCGACGAGGTGATCGCCCTCATGGCCGGCGGGCGAATCCTTCCCTACCTCGACGTGCCGTTCCAGCACGCCAGCGCGCGGATCCTCAGGCTCATGAAGCGGCCGGCGGCCAGCGAGAAGAACCTGGAGCGCATCCGCGCCTGGCGCCGCGAGTGCCCGGAACTCGCCATCCGCTCGACCTTCATCGTCGGCTTCCCCGGCGAGACCGAGGCGGAGTTCGAGGAACTGCTCGGCTTCCTGGGCGAGGCGAGGCTCGACCGCGTGGGCTGCTTCGCCTACTCGCCGGTCGAGGGCGCGAAGGCGAACGCGCTTCCCGGTGCCGTGCCGGAAGAGGTGAAGCAGGAGCGCCTGGCGCGCTTCATGGCGGTCCAGGCCGCGGTGAGCCGCGCGCGGCTCGCGGAGAAAGTGGGGCGCGAGATCGATGTCCTCGTCGACGACGTCGAGGGCCGCATCGCCTTCGCCCGCAGCAGCTCGGACGCGCCGGAGATCGACGGCATCGTGCGCGTGAAGGGCGCGAAGGGCGCGCGGGCCGGCGAGTTCCTGAGGGTGCGCGTCACCGCTTCCGGCGACCACGACCTCGACGCCGTTCCGGCCTGAAGTCCCGCCGCCCGGCGGGCGGCCTCAGTGTCCCAGGACCGTCCGGACCGCGGCCACCAGCGCCGAGGCGGTGATCGGCTTGGCGATGTAGCCGTCCGCGCCGGCCTGCAGCCCGCGCACGATGTCGTCCTGTTCCGCATGGGCCGTGAAGAGCACGACGGGCGTGTCGAAGAGGCGCTTGTGCCGGCGGATGCGGCCGAGGAACTCCAGCCCGTTCATGTCCGGCATGTCCACGTCGAGGAGCAGCAGTTCCGGCGCGCCCACGCGCGACATGAGGCGCGCGGCATCCCTCGGCCCGAGCGCGACCACCGTCTGGTAGCCCGCCTTCCTGAGAACGTGCGAGGCGAGTTCCGCCGTGGGCGCGTCGTCGTCCACGAGCATGACGACGTGGTTCGACGGGCTGCCCCCGCGGGGCCGCACGAGCACGACGTGGAAGCCGGCCTCGCCCAGGGCGCTCGTGCCGATGAGCGCGTTCTCCCGGGCCTCCGGAGTGGGCGGAGGCGGCGGGGGATCCGACGGTCCCTCGACGAGCGACGTGAAGTCGAGGTCGAAGGGATCCTCGGGGTGGGCGGGTGCGGGCTTGCCGACCATGTTCCGCCGCGGGCGGCCCGGGCGCGCCGCCGGCCGGCCCCTTACTGCCGCGTGAGCTTGCCGTCGACGACCTTGATCTTGTCGCCGGCCCGGTAGCTGGTTTCCTTCGAGAAGTTGAAGGTGCGCGACTTGCCGTCCTCCATCTTCACGATGACCTGGTAGGAGGTGGTCGACTTCTGGTTCTTCTCGACCTGGTGACCCGCATAGGCGCCCGCGCCGGCGCCGACGATCGTCGCGGCGGTGTTGCCGCGGCCGCTGCCGACCTGGTGGCCGAGCACGCCTCCCAGGACGCCGCCGGCCACTGCGCCGACGCCGGAGCCTTCGCCTTCCTTCTTGACCGTCTTCACGTCGGTGACGGTGCCGCAGGCGGGGCAGGCCGCGACGGCGGAAGGCGCGAAGGCGAGGGCGAGGCAGAGACCCGCCGCGGTCGCGATGGCGGGCACCTTGAGGCTGAAGCGTTTCATGGGAATCCTCCGGGAAAATCGTCCGTTCCAGAGGGAAATGGTAGCACGCCCCTCCGGGGCCGCCGGGGGCCGCGGGTTACGGCTGAAGCACCGCCTTCACGGCGGTGACCAGGGCCGAGGCCGATATGGGCTTGGCGATGTAGCCGTCGGCCCCGGCCAGCAGGCCGCGCACGATGTGGCGCCGCTCGCTCAGGGCGGTGAACAGGATGACGGGCGTGTCCTTCAGGTACTTGTTGGCGCGCATGCGGGCGAGGAATTCGAACCCGCCCATGCCGGGCATCTCCACGTCGAGGAGGACGAGGGCCGGGGGGCCGAGCTTCGTCATGTGCCGCGCCGCGTCGCGCGGTTCGCCCACCACCGCGGCCTGGTAGCCGGCGCGGCGCAGCACGCGCGCAGCGAGCTCCGCCGTCGGCAGGTCGTCGTCCACGACGAGCACCACCTGCGTCGAGGGATCGGCCGCCGGCACCTGGGAAGTCGATCGCCGCGCCGCGATCATGTGGAAGCCTTCGGCCCCGAGGTGGCGCGAGCCGATGAGGGCCTCCTCCTCCTCGGCCGGGGTGGGGGTCTCGCGGACGACGGGCGCGGGGGCCGTCTCCTCCGCCAGCGTCGTGAAGTCGAGGTCGGTGGGATCCGGCTTGCTCATGATCCGCCCTCCCGGGCCGGTTGGTTCTCCATCCAGATCTGGGTGATCTGGCGGCCGAGCTTCAGCGGGTCGAAGGGCTTCGACAGCGTGCCGATCGCGCCGGCCGCGCGATAGCGCTCGAGGTCGCTCGGATGGATGCGGGCGGTGAAGAAGATCGCGGGAACGCCCGTGCCCGCTTCGCGGAACCGCATGAGGAGCGCCATGCCGTCCATGCCGGGCATGCTCATGTCGATGAGGAGCAGCTCCGGGGCGAAGCCCGGCGCGGCCGCGAGGGCCTCCTCGCCGGAACTGCAGCTCAGCACCGTGAACCCTCCGATCTTGCCGAGCGCGAGCTTCACGATGCCGCGGATGTCCGGCTGGTCATCCACGTGCAGGATGCGGGTGAAAGGCGCTTTCGACATGCGGCTATTGTGCCACCGGGGGTTCGGGCAGGTCGAACCAGAACACCGTGCCGCCGCCGGGCGCGTCCTCGAAGCCGATGGCTCCGCCCAGCCGCGTGACGATCTCGCGGCTGATCGCGAGCCCCAGGCCCGTGCCGGTCGCGGTGCGGCTGTCGCCGGACTCGGCCTGGGAGAATGGCTGGAAGATGCGGGTGCGGAAGCCCTCCGGGATGCCGGGGCCGCGGTCGCGGATGCGCGTGCGCACGACGCCGCCCGGCAGGCGCCCGGCGCCCACCGAGACGACGCCGCCGGCGGGCGAGAACTTCGCCGCGTTGAGGATGAGGTTCGAGAGCACTTGCGAAAGCCGGTCGGGGTCCCCGAGCACCTGCAGGTCCTCGACGGGCTCCAGTTCGAAGGAGACGTCGAACTGCTGCATCAGGCCGCGGCTCGACTCCACGGATTCCCGCAGGAGCGTGCGCCAGGCGAGCGGCTCGACGTGGAAGTCGACGTGGCCGGCGGACATCTTCTCGATGTCGAGCAGGTCGTTCACCAGGCGCCACAGGCGGTCGGAGTTCTGCAGTGCGATGTCCACCAGGGGCTTCGCCTCGTCCGGAAGCTCTCCCGCGATGCCGCCGGCGAGGAGCCCCAGGGAGCCGCGCATCGCGGTGAGCGGCGTGCGCAGCTCGTGGCTCACCACCGACACGAAGTGGTCCTTCATGCGGTCGGCCTCCCTGAGGCGCGTCACGTCGATCGCCATCACGATGACGCCCTCGACCTCGCCGTCGGCCCCGCGCAGCGGCCAGTGCAGCACGTCGAGGTCGACCCTGGGCCCGCCGGTGCCGGGGCGGCTCGTCGGGTAGTGCGTGGGAACTCCCGCCAGCGCCTGCTCGAGGTGCGGCCCGACCTCGTCGAAGCGCTCCTTGCCCAGGACGTCGCGAACCAGGCGGCCGTTGATCTCGTGGCCCGGGAGCCCCAGCAACTCGGCGTATGCCCTGTTGTGGATGACCGCGCGCTGCTCGCGGTTCACGAACACGATGGCCGCCGGCATGAACTCGACGAGCTGGCGCAGCTGCAGCTCGCTCTTGCGAAGGCGCTGCTCGGCGAGCTTGCGGTCGGTGATGATCCTCGCGAGCCCGCGGTAGCCGCGGAACCGGTCGTGCTCGTCCACCACGGGCACGGCGCCGACCGAGAGCCACGACTCCTGGCCGTCGGGAGTGACCTGCCGGATCTCCAGGTCGCGGAACGGCCGGCGCTCCTCGAGCACGGCGCGATGCGCTTCCCAGTCGGCCCCGGTGAGCTCGGGCGCATCGAGGGCGGGGCGGGGCAGCAGCGAGTCGCGCCGGCGCGACCACGCGGGCGCGTACCAGGTGACGAGGCGGAACTGCTCGTCCTGCTCCCAGTACAGGTCGGAGGAAAGCTCGGTCAGGGCGCGGAAGCGCGCCTCGCTCTCGGCGAGCGAGCGCTCGGCGAGCTTGCGCGACGTGATGTCCGCGTTGGTGCCGCTCGCCCGCAGCGCGCGGCCGGCCGCGTCGCGCACGGTCACCTTGCCCAGGCTGCGGATCCAGCGCCAGCCGCCGTCGAGGGCCTTGATCCGGTACTCCGTGTCGAAGTTGCCCGCCTCGCCCTTGATGGCGGCGACCGCCTCGCGGCGCACGCGCTCGACATCCTCGGGGTGGACGAGCGCGTAGACCCCGGCTATCGGGCCGCGCGTCTCCTCCGGCGCGCCGCCCAGCATCTCGCGCCAGTTGGCGTTGAGCCAGATGGTGTCCGAGGCGACGTTCCAGTCCCAGATGGTGAGGGACGACCCCTCCAGCGCGAGGCGGACGCGGTCGTGCTCGCGCGCGAGCTCGGCGCTCGCAATCTCCAGGGCGTGCTGCCGGCGGCGAAGCATGTAGAAGGCCGTCGCCAGCAGGCCCGCTGCCACAGGCAGGATGGCCAGCAGGAACAGGTCTACGAGGCTGATCGTGAGGC
>JAABQW010000041.1 GCA_011391275.1 Betaproteobacteria bacterium
GGGCAACCTCACCGTCGTGGCGCCGGACCGCCCCGTGCGCCGGCACGACCACGTGGACCTGGTGCTCGACAGCGGCGACATCGTGCGCCTGAACGACCCGCGCCGCTTCGGCGCCGTGCTTTGGGTCAAGGACCCGGAACGGCACGCGCTGCTGGACAACCTGGGCGTGGAACCCTTCGACGAGGCCTTCGACGGCGCGTGGCTGCGGCGGGCCGCACTCGGCCGGCGCGTGCCCGTGAAGCAGTTCCTCATGGATTCGCACGTGGTGACCGGCATCGGCAACATCTACGCGAACGAGGCGCTCTTCGCCGCGCGCATCCACCCGTCGCGGCCCGCCGGGCGCATCTCGCGCCCGCGCCTCGACCGGCTTGCGGCCGAGTCGCGCGCAGTCCTGTCGCGGGCGCTCGCCAAGGGGGGCAGCACGCTGCGCGACTACGTCGGCAGCGACGGCGCGCCGGGGCACTTCCAGCTCGAGTACGCGGTGTACGGCCGCGCGGGCGAGCCCTGCCCCGCCTGCGGCGCACCGGTGCGCGTGGCGCGCCAGGCAGGCCGGTCCACCTTCTACTGCCCGTCCTGCCAGCGCTGAAGGAGCGCCGACCCGCCATGGACCACCACGCCATCGAGCCCAGCCTGGCCTCCCTCAAGGAGTGGCGCGAGGAGACGGCCGTGGCCCTCGCGGACCTGCGCCGCTGGGCCCTGGTGCACCGGCTCGGCGACGAGAACGCCATGGCGCGCATCGCCCACCTCGAGCGGCGCCTCGCCTCGGACCGGCTGTGCATCGCCTTCGTCGCCGAAAACTCGCGCGGGAAGAGCGAGCTCATCAACGCGCTTTTCTTCGCCGGCCTCGGCGTGCGCCTGCTGCCGTCCGGGGAGGGGCGCGTGACGATCTGCCCCACCGAGATCCTGCACGACCCGTCGCGCCCGCCCTCCATCCGCGTCCTGCCGATCGAGACGCGCGAGAGCCCGAAGGCGCTGCGCGAGTTCATCGCCGAGTTCGCGGACTGGAAGGAAATCGCCCTCGATCCCGCGCGACCCGAAGGGTTCGCCGAGGCATTCGACGTGCTCTGCGAGACGCAGAGCGTCACGGCGGCCGAGGCGCAGCACCTCGGCCTTCCCGGCGCGGCCGCGGGACGCGTCGAGATCCCGCGCTGGCGCTACGCCATCGTGAACTTCCCGCACCGGCTCCTCTCCATGGGGCTCACGATCCTCGACACGCCGGGGCTCGAGGCGCTCGCCACCGAGCCGGAGCTCACGCTGCACCGCCTCCAGGAGGCCGACGCCGTCGTGTTCGTGCTCTCCGTGGAGGCCGGCGTCACCGCCACCGACCTGGCACTCTGGCACGAGCACGTGGAGCCCATGGAAGGCCAGGGCCACACCCGCTACGTGGCGCTCAACAAGATCGACGGGCTGCGCGACGGCGCGAGGTCGGAGACGCAGGTGCTCAACGAGATCGACCGCCAGGTCCGCGCGACCGCGGAAGCGCTGGGCATCGACCCCACGCAGGTCTTCCCCCTCTCGGCCCGGCAGGGGCTGGAGGGCCGCATCAAGGGCGACGGCGACGCGGTGGCCAAGAGCCGCGTCTACCGCCTGGAGCAGGCGCTCGCCCGCGGCCTCGTGCAGGCGCATCGCCTCGACCACGCCACCTCGGTGCGGGCGGAAGTGCGCACCCTGCTGGCCGAGTCCTTCGCCCTGCTGGAGAGCCGGCGCTCGTTCGTGGAGGAGCAGGTGGGCGAGCTCGGGGCGCTGCAGGGCAGGAACCAGAAGCTCGTCGAGACGCTGGGCCGCAAGGCCGCCGACGAGCGCACCCGGATCGAGGATGCGCGCACGGCGCTGACGGGCCTTCGCGCGGTGCACAACCGCCACGCCGACGAGCTGGCGCTGCTCCTGGACCCGAACTCCGCGCGCGAGTCCGGCATCCGCGCCCGCGCCGCGCTCCTGTCGACCGCTTTCAGCGCCGGGATCGGCGCGGCGGTGGACGGCTACTTCGTGGAGGTCCGCGCGCGCATCACGCGGGCCGTCGAGGTGATCGGCGAGGTGAAGGTCATGATGGCCACCGTGAACCAGCGCTTCGCCGATTCGTGGGGCCTCTCGCCGGTGGAGCTGGCCCCCTTCACGACCGACCGGTTCCTGCTCGAGATCGACCGCCTGGAGGAGCACTGCTCGCGCGACTTCCGCAGCGCCACGAGCCTGCTCATGCGCGGCCGCCGGGCGCTCGCGGGGCTCTTCTTCGACACCGTCGCGCTCGGGGCGGTCCACGTATTCGAGATCGCCGACCGCGAGGTGCGCACGTGGATGAACTCGTTCATCCGCCCGCTGGAGGCGCAGGTGCGCACCTTCCAGGACCAGGCCAACAGCCGCATCGAGGGCATGGCGCGCATCCGCGACGCGGAATCGGGACTGGTGGAGCGAGTCGAGGACCTGCAGGGGTTCCTGGACGACTGCGAACGGCTCGCCGGCGAGTGGGAGTCGCACGACAGCCGGATGGCGCGGCTGCTGGGCGCGGAAGGCGGCTTTCCTCCCCCGCGCTAGCCGGGCGCCCTAGCCACCCCGGCTTCGAGCAGCCTCTCGTACTTCGCGCGCAGTTCCTCCGGCGATTCCACCCGCTCCGGGTCTAGCGGGATGCAATCCACCGGGCAGACCTCGCGGCACTGCGGGGCGTCGAAGTGCCCGACGCACTCCGTGCACTTGCCGGGGTCGATCACGTAGATCTCGGTGCCCGCCGAGATGGCGCCGTTGGGGCACTCGGGCTCGCAGACGTCGCAGTTGATGCAGGCGTCCGTGATCATCAGGGCCATGCCGGCTGCCTCACTCGGCCGCGCCGGGGCGGCCGATCTTGTCGCGGATGCGCTCGGCGGTGATCGGGTGCACGAAGGCCGCGATGTCGCCGCCCAGGACCGCGATCTCGCGCACGATCGTGGCCGACAGGAAGAGGTAGCGGTCCGACGGCGTGAGGAAGAGCGTCTCCACCCCCGGCGCGAGCGTGCGGTTCATGCCGGCGAGCTGGAACTCGTACTCGAAGTCGGAGACGGCCCGCAGGCCGCGCAGGATCACTCCCGCATGGTGTTCGCGGACGAACTCCGAGAGCAGCCCCGCGAAGCCGAGGACCTTCACGTTGGGGTAGACGGCCAGAACGTCCTGCGCGAGGCGCACGCGCTCCTCCAGCGAGAAGAAGGGGCGCTTCGCCTGGCTGTGGGCCACGCCCACGATCACCTCGTCGAAGAGCCGCGAGGCGCGCTGGACGAGGTCCTCGTGGCCGTTGGTGATGGGGTCGAAGGTGCCGGGATACACGGCGCGCTTGATGGTCATGGCCTGCCTTCCTGTGGGGATTCCGGGCCGGGGTTGCCGGCGAATTGGTAGAGCGCGAAGCGGACCGCGCCCGCGGTACCCTCGCGCAGCCGGGTCCAGGCGGGCGATGGCGCCTCCAGCGCGGTGGGCGCCTCGACGTAGACGCGCGCGCCGGGCTTGAGCCGCGGCTCCAGCGCCGCGAGCGCGGGAGCCGCGAGGCCCGAGGCGTAGGGCGGGTCCACGAAAGCGACATCGTAGCGCTCGCCGGGGCCCGCGAGCCAGGCGATCGCGTCCGCGTTCACCACCTCGACGCCCTCGCCGCCGCCCAGCTCCTGCGCGGAACGACGGAGCTGGTCGCATACGCGGCGGTCCCGCTCGACCAGCACCACCCGCCCGGCGCCGCGCGAGCGCGCCTCGAACCCCAGGGCGCCGCTTCCCGCGAAGAGGTCGACGCAGTCGAGCCCCGCGAGGCGCTGTCCCAGCCAGTTGAAGAGAGTCTCGCGGACGCGGTCGGGGGTGGGACGAAGGCCCGCGGCATCGGGAAAGCGCACGATGCGGCTGCGCCAGAGCCCGCCGACGATGCGAAGGCGGTTGGCGCCTGCGCCGGTGCGGCCTGGCTTCGTCTCGCTCGAGATGCGGCGCGCGGCGTTCATCGCGGGCGATCATACCGTAAAATAATCGCGACTCTTCCCCTCGCGGCGCTCCGGGCCGCAGCCCATGTTCTCCCTCGGATCCAAGAAACCGGACGGCGACGCCGCGTCCGACTGGAAGTCCCGCCTGAAGCGCGGCCTCGCCCTCACGGGCGATCGCCTGAAGAAGGTCGCCGCCGTCTTCCGGGCGCACCCCACGATCGACGAGGAGCTCTACGACGCCCTGGAGGCCCAGCTCCTCGCCGCCGACGTGGGCGTGCACGCGACCACGCACCTGATCTCGAGCCTGCGCAGGACCGCGCACGACAAGCGCCTCGAGGACGGCGCGCAGCTCGAGGGCGAGCTTCGCGCGGCCCTCGCCGCGCTCCTGGCCCCCCTGGAGAAGCCGCTTCCCGCGCAGAGGCCCCGGCCGTTCGTGGTCCTCCTCGCGGGGGTGAACGGCGCGGGGAAGACGACCACCATCGGCAAGCTCACGCGGTTGTTCCAGTCGCAGGGCCAGACGGTGCTGCTCGCGGCGGGCGACACCTTCCGTGCCGCCGCCCGCGAGCAGCTCCAGTCCTGGGGCGAGCGCCACGGCGTCACCGTCGTTTCCCAGCAAGGGGGCGATTCGGCGGCCGTCATCTTCGACGCCATCCAGTCCGCGCGCGCCAAGGGCATCGACGTGGTGCTCGCCGACACGGCCGGTCGCCTGCCGACGCAGCTGAATCTCATGGACGAGATCCGCAAGGTGAAGCGCGTCATCGCCAAGGCCGACCCCACCGCGCCGCACGAGACCTGGCTGGTGCTCGACGCGAACACCGGGCAGAACGCGGTGGCGCAGGTGAAGGCCTTCGACGCGGCGCTGGCCCTCACGGGCCTCATCGTGACCAAGCTCGACGGCACGGCCAAGGGCGGGGCGCTGGCGGCCATCGCCCGAGAGCACCCCGTTCCCATCCGCTTCATCGGCATCGGCGAGAAGCCCGACGACCTTCGCCCCTTCGCCGCGGCCGATTTCGTGGACGCGCTGTTCGGATGATCCAGTTCTCCGCGGTCGCCAAGCGCTACCCCGACGGTCACGAGGCGCTGCGCGACGTTTCCCTCGAGGTGGGCGCGGGCGAACTGGTCGTGGTGACGGGGCACTCGGGCGCCGGCAAGTCCACCCTGCTGAAGCTCGCCTCGGGCATCGAGCGCGCCACGCGCGGCAGCGTCGTGGTGAACGGGCAGAACCTCTCCTCGCTGGGCGAGACGGCGCTGGCCGTCCTGCGCCGCCACATCGGCTTCGTCTTCCAGGACCACAAGCTGCTCTTCGACCGGCCGGTATGGGACAACGTGGCCCTGCCGCTTCGCATCGCCGGGGCGGGCGCCGACGATGCGGGCCGCCGGGTCCGGGCCGCCCTCGACAAGGTGGGGCTCCTCGGCCGGGAGAAGGCGATGCCGATCACGCTCTCCGGCGGCGAGCAGCAGCGGGTCTGCCTCGCGCGCGCCATCGTGAACCGCCCGGCCATCCTCGTGGCGGACGAGCCCACGGGCAACCTCGACGCGCAGTCCTCCCGGGCGATCCTCGAGCTCTTCATCTCCTTCAACCGCGTGGGCGTCACGGTGCTGCTCTCGACCCACGACGAGTCCTCGCTCGCCCAGCTCGGCGGGCGCCGGCTCGCCATCGCCAACGGGCAGCTCGCCCCATGAGCGCCTGGCTGCGCCTGCACCGGATCGCGCTGGGGGATGCCGCGCGGCGCATCGCGTCGCAGCCGCTGGCGAGCGCGTTGGCCGTCGCCGTCATCGGGCTGGCGGTGGCGCTGCCGATCCTCGCCTCGACGCTGGTGCACAGCGTGTCGCGTGCCACGGCCGGGCTCGACACCGACCCGCACGTAAACGTCTTCCTCGCCCTCGACGCGACCGACGAGGACGTGCGCCGGGTCGAAGCGGCCCTCAAGGCCCATCCGGAGACGGCCTCGGTGCGGTTCGTGCCGCGGTCGAAGGCGCTGGAGGAGCTCAAGGCCACCTCGCACCTGGCCGAGCTCCTGGCGAACATGGAGAGCAACCCGCTGCCGCATGCGTTTTCCGTGCGCACGCGCACGAGCGAGGCGCCGCGGCTCGCCGCCGCGCGGGCCCAGTGGGCGAAGCTGCCTGCGGTGGAACAGGTCTCGGCGGAATTCGAGTGGGCCGAGAAGGTCTCGCAGTGGTCGCGATTCGCGGAGCGGGCCCTGGCCGGGCTCACCCTCATCCTTGCCGCCGCGGTCCTGTTCATCGTCGGGCACCTGATCCGCCTCCAGGTGGTCACGATGAAGGAGGAGATCGAGGTGAGCCAGCTTATCGGCGCGACGGCGGGCGACGTCCGCCGCCCTTTTCTTTATCACGGCCTGCTGCAGGGGCTGGCGGCCGGGCTGGCCGCGGTGGGGCTCGCCGCCCTCGTGGTGGCTTGGCTGAACGCCGAGCTGTTAGCGCTCACTTCAAGCTATGCCTATGAAATAAAAATAGGTTTCATAGACTTGGGCACCGCCTCCTGGATCGTGCTCGGTGTGGCCTTGCTAGGCGTTACCGGGGCATGGTTGTCCGTCTCGAGGGAGCTCAAGCGCTTCTCGGCGCGCTCCTGATCAGGGAACCCGGGGCGGGCATTAGCACTCCAACTCGTCGAGTGCTAAAATTTCCGGCTAGGAGGATGACCTGATGACTGCTGCGACGCTGCCCGTCCTTTCGCCCATTTCCAGCCTGGAAGGCTATTTCCAGGCCGTGAACGCGGTCCCGCTCCTGAGCGTGGAACGCGAGGTGGAGCTCGGCCGACGCCTTCGCGACACGGAAGACCTTTCCGCCGCCCGCGACCTGATCCTCTCGCACCTGCGCCTGGTCGTGGCCGTGGCGCGCAACTACATGGGCTACGGGCTCCCGCAGGCGGATCTCATACAGGAAGGCAACGTCGGCCTCATGAAGGCCGTGCGCCGCTTCGACCCGGAGCGCGGCGTGCGCCTCGCCTCGTTCGCCATCCACTGGATCAAGGCGGAGATCCACGAGTACATCCTGCGCAACTGGCGCCTCGTGAAGGTTGCGACCACCAAGGCGCAGAGGAAGCTCTTCTTCAACCTGCGTAGCCTCAAGAGATCGACCGCCACCCTGACGCCGACCGAGGTCGCCACCATCGCGAAGACGCTCGACGTCAAGGAAAGCGACGTGGTGGAGATGGAGAAGCGCCTGCAGGGCCACGACATCACGATCGACCCCTCCCCCGAGGACGGCGACGAGCGCCCCGGCCCGATCGCCTTCCTGGCCGACGCATCCGAAGGCCCGGCGGAGATCGCCGAGCGCCGCCAGGCCGAGGGCCTGGAGACCGAGGGGCTCGCCCGCGCGCTCGCCTCGCTCGACGAGCGCAGCCGCCGCATCGTCCAGGCCCGCTGGCTCGCGGCCGAAGGCGAGTCGAAGACCCTGCACGATCTCGCCGACGAGTTCGGCGTGTCCGCCGAGCGCATCCGCCAGATCGAGGCAAAGGCGCTCCAGAAGATGAAGGGCAGCCTCGCCGCGCTGCGCTGACGGGAAGGGGTCGGGCAGAAAAGGGGTCAGATCCCTTTATTGGGACGGTTCTACGGAGCTATTGGGACGGTTCTACAGAACCGGTCTATTCGGGAAC
>JAABQW010000042.1 GCA_011391275.1 Betaproteobacteria bacterium
GAGATCCACGACGCCTGCGACGGCGGCCACCGGCTCACGCCCGACGCGATCTTCAAGGCCGTCGGCGGCGTGCACCGGCGCGTGAAGGGCGCCTACGCGGTGGTCGCGATGATCGCGGGCTACGGGCTGCTCGCCTTCCGCGACCCGAAGGGAATCCGCCCGCTCATCATCGGCCGCGGCGATACCGAAAAGGGCGTGGAGTTCATCGTCGCCTCCGAGAGCGTGGCGCTCGACACCCTGGGCTTCAAGGCGATGCGCGACGTCGCCCCCGGCGAGGCCATTCTCGTCGACCAGAGCGGCAACCTCTACAGCCGGAATTGCGCGGAGTCGCCCGCGCTCAATCCGTGCATCTTCGAGTTCGTCTACCTCGCGCGGCCCGATTCCGTGATCGACGGCGTCTCCGTCTACGAGAGCCGGCGCAACATGGGCAAGAGCCTCGCCGACAAGATACTGGCCGCCGGCATCGCCCCCGACATCGACGTGGTGATCCCCATCCCCGACTCCAGCCGCCCGAGCGCGCTGGAGGTGGCCACGAAGCTCGGCAAGCCCTACCGCGAGGGCTTCATCAAGAACCGCTACATCGGCCGCACGTTCATCATGCCCGGGCACGAGTTGCGCCGGAAGAGCGTGCGCCAGAAGCTCAACGCGATGGCGGTCGAGTTCAAGGACAAGAACGTCCTGCTGGTCGACGACTCGATCGTGCGCGGCACGACCAGCCGCGAGATCGTTCAGATGGCGCGCGAGTGCGGCGCGCGCAAGGTCTTCTTCGCGTCGGCCGCCCCGCCCGTGCGCTTCCCGAACGTCTACGGCATCGACATGCCCACCCGCTCCGAGCTCATCGCCAACGGCCGCGACGAGCGCGAGATCGCAGAGGCGATCGGCGCCGATGCCGTGATCTACCAGGATCTCGCCTCGCTCGTGGCGGACGTGCGCGCCTGCAACCCGGCCATCGAGCGCTTCGACTGCTCCTGCTTCGACGGGGAGTACATCACCGGCGACGTGTCGAGCGACTATCTCGCCGGCATCGAGGCCTCGCGCCTCGACGGCGAGTCGAACGGCGGCACGCGGCTGTCGAGCTACCAGCTCGACCTCGGCCTCACGGCCGTCGACTGAGGCGCCCGTGGCGGACGACTACGGGCCCGACACGCTGGGCGTACGGGCCGGGGGCGTGCGGAGCGACTTCGGGGAGCATTCGGAGGCGCTCGTCCTCACGGCAAGCTTCGTGTTCGCCAGCGCATCGCAGGCGGCCAGGCGATTCGCCAACGAGGAGCCCGGCAACATCTATTCCCGCTTCACCAACCCGACGGTCGCGATGTTCCAGTCGCGGCTGGCGGCCCTCGAGGGCGCCCAGTCCTGCGTGGCGACTGCGACCGGCATGGCGGCGGTTGCCACCACTGCGATGGGCCTGCTTTCGGCGGGCGACCACGTGGTCGCGGCACGCGGCGTGTTCGGCACCGTGGTGCCGCTCCTCAACCAGATCCTGGGGCGCTTCGGGGTCGAGACCACCTGGGTGGACGCGACGGATCTCGACGCGTGGCGCGCCGCGCTGCGGCCGAACACGAAGCTCCTCTTCGCGGAGACGCCGTCGAACCCGGTTTGCGAGATCGTCGACATCGCGGGTCTCGCCTCGATCGCGCGGGAGGCCGGCGCGATCCTCGCCATCGACAACTGCATGTGCAGCCCGGCGCTGCAGAAGCCCATCGACCTGGGAGCCGACCTCGTCGTGCACTCCGCCACCAAGTACATCGACGGCCAGGGGCGCGTGCTCGGTGGCGCCATCGCCGGGCGGCGGGACCTGGTCGACGGCCCGCTCCTCGGTTTCGTGCGCACCGCGGGGCCGGCGATCTCGCCCTTCAACGCGTGGATCTGCCTGAAGGGCCTGGAGACGCTGCGGTTGCGCGTCGAGGCGCAGTCGGCGCGGGCGCTGGAGCTCGCCCGCTGGCTCGAGGCGCACCCCAAGGTCGAGCGCGTGAACTACCCGGGGCTCGAGTCGCACCCGCAGCACGCGCTCGCGATGCGCCAGCAGTCGGCCGGCGGCGCGGTCCTGTCGTTCGTCGTGCGAGGCGGCCGCGAGGCGGCCTGGCGCGTGATCGACGGCACGCGCCTCGCGTCCATCACGGCCAACTTCGGCGACACCAAGTCCACCGTCTGCCATCCGGCGACGACGACCCACGGGCGCCTTCCGCCCGCCGAGCGCGAAGCGGCGGGCGTCGTGGAGGGGCTGGTGCGCCTGGCGGCCGGCCTGGAGGATGTCGCGGACCTCCGCGCCGACCTGGAGCGCGGGCTGGCCGCCGCCTGAAGCGACACGGGGGCGCGGGCCACCGCCTCGCGCCCGCAACGCCCGCGGTCCACGAGGCCGCGCCACCGCCAACGGAGGCCCATGAAGACCCCGCACGTGTTCCTGATGTGCCCGCCGGAGTTCTTCGACGTGTCGTACATCATCAATCCGTGGATGCACGGCAACGTGCGGAAGATCGACAACGCGCTGGCCAAGCAGCAGTGGCGTGCGCTCTACGACATCCTCACCGATTGCGCGACGGTCCGCCTGGTCCATCCCCAGCCCGGGTCGCCCGACATGGTCTTCACCGCGAACGCGGGGCTGGTGAAGGGGCGCCGGTTCCTCGTCTCCCGTTTCCGCTATCCGGAGCGGCAGTACGAGGAGCCGTACTTCGCGGACTGGTTCCTCGACCGGGGCTACGATGTGTCGCTCATGCCGCGCGACGTTCCCTTCGAGGGAGCGGGAGATGCGCTCCTCGACCGCGAGGCGGGGCACCTCTGGTTCGCCTTCGGCCATCGCTCGGTGCTCGCCGCGAAGGAGGTGATCGCCGCGCGCCTCGGGGCCGAGGTGGTCGCGCTCAGGCTCACCGACGAGCGCTTCTACCATCTCGACACCTGCCTTTGCCCGCTCGAGGGCGGGCATCTCCTCTACTATCCCGCGGCCTTCGACGCGGCCTCCCGCGCCGCCATCGAGCACCGGGTGCCCGCGACGCGGCGCATCGCGGTGGGCGAGGAGGACGCGCTGTCGTTCGCCTGCAATGCGGTGTCGGCGGGACGCACGGTCGTCGTGAACCGCGCGACCACGGCCCTGGCGGACGAGCTCGGCCGCCGCGGCTTCGAGGTGGTGCAGACGCCGCTGTCGGAGTTCATGAAGGCGGGAGGTTCGGCGAAGTGCCTCACCCTGAGGCTCGACGAGAGCTGACTCAGTCGAGGGCGCGGGCCTCGATGCCGGACGCGGTGGCCACGAGGTAGCCGCCGGCCCCGTACCAGTCCGGGAGCACCCAGCGCACGCAGGTACGCCCGCCCGCGGCGTGCTCGTGGCGCGCGGGGCGGTGGGTGTGGCCGTGGATCAGCACCCGGCATCCCGACGAGACGAAAGCCTGCTCCACCGAGTCGGGCGCGACGTCCATGATGGCCTCTCCCTTGCCGCCCTTGGCGCCCTCGCTTTGCGTGCGCATGCCGCGCGCGATGGCGATCCTCTCCGCCAGGGGCCTCGCGAGCGCGGCCGCCTGCCAGGCGGGTTCGCGCACCTGCGCGCGGAAGGCGAGGTAGGCGTGGTCGCCGGTGCAGAGGGTGTCGCCGTGCATGAGGAGCGTGCGCTCCCCGTACAGGTCGATCGTGGTGGGGTCGGGGATGAGGCCGAGACCCGTCTCGTCGCAGAACCGCGAGGCGATCATGAAGTCGCGGTTGCCGTGCATGAAGAACGCGGGCACCGCCCGCGCGGCCGGCCGCAGGAGCGCGGCGACATGCGCCGGGAAGTCGAGCGCCAGGCCGTCGTCGCCCGCCCAGTACTCGAAGAGGTCGCCCAGCACGTAGAGCGCGTCCGCCCCCGGGACGACGTCCTCGAGGAAACGCGCGAAGCGCGCCGTCGTGACGGGCCTGTCCTCGGCGAGGTGCAGGTCGGAGATGAAGAGGGTGCGCGCCATGGGCGGAAGCGAGGAAGGGCGACCCGCGGGCCGCCCTTCGTGGCTAGCCGGCGGCGGGGATCAGAGGCACTCGGCCTTCTCGATCACGACGGGTTCGAGCGGCACGTTCTGGTGCATGCTGGCGTTCCCGGTCGGGACCTTGCGGATCTTGTCGACCACGTCCTGGCCCTCGACGACCTTGCCGAACACCGCGTAGCCCCAGCCCTGCGGCGACTCGTCGCGGTAGTTGAGGAAGTCGTTCTGCTTCACGTTGATGAAGAATTGCGCCGTGGCCGAGTCGCGCACGCCCGTGCGCGCCATCGCGAGGGTGTACATGTCGTTCTTCAGGCCGTTGGCCGCCTCGTTCTTGATCGGCGCGAGCACCGGCTTCTGCTGCATGTCCTTCGTGAAGCCGCCGCCCTGGACCATGAAGTTGTCGATGACGCGGTGGAAGATCGTGCCGTTGTAGTGGCCCGACTCGACGTACTTCACGAAGTTATCCGAGGAGACGGGGGCCTTGGCCTTGTCGAGTTCGACGGTGATGGCACCCATCGAGGTGGTGAGCTTCACTTTCATCGGTGCGGATCCTTTCAGTTTGGCAACGCAGGCGTTTGCGGTGGGTTCGGGCTTCGGCGTCGCCTGGGCGGCGGAGCCGAGGGGGGCGCCCGCGAAGGCGCAGAGGAGGGTGGCGGCAAACAGGCGGCGGGAGGAACTCACGGGTTTCATGGCGGGCTCAGGAGATCACGGTTTCGAAGATGACGCGCCAGCGACCCTGGTCGCGTGACCAGTACTGGCGTTTGACGGTGCGGTTGGAAAGGTTCGAGGAGCGGTAGTCCT
This sequence comes from Betaproteobacteria bacterium, assembly GCA_011391275.1. Classification (GTDB taxonomy): domain Bacteria; phylum Pseudomonadota; class Gammaproteobacteria; order Burkholderiales; family Usitatibacteraceae; genus FEB-7. The sequence continues at coordinate 4,740 of JAABQW010000042.1, forward strand.
GCGCGAAGGTGACGACGATCATGTCGTCGCCGTCGGGGAGGCCGAAGATGCTCAGGTCGGACACGCCGACCTTCACCCACGCCTTGCGCGCGTTCACCTTGCGCTTCTGGGCGCCCCAGGCCGCCAGGCCCTTGCCGTCGGCGCGGAACTGCGGCGAGTAGTGCGAAAGGTAGCGCGCGGTGTCGAGGCTCTCCCAGTCCGCGCGCCACCGCTCGAACGCGGCCAGGAACTCGCTGCGGCTCTCCTTCCAGCGATCGGGTGCCGCCCACTCGGCGTCCCCGCTGATCACCACCGGCGTGCGGCCGACATCCACGTAGCGCGCCAGGCGCCGCAGGTCGTCGTTGGTGAGGGCCACGCAGCCGTCGGTGGCGCGCGGCGGGCGGCTGTACGTTTCGGATGGCGTGCCGTGCAGCCAGATGCCGTAGCCGTTGCGCTTGTGCAGCTTGTCCCACTCGTTGGGGTAGCTGATCGGGAAGGCGCCCGGGCCATAGAAGTCCGGCAGCTTCTCCTTGGAGGAGACGATGGTGTAGACGCCCAGCGGCGTCTTCTGGTCGCCCTCGCGCCGCTTCTCCACGCCGTTCTTGCCGAGGCTGATGTAGAAGTCGGTGACGTAGCGCGGCTCGCCGCCGTGGTTGGCGAAGACGAAGAGGCGCGAGCGGGCCGTGTCCACGAGCAGGGCGTGCGACTGGGACGGGGCGAGCTGCATCATCGGCAGGGGAAGGTGGTCGCGCGGCGGGGCGTCGAAGTAGTGCTTGAGGCGCGCCCGCGCCTCGTCCTGCAGCAGGCCGACGCCGGCGTTGGTCGAGGCCACCGGACCGAACGCCACGGGGTTGCCCGAGCTCGCCATCAGGAGGTCGCCGCGGATGAGGTGGCCGAGCTTGAAGTTGGGGGTCTTCGCGAGCGCGAGCTCGATCTCGCCCAGCGCGTGGCGCAGGCCGTTCTCGCGCAGCCCCACGATGGCGCGCACCAGCGAGGCTTCCACCTCGTTGGCGAAAGCGGGAATGGTGGACTCGGGCGCCGCGTCGTCGCCGAGTGCGGTGGCGGGAACGACCGCGGCCAGGAGGGCCGCGGCAGCCGCGCGGGCGGCGCGGCGGAAGGCGGGCGTGCGCACGCGCGCTATCACCCGCCGACGCGCTCCTGCCTGATGGCCCACTTGCCTCCGGCCTTCACGAGCTGGAGCGTCTTCGTGCTGTTGGACTTGAAGGTGTCGGAGCGGTAGCCCTGGCGGATCACCGCCACGGCCTTGTCGCCGTCGACCGTGATCGACCGGATGTTCACGGTCACCTCGATCGACTTCGGGCGCTCGATCCGCTCGGTGCGCTGCTTCTCCCATTCGGCGCGCGATTCCCCGCCCGGCGTCTCGAAATCGGGCGCGTAGGCGGCGAGATAGCCCTTGACGTCCTTTGCGCTCCAGGCGCTCGCCCAGGCCTCGATCGCGGCGGCGACGGCCGCCTTGCCATCGCTGCCGGTGGCCTTGGCGGGCTCCACCCTGGGCGCTGCCGCCGCCTTGGGAGCTTCCACCTTCGCGGGCTCCGGCCTGACTGCCGCGACCTTGGGAGGCTCGGCCTTCGCGGCTTCCGGCCTGGTCGCCGCCACGGGTGACGGCTTCGCGGGCTCCTGCCTGGCCGGGGCGCCGGCCTTCGGGGCCACGAAGAGATCCTTCACCATCGCGAGCTTCACCTGGGCGGTGGTGTTGGTCTTGTCGAGCTGGAGCGCGCGGTCGTAGGCGCGGCTGGCGAGCTGCGCGTAGATGTCGCCGAGGTTCTCGTGCGCGGTCGCGTAGCTCGGGTGCGTGTGGATCGCGAGCTCCAGCGCCGACTTCGCCTTGTCGTAGTTGCCGAGCGAGGCGTAGAGGACCGCGAGGTTGTTGTACGGTTCCGGGAGCTCCGGGTAGTCCTCCGTGAGGCTGGTGAAGACCTGGACGGCCTCGGTCACCTTCTTCTGCTCGGTGAGGATGAGCCCCTTCAGGAAGCGTCCCTGCGGCTCGCGGGGCTGCGCCTTCAGGTACGCGTCGACCTTCTCCATCGCCGGCTGCAGCTTGCCCTGGCCGTAGAGCTTCTGCGCCTCGCGAAGGTCGTCCGCGGGTGCGGCGATGGCCGCGCCAGCCAGGGACAGCAACAGGGCGGCGATGGCGACGGCAAACCGCAAGGGACCGGGGAGCATCGTGTTATAATTTATTGAATTTAATGGGAAACGCATTCTACCAACCTTGGAGAGGCTTCACAATCGGCCGTCGCCCCGGCGGTCCGCGCGGGCATCGCTCGCGATGCCCCTTCTGGAGCGCGACCAGCGCTTTGGCAGTCTCCTTCGGCTGTCGTTCCCCGCTCCCCAGCTGACGCCGCCGGCGGGCAGCGCGCCCGCCATCCCCCTGCACACTGCCTGATCCAAGGTCCCTCGGACCCCATTTCCCATGTCTTCGCTCGCGATCCACAACACGCTCACGCGCAGGAAGGAACCCTTCGTCCCGCTGGTGCCCGGCAAGGTCGGGCTCTACGTCTGCGGGCCGACGGTCTACGACTACATCCACGTCGGCAACGCGCGTACCTTCTCGGTGTTCGACCTCGTGGTCCGCTGGCTGCGATCCAGCGGCTTCGCCGTCACCTACGTGCGCAACATCACGGACGTCGACGACAAGATCATGGAGCGCGCGCGCAGCCGGGGCGAGCCGATCGAGGCGCTCACCGAGCGTACCGTCGCCGCGTTCGCCGAGGACTGCGCGCGGCTGAGCCTCCTCGCCCCCGAC
>JAABQW010000043.1 GCA_011391275.1 Betaproteobacteria bacterium
GATTCGGCCGATAGGCACGGCCAATCACGTATCCGGCGGGCCCGCGCACACCGAAAGCACGCGGGCCAGGGACGGGGGATCGTTACTTCAGGTGGCTCTCGATCAGCCGGGCCACCTGCATCGTGTCCACCTCGGTGGCGTTCTTCTCCGTGTGGAAGCTGACCGTGACTAGGAGCTTGCCCTTGCGGAACATGCCCGACTTGTTCTGCTGGAACCAGAAGGCGCGGTCGCCGACGCCTTCCACCCACTTCGCCTTGCCGCGGTAGATCTTCTCCAGGTTCTCGCGCTCGTACTGCAGCTCGTTCTCGGCGGCGTACTGGACTTCGCGGATCTTCAGCACGAGGAGCGCGGCCCGGCGCGAGTCCTCGAACGCGCACTCCGAGGGATTGCCGGCCTTCCGGGGCATGACGCGCGTGGCCGCGCCGGCGACCATCGTGTTGACCTCGTCGAGCGAGATCACGGAGCAGGCGTCCGGCGGCGCGGCGAGGCTGGCGGTGGCGGTGAGCGTGGCGAGGAGTGCGAGCGCGCGGGCAGGGGTCATTTTGGACTCGGGCAGGAGAGCTGCGGTAACGGCAGATGCCCAATCGTAACCCAAGGCGCGCGACGGGCGCACGGCGGGCCCGTTCCGGCGCCGTTGATCTATCTCAACGCCGCGCCGGGGCCTTCCACTAGTCTCCATGCGACAGGGTGACCGGCGCGAAGCGCCGGCCCCGAGGGAGATCGATGGCCAGGTCCGCTTCCGCCGAGAAACTGCTGCGCGACGCCCGCGAGGCGACCGGCACGCTGAACGTGCGCGAGGCGGTGCGGGAGCTTACCCTGCACGCCCTGCGCAGCCGGCCGCTCACCGCCACCCACATCGCGACCGTCGCGCTCACCGTGGGCAAGGGCATCGAGAGTTCCGACTTGCCGCCCACCGCGCCCGTTCGCGAGACCCATCGCGGCGCCTGGGCCGGGCTCGAGGAAGCCGTCGGGCGGGCGCTCCTCGCGGTGGAACTCGCGGCCCGCGAGTTCGCCGAGGGACGCGCGCGGCTCGAGAGCGACGAGCGCGAGCGCCTGATCGCGGAAATCGCGCAGCTCGAGCGTGCGTTGGGCGAGGGCTGGTCCCATCCGGGAACGGTCCCTGCGGCCCTGCGTGCGCGGATCGAGTCCGCCATCGCGCTCCTCAGGCACGCGCCGCCCGACGGGACCGCCTCGACGGAGCATGCGGCGCCGCAGCCGGCTGACTGCGGCCTCTCGGCCGTTGCGAGCGGCGTGCTGGTGGGGCTGTCGGAAGGGTCGCGCGAGAAGCAGGCGGGGGGCCGCTAGGCCGTCACGAGCACGGCGGCGCCGTCGAATGCGCCGCGCCGAAGGTCTTCGAGCGCCTCGTTGGCGTGCTCCAGCGGATAGGCGACCGGCCGCGCGTCCAGGCGCGTGCGTGCCGCGATTGCCATGAAGGCTTCCCCATCGGCGCGCGTGAGGTTGGCCACGGAGCGCACGACGCGCTCGCCCCACAAAAGCCGGTAAGGGAAGGACGGCACGTCGCTCATGTGGATCCCGGCGCACACGACCACGCCCGCCTTGGCAGTCGCGGCGAGCGCCGCCGGCACGAGGCTGCCGACCGGCGCAAAGAGCAGCGCGGCATCGAGGGGGGCCGGTGGCGGGTCCGTGGAACTTCCCGCCCAGGCGCACCCCAGGCTGCGGGCAAAGGCCTGCGAGCGCTCGTCGCCGGGGCGCGTGAAGGCGAACACCTCGCGACCCTCGGCCACGGCCAACTGCGCGATCAGGTGCGCGGCGGCGCCGAAGCCGTACAGCCCGAGCAGTCCGGCCTGCGGGGCCATCGCATAGGCCCGGTATCCGATGAGGCCCGCGCAGAGCAGCGGGGCGGCGTGCACGTCGTCGTAGTCGGGCGGCAGGGCGAGGCAGAAGCGCTCGTCGGCCACGGCGTGGCGGGCATAGCCGCCGTCGCGGTGGTAGCCCGTGAACACCGCGTCGTCGCAGAGGTTCTCGCGGCCCGAGGCGCAGTGACGGCAGTGGCCGCAGGTCCCGCCCAGCCAGGGCACGCCGACGCGCTCGCCCGGGCGGAAGCGCGACGAACCGGCGCCTACCGCGATGATGCGGCCCACGACTTCGTGGCCGGGCACGAGCGGCGAACGCGGCAGCGGCAGTTCGCCGTCCAGGATGTGCAGGTCCGTGCGGCAGACGCCGCAGGCCGACACCTCGATGAGCACCTCGCCCGCCCCCGGTTCCGGGACGGCGCGGCGCATCGGCACGAGGGGCGAGCCCGGCGCGACAAGCGCCATCGCGAGGTCATGCATGGCTCGACCCTACGCCGGCGGCAGGCGAAAAAAAAGAGGCGGCACGGGCCGCCTCGCATGAAGGCCGCGCCTGAGGCGCGGCAAAAGGAGCACGGTCAGGCCGCGGCGCCCAGCATCTCGACCCAGGTCACGTTGCGGCGCGTCGGACGCTCGCCGCGGCGCGAGCCGGGGCGGGCGGCCGTCGAGGGATGGAGCTTCTGCAGGACCCGCAGCTGCTCGACGTCGCACAGTTCCACCTCGCGCTGGGCAACGTGGATGAGGCCGCCGTCGGCCAGCGCGGAGAACGCGCGGCTCACCGTCTCGAGGGTGAGGCCCAGGTAGCTGCCGATCTCCTGGCGGGTCATGGGAAGCGTGATGCGCGCGGCGGGACGGCCGGCGCGACCGCAGCGGTCCGCGAAGTTGGCGAGGAACCGGGCGACGCGCGCCTCGGCGCCCAGCGTCCCGATGAGCGAGCGCAGCGAGTGGTCCGTCACCAGCTCGCGGCTGATGGCGCGGTAGATGATCTGCTCGAAGTCGTCGAGGGAGCGGCCCAGGTGCGCGATGCTGCGGAACGGGACGACCACGACCTCCGCGTCGGTGAGGGCGACGGCATACGAGGCGTGGCGGTGGTTGCAGAGGCCGTCGGCGCCGACGAGGTCGCCGCGCAGCGGAAAGCCCAGCACCAGCTGGTTGCCGGTCTCGTCGGCGACGAAGGTCTTGAAGAACCCGTCGGCGACGACGTACAGGGCCTCGAAGGGCTCGCCCTGCGACGTGAGCCGCTGGCCGGCCTTCAGGCGCCGGTGCAGGAAGGTGGTGTCGACCTGGCGGGCGCCGGCGACTTCGGGCAGTCCCAGCAGGCGGCACGTTTCCGCGAGGGTGGATCGATGGGCATCGGCTTGGCTCGTGGCTCGGACGGTGCTCATGGTGGTTTCCTTTCGGGTGGGCATCGGGAATTCAGTGCAGGGGCCGGGCGTTCGCCTCGTCGCGCCACCCGCTCAGGATGTCGCGCACGCGGCCGAACTCCGCCGACTTGTCGAGGAAGACTTCGGCACCGGCCGCCATCGCGGCCTTGCGATAGGGCTCGGCGGCGAAATTGGTCATGACGATCACGCGCATGTTCGGGAGCTTCTGCCGGACGGCGCGCAGCACCTGCAGGCCGCTGCCGCTGGGCAGCTGCAGGTCGAGGATGAGGGCGTCGGGCGGGCAACTGGTGAGGCCGTCGATCGCGGCCGGCACGTCCTCGGCCGTCCCCACGATGTCCAGGCCGACCATCCCCTCGAGCGTGCGCAGCAGGCGCTCGCGGACCGGGATGGAATCCTCGACGATGAAGAGGTCCATCACGGCTGGTGGGAATCGTTGCGGGAGGTCATGGCCGCATTGTGGGCGGCAGCCGCTCCCCGGGCTATCGGCGCGGGCTGATTCGGGGGGTAGGACGCCGCCGCGCCGCAGGGGTAGGAATCGTCCTACCCGCGCCGCTCAGCCGGTGGGCGGGGGGTCGGCGCCGATGCGGTGGTGGATCGCGTAGCGGACCAGGTCTGCGACCGAGGCCGCGCTCATCTTCTGCAGGATGCGCGTCTTGTGCGTGCTCACGGTCTTCACGCTCAGGTGGAGCTGGGCCGCGATCTCGGAGACGCTGCGGCCGTTCACCAGCAGCTGGAACACCTCGAACTCGCGGTCCGAGAGGTGCCGGTGCGGGGCCTCGTCGCCGCGCGGCTGCACGTCCAGCGCGAGCTGCTCTGCGACGTTGGGGCTGATGTAGAGCCGGCCCTCCGCCAGGCGCCGGATGGCCGAGACGAGCTGGCCGGGCGCGCTCTCCTTGGTGAGGTAGCCGGAGGCGCCCGCGCGGATCGCGCGCACCGCGTACTGGTCTTCCTCGTGCATCGTGAGGACGAGGACGCGCAGCTTCGGGCTTTCGTCCTTCACCTGCTTGATGAGCTCGATGCCGCTCTTGCCCGGCATGGACAGGTCCAGGAGCAGGATGTCGAACCCGCCGGCGCGGACCTTTTCCAGCGCCTCGTGCCCGTTCGTGGCTTCGCCGGCGATCTCGATGCCCTCCTGGCCCTCGAGGATGCGCTTGAGGCCCTCGCGCACGATGGCATGGTCGTCGGCGAGGACCACCCGGGTCACAGCCGGTCCCCGTGGTCGACGGGGATGGGCAGGCGGACGTGGATCGCCGTGCCTTGCCCCGTGTCCCCGCGGATCTCGACCGACCCGGCGAGGATGTAGACGCGCTCGCGGATGCCCACCAGCCCGAAGGACCCCTTCTTGCGCAGGTCTTCCGGGGCGAGCCCGCGGCCGTCGTCGTCGACATGCAGGTGGACCTCCGGGCCGATGGTGCGCAGGGCGACCCTCACGCGGCTGGCCGCGGCATGCCGGCCAGCGTTGGTGAGGCCCTCCTGGACGATGCGATAGACCTGCGAGGCAAGGGGCTCGGCAAGGCTCCCGCTCGGCTCGTCGACCGAGAGGTCCACGGTGAAGCCGTGCCGCCGCGAGGTCTCCTCGGCCAGCCACTCGAGTGCGGCCAGGAGCCCCAGGTCGTCGAGCATCAGCGGGCGCAGGTCGGCGGAGATGCGCCGCGTGGCGGCCACGGTGCTGTCCAGGACGGAGCGCATCCCCGCGATCGTGGCCAGGAATTTCGCGCTGCCGGGCGGCGCATTGGCCTCCAGCCAGGCGAGGTCCATCTTGAGCGACGTGAGGTTCTGCCCGAGCTCGTCGTGCAACTCGCGCGAGATGCGGCTGTTCTCCTGCTCGCGCGCGGTGCGCGAGGCAACCGACAGCTCGCGCAGGTCCTCGCGGGCCTGGGCGAGCTCGCGGCGCGTGCGCTCCCGGACGGACACGTCGCGCAGGATGACCGTGTAGAAGCGTTGGCCGCGGATCTCGTTCTGCGAGATCGAGGCGTCGATCGGGAACTCCTCGCCGCCCTTCCTCCGCGCCGTGACGATGCGCTGCGCCATCATCGGCCGGCTGGAGACCCCTGTGCGCCCGAAGGACTCGACGTGGCGGTGGTGCTCGCGGTGGAAGCGTTCGGGAATGAGCGTGTCCAGCGGGCGCCCGAGCACCTCGAGGGGCTCGTAGCCGAAGATGCGCTCGGCGGCGCGGTTGAAGAGCGTGATGCGCTGCGAATCGTCGACCGAGATGATCGCGTCCATCGCGGAATCGACGATTCCCTGCAGGCGCATCTGGCTTTCGCGGGCCAGGTCGCGGCCCTTCCAGAGTTCGTCGATGTCGTTCACGGTGCCCACGACGCGCAAGGGTCGCCGGTCCTCGCCCATCGACGCGGTGCGTGCCCGCCAGCGCACCCACCGCCAGGCGCCTTCGCGGGAGCGCATGCGGATCTCCAGCGTCGCCCGGTCCAGCGTGCCGGCCTCTATCTCGTTCATGCGCGCCTGGAAGGACGGGAAGTCGTCCGGATGGATGACGGCCCGCGCGCCGTCCACGGCCTCGTTCGGGCCCTCCGGATAGTCCCAGGCGGCGAGCATCTCCGCGGAGCGCCAGATGCGCTTCGCGGGCACGTCCCAGTCGAAGACAGCCAGCCCGGCCGTGAGCACGGCCTCGCGCCAGCAGTCCTGGCGTTCCTGGAGGGGGGGCAGATCGAGCGGGGACATTGGGGGGCGTTACGGGATCAGTTACATCCGACGGCCAAGAATAGCAGGTGGGCCGGGGCCCGTCAGGAGCGGGTCAGCAGTCGACGGACTCTCCCCGGGAGGGGACGTTCACGTCCCAGCCGAGGGTCGAGCCCACGGCTCCGGCGAAGGCGAGCGCCGCCGATTCCTCGCCATGGACCACGAACGTGCGCGACGGGGGGCGCCGGAAGCCGCCCAGCCAGGCAAGCAGCGCGCGCTGGTCGGCGTGGGCCGACAGACCCCCCAGGGTGTGAAGGCGGGCGCGCACCGGGATGGTCTCGCCGAACAGGCGCACGGTGCGCGCCCCGTCCACGAGCCGCCGGCCGAGCGTACCGCCGGCCTGGAAGCCGGTGAAGAGGACGCCGCACTCCTCGCGGCCGAGGTTGTGGCGCAGGTGGTGACGGACGCGGCCGGCCTCGCACATGCCACTCGCCGCGATGATGAGGGCGCCCGAGCGTATCTTGTTGATCGCCATGGATTCCTCGGGCGTCCGGGTGAATCGCAAGCGGTAGGGCAGGCGGCGGCGGCGGAGCGCCTCCGCGAAGCGGCGGACGACCGGGTCGAGCGACTCGAGGTGCGCGAAGGTCACGGCGGTCGCCTGCCGGGCGAGCGGTGAGTCCACGAACACGTTGAGCCCATCGAGTTCGCCCCTTTCGCAGAGTTCGTAGAGCAGGATGAGCAGCTCCTGGGCGCGTCCCAGCGCGAAGGCCGGGACCACGAGGTTGCCGCGGCGCCGGGAGAGGGTATCGCCGATGGCGCCGACCAGCTCGCGCAGGGTCTCGTCCATCGACTTGTGCAGGCGGTCGCCGTAGGTCGACTCCACGAGCAGGACGTCGGCCTGCGCGACCATTTCGGGATCGCGCACGATCGGCCGCGCCGGCTGCCCGAGGTCGCCGGAAAAGACGACGCGGCGCTCGCGGCCGCCGTCGCGCACGCGCACCTCGGCGATCGCGGAGCCGAGGATGTGCCCGGCGTCGAGGAAGCGCACGCGCGCGTCCGGATGGGGACGGAATTCCACGCCGTAGGGCACGCCGCTCACGCGACGCATCGCGCGCTCGACGTCCGCCGCGTCGAAAAGGGGTGGTGGCGCGGGGTGGCGCGTCGCGTGGGTCTTGTCGCGTGCCTGGATGTGGGCGCTGTCGAGCAGCATGACCGGCAGGAGGTCCGCTGTGGCCCGCGTCGTGTAGACCGGAAGGGCGGGCGCCCGCGCCGACAGGACGGGGAGCAGCCCGCAATGGTCGAGGTGCGCGTGGGTGACGAGCGCGAAGTCGAGGCCGGCGGGGTCGAAGTCGGGGAAGGCGCGGTTGCGCGGGCCCGCTTCGCGGCCTCCCTGGTGCATGCCGCAGTCGACCGCGAAGCGCATGCGCCCGGTATCGACGAGAAAGCACGAGCCGGTGACCTCCCGCGCTGCGCCCAGGAAACGGATCTGCATGGGAGGATTCTACCGGGGACGGGCCGCCGCCTCGCAGGGTGGCGCGCTTGACCCACGTCAACACCGCATACCCCCCTCCGT
>JAABQW010000056.1 GCA_011391275.1 Betaproteobacteria bacterium
TCGAGGGCGACACGGTCGACCTCGTCGCCCTCAAGGCGGCGGGCATCGTCGCGGGCTCGGTCAAGCGCGCCAAGATCATCCTGGCGGGCAAGGTCGAGAAGGCCCTGAAGATCCAGGGCATCGGCGTCACGAAGGGCGCGAAGGCGGCCATCGAGGCGGCCGGCGGCTCCGTGGCGGCCTGACCGGAAAGGCACACGACTTGTCCTCGAACCCCCTAGCCAGCCTCGGAAAGATGGGCGACCTGAAAAGGCGCCTGTGGTTCCTCGTGGGCGCGCTGGTCGTCTATCGCGTCGGGACGTTCATCCCGGTGCCGGGCATCGACCCGGCGGAGCTCGCGAAGCTGTTCCAGCAGACCAAGGGCGGCATCCTGGACATGTTCAACATGTTCTCGGGAGGGGCGCTGTCGCGCTTCTCGATCTTCGCGCTGGGCATCATGCCCTACATCTCCGCGTCGATCATCATGCAGCTGCTCACCGTGGTCTCGCCGCAGCTCGAGGCGCTCAAGAAGGAGGGCGAGGCGGGCCGCCGCAGGATCACCCAGTACACGCGCTACGGCACGGTGGTGCTCGCGGCCTTCCAGGCCCTCGGCATCTCGGTGGCGCTCGAGGCGCAGCAGGGGCTCGTGATCGACCCGGGCCTCGCGTTCCGCTTCGTGACGGTCGTCACCCTCATGACGGGCACCATGTTCCTGATGTGGCTGGGCGAGCAGATCACCGAGCGCGGCCTCGGCAACGGGATCTCGATGATCATCTTCGCCGGCATCGTCGCGGGCCTGCCCTCCGCCATCGGCGGCACGCTCGAGCTGGTGCGCACCGGCGCGATGTCGATCCTGGTCGCGCTCGTCATCTTCGTGCTGGTCGTGGGCGTCACCTACATCGTGGTGTTCGTCGAGAAGGGCCAGCGCCGCATCCTGGTGAACTACGCCAAGCGCCAGGTGGGCAACAAGCTCTACGGCGGGCAGAGCTCCTTCCTGCCGCTCAAGCTCAACATGTCGGGCGTCATCCCGCCGATCTTCGCCTCGTCGATCATCCTGTTCCCGGCGACCCTCGCGAGCTGGTTCGGGACCAACGAGAACATGACCTGGCTGAAGGACCTCTCCGCGGCGCTCTCGCCCGGGCAGGCCCTGTACGTCGTGCTCTATGCCTCGGCGATCATCTTCTTCTGCTTCTTCTACACCGCACTCGTCTTCAACTCGAAGGAGACGGCGGACAACCTGAAGAAGAGCGGCGCGTTCGTCCCGGGCATCCGCCCCGGCGACCAGACGGCGCGCTACGTGGACAAGATCATCACGCGGCTCACCCTCGTGGGCGCGATCTACATCACGCTCGTGTGCCTGCTGCCCGAGCTGCTGCACACCCAGTACAACGTTCCCTTCTACTTCGGAGGCACCTCGCTCCTGATCGTGGTCGTGGTGACGATGGATTTCATGGCCCAGCTGCAGGCCTACCTGATGTCCCACCAGTACGAAAGCCTGCTCAAAAAGGCCAACTTCAAGGGCTCGGGCGGCTTTCCGGTGCGATAGGGAAATCGGGAATGGCCAAGGAAGAGACTATCCAGATGCAGGGAGAGGTCGTCGAGACCCTCCCGAACGCGATGTTCCGGGTGAAGCTCGAGAACGGCCACATCGTCCTCGGCCACATCTCGGGGAAGATGCGGATGCACTACATCCGGATCCTGCCGGGCGACAAGGTGACTGTAGAGCTCACCCCGTACGACTTGACGAAGGCCCGGATCACGTTCCGGGCGAAGTAAGGAGAAGAGTGATGCGAGTTCAGGCTTCGGTGAAGAAAATCTGCCGCAAGTGCAAGATCGTGCGGCGCAAGGGCGTCGTGCGCGTCATCTGCTCGGATCCGCGCCACAAGCAGCGCCAGGGCTGATTCAGGTCGCCCCGATCAGGACAACAGCTAAGGATTAAGCAATGGCCCGTATTGCCGGCATCAACATCCCGAACCACCAGCACGCCGCGATCGCGCTCACCGCGATCTTCGGCATCGGACGCGCGCGCGCGCGGGTGATCTGCGACGCGGCGGGGGTGAAGCACTCCGCCAAGATCAAGGATCTCACCGACGGCGAGATGGACAAGCTGCGCGAGCAGGTGACCCGCTTCGCCGTCGAGGGCGACCTGCGCCGCGAGAACTCCATGAACATCAAGCGGCTCATGGACCTCGGCTGCTACCGGGGCGTGCGCCACAAGAAGGGCCTTCCGGTTCGCGGCCAGCGCACGCGCACCAACGCGCGCACCCGCAAGGGCCCGCGCAAGGCCGTCCGACTGTCGAAGTCGGCCTAACCGCCTAGACGAATCGAGGAAACCAAAGCATGGCCAAACCTGCCGCCACCCGCGTACGCAAGAAGGTCAAGAAGAACGTGTCCGAGGGCATCGCGCACGTTCACGCCTCCTTCAACAACACCATCGTGACGATCACGGATCGCCAGGGCAACGCGCTTTCGTGGGCCACTTCCGGCGGTGCCGGCTTCAAGGGCTCGCGCAAGTCCACGCCCTTCGCGGCCCAGGTCGCGGCGGAAGCCGCGGGCCGCGCCGCGATGGAATGCGGGGTGAAGAACCTCGAGGTGCGCATCAAGGGCCCCGGCCCCGGGCGGGAGTCCGCCGTGCGCGCCCTCAACGCGCTCGGCCTCAAGATCCTTTCGATCGCCGACGTGACGCCGGTGCCGCACAACGGCTGCCGTCCGCCGAAGCGCCGCCGGATGTAACCGGCGAGCGAGAACGAAGAGACCACAGGAAGACACCATGGCACGCTATACCGGCCCCACCTGCAAGCTCGCCCGACGCGAGGGCACAGACCTGTTCCTGAAGAGCGCCCGCCGCGGCCTCGACACCAAGTGCAAGCTCGACGTGCGCCCCGGCCAGCACGGCGCGAAGATGACGCGCGTCTCGGAGTACGGCCACCAGCTCCGCGAGAAGCAGAAGATCCGCCGCATCTACGGGGTCCTCGAGCGCCAGTTCCGCAACTACTTCGACAAGGCGGCGCAGAAGAAGGGCGCCACCGGCGAGGTGCTGCTCCAGCTCCTGGAGAGCCGCCTCGACAACGTCGTCTACCGCATGGGGTTCGCTTCCACGCGCGCGGAAGCCCGCCAGCTCGTCTCGCACAAGGCGATCGAGGTGAACGGCAAGTCCGTGAACATCCCGTCCTACCTTCTTCGCGCCTCCGACACCGTCACGGTGCGCGAGAAGTCGCGGGCGCAGTTCCGCATCAAGAGCTCCCTGGATCTGGCGGAAGCCAACGGCTTCCCGAGCTGGGTCGACGTCGACTCCAAGAATTTCAAGGGCGTGTTCAAGAGCGTCCCCGACCGGGCTGAGATCGCCTCCGACGTGAACGAACAGCTGGTGGTCGAGCTTTACTCCAAGTAAGCGCTGCCCGGAAGCACCGGCAGCCGGCTCGCTCCCTCAACCGACACTGGCAGAGGCCCCTCGCATGCAAAGCAACGCCACGAATTTCCTGAAGCCCCGCATCATCGACGTGCAGAACCTCTCCCCCACGCACGCCAAGGTGGTGATGGAGCCGTTCGAGCGCGGCTACGGGCACACGCTCGGCAACGCGCTTCGCCGCATCCTCCTCTCCTCCATGCCCGGCTACGCCGCGACCGAGGTGAAGATCGCCGGCGTCCTCCACGAGTACTCGACCATCGAGGGCGTCCAGGAGGACGTCGTGGACGTGCTCCTGAACCTCAAGGGCATCGTCATGAAGCTGCACGGCCGCGCCGAGGTCAGCCTCAAGCTCAAGAAGGACAAGCCCGGCCCGGTCACGGCCGCGGACATCGAGCAGACGCACGACATCGAGATCATCAACCCCGAGCACCTCATCGCGCACATCACGCAGGGCGGCAAGCTCGAGATGACGGTGAAGGTCGAGAAGGGCCGCGGCTACGTGCCGGCCACCTCGCGCCGCACCGAGGATTCGCGCGCCATCGGCGCGATCCTGCTGGACGCCTCCTTCAGCCCCATCCGGCGCGTGAGCTACCAGGTGGAGAGCGCCCGCGTCGAGCAGCGCACCGACCTCGATCGCCTCGTGATCGACATCGAGACCAACGGCGTCATCGAGCCCGAGGAGGCCGTGCGCTACGCGGCCAGCGTCCTCGTGGACCAGCTCTCCGTGTTCGCGTCGCTCCAGTCGACGAGCGAGGAGCGCGTCGAGAGCGCCCAGCCGCAGGTCGACCCGATCCTGCTGCAGCCCGTCGACGACCTCGAGCTCACGGTGCGTTCGGCCAACTGCCTGAAGGCCGAGAACATCTACTACATCGGCGACCTCATCCAGCGCACCGAGAACGAGCTCCTCAAGACCCCGAACCTCGGCCGCAAGTCGCTCAACGAGATCAAGGAAGTGCTCGCGTCCAAGGGGCTCACCCTGGGCATGAAGCTCGAGAACTGGCCGGTCGCCGGCCTCACGAAGTAGCCTTTTTCCAACCCCATAACAACAACAAGGCCGCATAGGCCAAGAGACCGACAAGGAAACGAACCATGCGTCACCGCCACGGGCTTCGCAAGCTCAACAAGACCAGCAGCCATCGCCTCGCGATGCTGCGCAACATGACCGTCTCGCTGCTCAAGCACGAGGCCATCCGCACCACGCTCCCGAAGGCGAAGGAGCTGCGCCGGGTCGCCGAGCCGATCATCACGCTCGGCAAGAACCCGACGCTCGCCAACAAGCGCCTCGCCTTCAACCGGCTGCGCGACCGCGACATGGTGGTGAAGCTCTTCGACGAGCTGGGCCCGCGCTACAAGAGCCGCAACGGCGGGTACCTGCGCATCCTCAAGTGGGGCTTCCGCCAGGGCGACAACGCGCCCATGGCGCTGGTCGAGCTGATGGACCGCCCCGAGCCGACGGAAGCGCCGGCGAAGGAAGAGAAGGCCGCCTGAGCCTCCCGCGTCGCCGCAGCAGGAAGAAAGCCGACCCCCGGGTCGGCTTTTTCGCATCCGGGGCCTAGAGGACGAGGACGATCCGGAAGTCGTTGACGTTGGTGCGGGTCGGGCCGGTCACGACGAGGTCGTCGAGCGCGGAGAAGAAGCCGTACCCGTCGTTGTTGGCGAGCAGGCGCTTGGCATCCAGCCCCAGGGCCGCCGCCCGCGCGAGCGCGTCCGGGGTGACGATCGCCCCGGCGTTGGCCTCGGCGCCGTCGATTCCGTCGGTGTCGGCTGCCAGCGCCCACGTGTTCCCGAGGCCGCCGAGCTCCACGGCGAGCGAGAGCAGGAACTCGCTGCATCGCCCCCCTTTCCCCGTCCCGCGGAGGGTCACCGTCGTCTCCCCCCCGGAGATCACGGCCACCGGCGGGCGGAACGGGTGCGCGTGCTGGCGCAGCTGCCGCGCGATCGCCGCGTGCACCTTGGCGACCTCCCGCGCTTCCCCGGTGACGCTGTCGCCGAGCACCATGGGAGTGATGCCGCGCGACTGCACGAAGGCCGCGGCCGACATGAGGCTGGCGTGCGCGGTGGCGATCACGCGGACATCGACGCGGTTGAACCCCTGGTCGCCCGCCTTGGGCGTCTCCGGGATCCCGCCCGCCGCCCCCCTCGCGAGGTGGGCCGCGATGGAGGCCGGGGCCGCGACGCCGAAGCGCTGGAGGATGTCGAGCGAGTCCGCGTAGGTGGTCGGGTCGGGAGAGCAGGGACCGGAGGCGATGTGGGTGGGGTCGTCCCCGGTGACGTCCGAGATCACGAGCGCGAGCACGCGGGCGCGGGTCGCCAGCGCGAGGCGCCCGCCCTGGATCGTCGACAGGTGCTTGCGGATCGTGTTCATGTCCTGGATCGGCGCGCCGCTCGCGAGGAGCTCGCGGGTCACCGCCTTCAGGTCCGCCATGGGGACGCCGTCGACGGGAAGCGACAGGAGGCTCGAGCCGCCCCCCGACACCAGCACCAGCAGGAGGTCGTCCTCGCCCAGCGAGCGGGCGCGCGCGAGGATCTCGCGGGCCGCCTCCTCCCCGGCCTCGTCTGGCACCGGGTGTCCGGCCTCGACCACGCGGATCCGGCGCGCCGGCAGCCCATGCCCGTACCGGGTGATCACCAGCCCCTCGAGCGGCGCCCCGGGAGGCCACGACGCCTCGACGGCCGCGGCCATCGAGGCGGCTGCCTTGCCCGCGCCGACCACGAGGGTCCGGCCGGCCGGGGGCGGCGGCAGGTGGGCCGGGACGATCTCCAACGGGTCCGCCGAGGCGAGCGCGGCGCGGAAGCTGTCGTGCAGGAGCTGGCGGACGTCCTTCAAGCGGAAGCCCTCCGGCGGCTGGCGGTGACGAGCGCGGGCGCGAGATACCGCCCGGTGAAGCTCTCGGGCGCCGCGGCGATGTCCTCGGGCGTGCCCTGCGCGATGATCGAGCCGCCGCCGTCGCCGCCCTCGGGTCCGAGGTCGATCACCCAGTCGGCGGTCTTGATCACGTCGAGGTTGTGCTCGATCACGACCACGGTGTTGCCGTGGTCGCGAAGGCGGTGCAGAACGCGCAGCAGCAGGTCGATGTCGTGGAAGTGCAGGCCCGTGGTCGGCTCGTCGAGGATGAAGAGGGTCCTGCCGGTGTCGCGCTTGGAGAGCTCCAGCGCGAGCTTCACGCGCTGCGCCTCGCCTCCGGAGAGCGTGGTGGCGCTCTGCCCCAGGCGCACGTAGCCCAGCCCCACCTCCATCAGCGTCTGGAGCTTGCGCGCGATGGCCGGCACCGCGGAGAAGAGCTCCAGCGCCGCCTCCACGGTCAGGTCGAGCACCTCGCAGATGTTGCGCCCGCGGTAATGGACCTCCAGCGTTTCCCGGTTGTAGCGCTTCCCGTGGCAGACGTCGCAGGTCACGTAGACGTCGGGCAGGAAGTGCATCTCCACCTTGATGACCCCGTCGCCCTGGCAGGCCTCGCAGCGCCCCCCCTTCACGTTGAACGAGAAGCGCCCGGGGCCGTAGCCGCGCGCGCGCGACTCCGGCGTGCCCGCGAACAGGTCGCGGATCGGCGTGAAGAGCCCGGTGTAGGTGGCCGGGTTGGAGCGCGGCGTGCGCCCGATGGGGCTCTGGTCGACGTTGATGACCTTGTCGAAATGGTCCAGGCCCTCGATGGCCTCGTGCTCCGCGGGCTCCGTGGAGGAGCCGTACAGGTGGCGCGCGGCCGAGGCGTAGAGCGTGTCGTTGATGAGCGTCGACTTGCCCGACCCGGAGACGCCGGTGACGCAGACGAAGAGCCCCACGGGGATGTCGACCGTCACGTCCTTCAGGTTGTTGCCGCTCGCGCCCACCACGCGCAGGCTGCGCTTCGCGTCGCGGCGGTGGCGCTTCGACGGGGCGGCGATCACCCGCTTGCCGGACAGGTACTGCCCCGTGAGCGAGGCGGGGTTGCGCTCGATCTCGGTGGGCGTGCCCTGGGCCACGACCTCGCCGCCGTGCTCGCCGGCCCCGGGGCCCATGTCCACCACGTGGTCGGCCGCGTGGATCGCCTCCTCGTCGTGCTCGACCACGATCACGGAGTTGCCGAGGTCGCGCAGCCGCTTGAGGGTGTCGATGAGGCGCGCGTTGTCGCGCTGGTGCAGCCCTATCGAGGGCTCGTCGAGCACGTACATGACGCCGGTGAGCCCCGAGCCGATCTGGCTCGCCAGGCGGATGCGCTGCGCCTCGCCGCCGGAAAGCGTGTCGGCCGAGCGCGTGAGCGACAGGTAGTCGAGCCCCACGTCGTTCAGGAAGCGGATGCGGTTGGCGATCTCGCGCAGGATCTTCTCGGCGATCGCCTGGCGGTTGCCCGCCAGTTCCAGCGTCTCGAAGAAGGGCTGGGCGTCCTTGAGCGGCATCGCCGAGACCTCCTCGATCGAGCGGCCGGCGACCCGCACGTGCCGTGCCTCGCGGCGCAGCCGCGCGCCGCCGCAGTCCGGGCACGCGCGGTTGTTGAGGTACTTGGCGAGCTCCTCCTTCACGGCGGCCGAGTCGGTCTCGCGGTAGCGGCGCTCGAGGTTCGGCAGGATCCCCTCGAAGGCGTGCTCGCGCACCGCCGACTTGCCGCGCTCGCCGGGATAGCGGAAGGCGATCTTCTCCTCGCCGGAGCCGTCGAGGACGACGGCCTGGGCGCGCTCCGGAAGGCTCTCGAACGGCGTCTCCACGTCGAAGCCGTAGTGGCCCGCGAGCGACACGAGCATCGAGAAGTAGAACTGGTTGCGCCGGTCCCAGCCGCGGATGGCCCCCCCGGCGAGCGACAGGTGGGGGAAGGCCACCACCCGCTTCGGGTCGAAGAAGGTGACCTGCCCCAGCCCGTCGCACTTCGGGCAGGCGCCCATGGGGTTGTTGAAGGAGAAGAGCCGCGGCTCGAGCTCCGGGATCGAGAAGCTGCACAGGGGGCAGGCGAATTTCGCGGAGAAGAGGTGCTCCTTCCCGGAGTCCATCTCGGAGGCAAGCGCCCGCCCGTCGGCGTGGCGCAGCGCCGTCTCGAAGGATTCCGCGAGCCGCTGCTTCGCGTCGGCCTGGACCTTCAGGCGGTCCACCACGATCTCCACCGTGTGCTTGCGGTTGCGGTCGAGCTTCGGCAGCCGGTCGATCTCGTGCACCTCGCCGTTGATGCGCAGGCGCACGAAGCCCTGCGAGCGAAGTTCCTCGAAGAGCTCGGCCTGCTCGCCCTTGCGGCCGGTCACGAGCGGGGCCAGCACCATGACGCGCGTGCCCTCCGGCAGGGCGAGCACGTGGTCGACCATCTGCGAGACGCTCTGCGAGGCGAGCGCCAGCCCGTGCTCCGGGCAGTGCGGCTCGCCGACGCGCGCGAATAGCAGGCGCAGGTAGTCGTGGATCTCGGTGACCGTCCCCACGGTCGAGCGCGGGTTGTGGGAGGTCGCCTTCTGCTCGATCGAGATGGCGGGGGAGAGGCCCTCGATCAGGTCCACGTCGGGCTTCTCCATGAGCTGCAGGAACTGCCGGGCGTAGGCGGAAAGGGACTCCACGTAGCGGCGCTGCCCCTCGGCGTAGAGGGTGTCGAAGGCGAGCGACGACTTGCCGGAGCCCGACAGGCCGGTGATCACGACCAGCCGGTCGCGGGGGATGTCCAGGTGGACGTTCCTGAGGTTGTGCGTTCGCGCGCCGCGGATTCGGATGTGGTCCATGCCGGGATTGGGTCGGGGTGAATCGGGGTCCTGTGGGCCCCCGGGGCGCCTGCCGCGCCGCGGGATGATCCGGAAGGGCAATCTGTTAATATACCTGAGCGTCCTTTCCCGTTCGAACCCCCCCGTGGCCCCATCTCCGGTCCGCATGAGCGCCCGTGAGTTCCGGGCGAGTTTTTCCCTCGCCTCGATCTTCGGGCTGCGCCTTTTCGGGATGTTCATCATCCTGCCCGTGTTCGCCCTTTACGCCGAGGGGCTGCCGGGCTGGAACCTCACGCTCGTCGGAATCGCCCTGGGTGCCTACGGCCTCACGCAGGCCATCCTGCAGATCCCGTTCGGGTGGGTCTCCGACCGGGTCGGGCGCAAGCCGGTCATGGTGGCCGGGCTCGTCGTCTTCGCCGCGGGCAGCGCGGTCTGCGCGCTCTCGCAGGCGCCGTGGGCCGTCATCCTCGGCCGCGTCATCCAGGGCGCCGGGGCCATCTCCGGCGTGGCCATCGCCATGGCCGCGGACCTGACGCGCCCCAGCCAGCGCACCAAGGCGATGGCCATCATCGGGTCGACGATCGGGGTGGCGTTCGCCGGGTCGTTCGTGCTGGCTCCCTTCCTGCGCAATGCCGTGGGCGTCCAGGGCATCTTCGCGCTCACCGGACTCCTCGCCCTGTCCGCCGTGGCGATCGTCGTCTGGGTCGTGCCGGACCCTCCCGCCGCCCGGCACGGGAAGGCGTCCGTGCCCTTTGCCGAGGTGCTGCGCGACGCGGAGCTCCTGCGGCTCAACGCCGGCATCTTCGCCCTGCACGCGGTCCTCATGGCCCTCTTCGTCGTGGTGCCCCTGTCGCTGGTGCGCGCAGGCCTCCCGGCCGCCTCGCACTGGGGCATGTACCTGGGCGCCGTGGGAACGGGCTTCGTGCTCATGCTCCCGTTCGTCGCGGTCCGGCGTCTGGCCCGCCACGAGCGCGCCGTCTTCCTGGGTGCGGTGGCCGTGCTGGCAGCGGGAATCGCGGTGCTGGCCGCTTCGGCCGACCGGCTCTGGCCGCTGGGCGCCGGGCTCGTCATCTTTTTCGCCGCCTTCAACGTTCTAGAAGCCAAGCTGCCCGCGTTGGTGTCGAAGGCGGCCCCGCCCGCGGCGAAGGGTGCGGCCTCCGGCGTCTATTCGAGCGTGCAGTTCCTGGGCACGTTCGTGGGCGCCGCCGCGGGCGGCGTCATCGCCCAGTACCTCGGCCCGGTGGCCGTCCTTGCCGCCTGCCTCGCCATCACCATCGCCTGGCTCGCGGTGGCCTGGCCGATGCGGGAGCCGGCTGCCCGCGAAAGCGAAGTGCACGACCCCCACGAGCCCCAAGCATCCAACCCCTGACCCCGGGAGAAAACATGGCATCCGTCAACAAAGTCATCCTCATCGGCAACCTCGGCCGCGATCCCGAGACGCGCTACATGCCCGACGGCGGCGCCGTCACCAACGTGTCGATCGCCACCACGGAATCGTGGAAGGACAAGAACGGCGAGAAGCAGGAGAAGACCGAATGGCACCGCGTGGCCTTCTTCGGCAAGCTCGCGGAGATCGCCGGCGAGTACCTGAAGAAGGGCTCCCAGGTCTACGTCGAGGGGCGCCTCCAGACGCGCAAGTGGCAGGACAAGGACGGCCAGGACAAGTACACCACCGAGATCGTCGCGGACCGGATGCAGATGCTGGGCTCACGCCAGGGCATGGGCGGCGGCGAGCGGGAAGGGGGCGGCGGGGACCGCGAGGGCGCCTCGCGCCCGGCCGCCGCGAAGCCCGCGGCGGGCAAGTCCGCCGGCGCCGGCTCCAAGTTCGACGACTTCGAGGACGACATCCCGTTCTAGGGGGCGGGCGCCGCGGGCCGGGCGAACCAGCCGCTAGAATGCTTGTCTCAACGACTTTCCCACGGGGCATTCCGACATGAAGCGCATCGTCCTTTTCCTCGTCACGAACCTGGCCGTGATGCTGGTGCTCTCGGTCACGCTCAACGTCCTGGGCGTGAACCGCTTCCTGGCCGCCGAGGGGCTGAACGTCGGGATGCTCGTCGTGTTCTCGGCCGTCGTGGGCTTCGCGGGCGCGTTCATCTCGCTTCTCATGTCGAAGACCATGGCGAAGTGGTCCACGGGCGCACAGGTCATCGAAACGCCGCAGAGCGCGGACGAGCAATGGCTCGTGGGCACCGTGCGGCGGCTCGCCGAAAAGGCGGGCATCGGCATGCCGGAGGTCGCCGTTTACGAGGGCGAGCCCAACGCATTCGCCACCGGCGCGTTCCGCAATTCCTCGCTCGTCGCCGTCTCCACCGGGCTCCTCCACTCGATGACCAAGGAGGAGGTCGAGGCGGTCCTCGCGCACGAGGTGGCGCACGTGGCCAACGGCGACATGGTGACGCTCACGCTCATCCAGGGCGTGGTGAACACCTTCGTCGTCTTCATCGCCCGCGTGGTGGGCTACGCGGTCGACAAGGTGGTGTTCCGGACCGAGCGGGGCGTGGGCCCGGGCTACTACGTCACCGTCATCGTCTGCGAGATCGTCTTCGGCATCCTCGCCTCGATCATCGTGGCGTGGTTCTCGCGCCAGCGCGAGTTCCGGGCGGACGCCGGGGCCGCGCACTACATGGGCAACGCGAGGCCGATGGTGTCGGCGCTGCGCCGCCTCGGCGGTCTCGAGCCGGGCGAACTCCCGAAGGCCTTCCAGTCCTCGGGCATCTCCGACAAGGCGGGCTTCATGGCCCTCTTCTCCACGCACCCGCCCATCGAGGCGCGCATCGCGGCGCTCGAGTCGCGCAGTTGAATCCCGGTCCGGAGGGCGGGCAACACCCGTCCGTCCGGCTCGCCTTCCTCGTCGCGATCACCGTCTTCGCGCACACGGCGTTCAACGGCAGCCGGGTCACCGTCTCGCTCTATGCGCTGAGCCTGCAGGCGAGCCCGCTCACCGTGGGCGCGCTGATCTCGCTGTACTCCATCCTGCCGATGCTGCTGTCGGTGAGCGCCGGGCGGATGATCGACCGCGTCGGCACGAAGAAGCCGCTCCTCTGGTCCGCGGCCACGCTCGCCTGCGGCGTCGGGCTCCCGGCGCTCTCGCCCGGCATGCCGGCGCTCTACCTCGCATGCACGGTGATCGGACTCGCGTTCATGGTGTTCCACATCGCGGTGCAGAACGCCGTGGCGGCGATCAGCGCGCCGGAAGACCGGGCCGTCAACTACAGCTGGCTGGCCCTGGGGTTCTCCATCTCGGGGTTCCTGGGCCCCACCACGGCAGGGCTCGCGATCGACGGCGTCGGGCACCGCGCCGCGTTCGCCATCCTGGCCGTTTCGGGCCTCGCGCCGGTGCTCGCCATCGCGTTCGCCAAGGGCGCGTTCCCGCGCGCCCACCAGGGGAGCGCGCCCGGCGGGCGCCTGAAGGACCTCGTGGGCAACCGCGAGTTGCGGCGCGTCTTCCTCGTGACGGGCATCCTCGCGATGGCCTGGGACCTCTTCTACTTCGTGATGCCCATCTACGGGACTTCCATCGGGCTGTCCGCCTCCACGATCGGGGGCATCCTCGGATCGTTCGCGGCCGCGACCTTCGTGGTGCGCATGGTGCTGCCATGGTTCGCGCGGCGGCTTCCCGAATGGGGGCTGGTGAGCTCGACGCTCTTCGTCGCCTGCGTCGCGTACGCGCTCTTTCCGCTCGTGCGGACGGTGCCGCTCATTGCGGCGATCGCGTTCCTCCTCGGCCTGGGGCTGGGCGCCTCGCAGCCGAGCATGATGTCGCTCATCCAGCGCTACACCCCGCCCGGCCGCCTCGGCGAGGCGCTCGGGGTGCGCACCACGGTGATGAACACGAGCCACACCTTCCTGCCGCTGCTCTTCGGCGGCCTGGGCACGGCACTCGGCATGGCCCCGGTGTTCTGGGCGATGGCCCTGTTCCTGGGAGGCGCGGGCGAGTTCGCCAGGCGCCTGCGCCGCGGTGCCTGAAACCGGCTTTCGGGCCGCGCCGCGGAATGACGCGCCAAGTGCTTGTGTTAAAATGATAATTTTCCCCGTTTCCGAGGCAAGACATGCCCATTTACGAGTACCGCTGCACGGCGTGCGGCCACCAGCAGGAATTCCTCCAGAAGTTGAGCGATGCTCCCCACACCCGCTGTACCCAGTGCGGCCAGGAGACTTTCTCGAAGATGGTCACCGCGGCCGGCTTCCAGCTGAAGGGCAGCGGCTGGTACGCGACCGACTTCAAGGGCGGCGCCGCGCCGGCCGCGAAGGCGGAGAGCGCCGGCACGAAGGAGAGCGCCGGCACGAAGGAGAGCGCCGGCACGAAGGAGAGCGCCGGCACGAAGGAGAGCGCCGGCACGAAGGAGGGCGCCGCGCCGGCCTGCGGCACGGGCGCCTGCCCGGCCTGCCCGTAGGCCCGCATTGAACCCCTGCACCCCGCGAAGTCGATGCGCACGCGCGTGATGGCGACGTTCCGGCGCTATCTCATCGCGGGCCTGCTCGTCTGGATCCCCCTCGCGATCACCTTCTGGGTGCTCGCGCTGGCCGTCGAGCTCATGGACCAGTCGCTGCGGCTCGTGCCGGACCGGTTCCAGAGCGACGCCATCCTGGGCTTCCATCTGCCGGGACTGGGCGCCGTTCTCACGATCGCGATCCTGCTCGCGACCGGCGCGATCGCGGCCAATTTCTTCGGCAAGCGGCTGCTCGATGTCTGGGAATCGATCCTCGGCCGCATCCCGATCGTGCGCTCGATCTACGGCGGCGTGAAGCAGATCAGCGACACGCTCTTCTCGCCGGACGGCAAGGCCTTCCGCCGCGCCGTGCTGGTGCGCTACCCGCATGCGGGGACGTGGACGGTCGCGCTCGTCACCGGCATGCCGGAACACGAGGTCACCGACCACCTCGGGCACGACCAGGTGTCGGTCTTCGTCCCCACCACGCCGAACATCACGGCGGGCTTCTTCCTCATCGTGCCGCGGTCCGACACGATCGAACTGAGCATGAGCGTCGACCAGGCGCTCAAGTACATCATCTCCATGGGCGTGGCCGAGCCGCCGCGCCCGGGGGCACGGCCCGAGAGCGTTCCCTCCGGGACCGACCCCAATCCGGTGCCGTCGCCGAAAACGTAGGCGGCGGCCCGCGGCTCAGGCCGGACCCATCCCCGGCAAGGCAGTCAGGATTCCCGCCGCCCGGCGGGAGAGAAGAATCGAATCGCCCCGCGAGACGGGGTCAAGAGAGAAAATGCGAACCGAATACTGCGGACTGACCGACGCCCGATTCCTCGGGCAAACCGTGACCCTTTTCGGCTGGGCGCACCGCCGCCGCGACCATGGGGGCGTCATCTTCATCGACATGCGCGACCGCGAGGGCCTCGTGCAGGTGGTGAGCGACCCGGACCGGAAGGAGACCTTCGCGGTCGCCGACCGCGTGAGGAACGAGTTCGTCCTGCGCGTGACGGGCGTGGTGCGCCGCCGGCCCGAGGGCACGGTGAACCCGGGCCTCAGGAGCGGCGAGATCGAAGTGCTCGCCCACGAGCTCGAGATCCTGAACCCGGCCACCACGCCGCCGTTCATGATCGACGACGAGACGATCTCCGAGGAGGTGCGGCTGCGCTACCGCTACCTCGACCTGCGCCGCGAGCCGATGCAGAAGGCGCTCAGGCTGCGCCACCAGGCGGCGAAGGCCGTGCGCGAGTACCTCGACGACGCGGGCTTCATCGACGTCGAGACGCCGGTGCTCTACAAGTCCACGCCGGAGGGCGCGCGCGAGTTCCTCGTGCCCTCGCGCATCCACGACGGGCAGTTCTACGCGCTGCCGCAGTCGCCGCAGCTCTTCAAGCAGCTGCTGATGATCGCGGGCTACGACCGCTACTACCAGATCGTGAAGTGCTTCCGCGACGAGGACCTGCGCGCCGACCGGCAGCCGGAATTCACCCAGATCGACATCGAGACCTCCTTCCTCACGGAGCGCGAGATCCAGGACATCATGGAGGGGCTCGTCCGGCACGTCTTCAAGCGCGTGCTCGACGTGGACCTGCCCGCGTTCCCGCGCCTCACCTACGCGGAGGCGGTCGGGAAGTACGGCAGCGACAAGCCCGACCTGCGCGTTAAGCTCGAGCTCACCGAGCTCACGGACCTCATGAAGGGCGTGGATTTCAAGGTGTTCCGGCAGGCGGCCGAGCTTCCCGACGGCCGCGTGGCGGCGCTGCGCGTGCCCGGCGGCAACGCCGCCTTCACCCGCAAGGAGCTCGACGACCTCGCCCCCTTCGTCGCGATCTACGGCGCGAAGGGCCTCGCCTACATCCGCGTGAACGACCGCACGAAGCCGAACGATGAGGGGCTGCAGTCGCCCATCGTCAAGTTCTTCAAGCCCGGCGAGCTCGCGGCGATCCTCGAGCGCACCGGCGCGCAGGACGGCGACGTGATCTTCTTCGGGGCCGACCGGCGCAAGGTGGTGAACGACGCCATGGGAGCGCTGCGCGCGAAGGTCGGGCACGAGAAGGGTCACGCCGAGGCGGGCTGGCGCCCGTGCTGGGTGCTCGACTTCCCGGCCTACGAGTACGACGAGGAGGGCAAGCGCTGGCTCGCGGCCCACCACCCGTTCACGAGCCCGAAGGACGAGCACGTGGCGCTCATGGACTCCGACCCCGGCAAGGTGCTGGCGAAGGCGTACGACATCGCGCTGAACGGCTGGGAGATCGGCGGCGGCTCGGTGCGGATCCACCGCGCGGAGATACAGGCGAAGCAGTTCAAGACGCTGGGCATCTCGGACGAGGACGCGCGCGCCAAGTTCGGCTTCCTGCTCGATGCGCTGTCCTACGGCGCGCCCCCGCACGGCGGCATCGCCTTCGGCTTCGATCGGATGGTGGCGATGATGACGGGCGTGGACCAGATCCGCGACGTGATCGCCTTCCCGAAGACGCAGCGCGGGCAGGACCTCATGGTCGAGGCGCCGAGCCCGGTGACCGAGAGGCAGCTGCGCGACCTGCACATCAAGCTGCGCAGCGCCACCGGCCCGGCATGACGATCGCCCTCATCGCCCACGGCGGCGCCGGCAGGTGGCGCCCGGGCTCCGACGACGACGCGACCGGGGGCCTGCGCGCCGCGGTGGAGGCGGGGCGGGCGATCCTCGCCGGTGGCGGCCGCGCGCTCGACGCCGTCTGCGCGACCGTCGTGATGCTCGAGGACAACCCCATCTTCAACGCGGGCACCGGCGCGGTGCTGAACTTCGACGGCTTCTGCGAGCTGGACGCGAGCGTGATGGAAAGCCGCGAGGCGAGGGTCGGCTCCGTGTCCGGGCTGCAGCGCGTGCGCAACCCCGTCCTCGTGGCGCGCAAGGTCATGGAGGAAACCGACCACGTCATGCTCACCGGCGACGGCGCGCAGCGCTTCGCGCGCGTCATGGGGTTCCCGGACCACGACCCGGTCACGGCGGAGCGCCGCGCCGACTGGTTCGACAAGAGGAACCGCATCGACGAAGTGCTGGGCGAGCACGCGCTCAAGATGCGGCGCTTCCTGCAGGATCATCCGGAATACGCCGGCGGCACGGTGGGCGCCGCCGCGGTGGACGGCCAGGGCGTGCTCGCCGCTGCGACTTCCACCGGCGGCGTGACGCTCAAGATGGTCGGCCGCGTGGGCGACTCGCCCTTCCCCGGGGCGGGCAACTACGCCTCGCCGAGCATCGCCGCCTCGGCGACCGGCACCGGCGAGTTCGTGCTGCGCTCGCTCGCCACGCGCGCGATCTCCGAGCGCGTCGAGCAGGGCGCGAGCCTCGCCGACGCCGTGGCCGCCGTGCTGGGCAGGATGGGCGAGGACTTCGACGCGGACGTCGGGCTCATCGCGGTCGACCGGCTGGGCACGCCGGTGGCCATGCATCGCACGAAGGACATGCCGCACGCCTTCTTCTCGGGCACCGGCGCCGTGGTTTCCCGGATGCGGGCCTGACGGATTGGAGAAGGCCTGCAAGATCCCGGTCTCGACGCTCGTGGTGGTGTACACCCCGCGGCTCGACGTGCTCCTCATCGAGCGGGCGGACCGACCCGGCTACTGGCAGAGCGTCACGGGTAGCCAGGATCCCGGCGAGACCCTCCTGCAGACGGCCATCCGCGAGGTCCGCGAGGAAACCGGGATCGACGCGAACCGGCACGCGATGCACGACTGGAAGGTGTCCAGCGTCTACGAGATCTTCGCCATCTGGCGCCATCGCTACGCGCCCGGCGTGACGCACAACACGGAGCACGTGTTCGGCCTGCGCGTGCCCGGGCGCGTCGACGTGGCGCTGGCCCCCGCCGAGCACCTGCGCTACCGGTGGCTCCCGTGGCGGGAGGCGGCCGGGGAGGTGTTCTCCTGGAGCAACCGGCAGGCGATACTGATGCTTCCGGAGAAGGACGCCACGCCCGCTCCCGAACGTCCCGCGCCATGAAGACCGCCGCCGACCCGGCCCTCACCGTCGTCACCTACAACATCCACAAGGGCTTCTCCGCGCTCAACCGCCGGCTGGTCGTCCACGAGATCCGCGAGAGCCTGCACGCGCTTGCCCCGGACGTGGTCTTCCTGCAGGAGGTGCAGGGGGCCCACGTCCGGCATTCCCGCCGGCACGTCACGTGGCCCGAGGGGTCCCAGCACGAGTTCCTGGCGCAGGAGGGCGAGCACTCCGCCTACGGCATGAACGCCACCTACATGGACGGCCACCACGGCAACGCCATCGTGAGCCGCTACCCGATCCTCAAGTCCGAGAACGTGGACATTTCCCACCACGCCCTGGAAAGCCGCGGGCTCCTGCACTGCGAGATGGCCGTGCCGGGATGGGAGGAGCCGCTTCACTGCATCAACGTCCACCTCGGCCTGTGGGCGAGGAGCCGGCGCTTCCAGCTGGAGTGGCTGTGCGACCGGATCCGCGATTCCGTGCCCGATGGCGCGCCCCTCGTGGTGGCCGGCGACTTCAACGACTGGCGCGGGACGGCGACCGCGCTCCTCGGGCGCGAGCTGGGGCTCGCCGAGGTGTTCGAGAGCTCGCTGGGGCGCCACGCGCGCAGCTTCCCCGCGCGCATGCCGTTCCTCAAGCTCGACCGCATCTACGTGCGCGGGCTCACGGTGGGCGCGACGCAGCGGCTCGCGGCGGGCCCCTGGTCGCGCCTCTCCGACCACGCGGCGCTCGCCGCGAGGTTGCTTCGCTGACGATCGCCCGGGGGCCGGGTGAAGCTGGTTCACGGCAACCGCGTGACGCTCCTGCGCAACGGCGCCGAATTCTTCCCGGCCCTCGTCGCCGCCATCGACTCGGCGTCCGACGACGTGCGCATCGAGACCTACATCTTCGCCGACGACCGGGCCGGGCGCGCCGTGGGCGATGCCCTGAAGCGCGCGGCGCGGCGCGGCGTCAACGTCCGCCTCATGATCGACGGTTTCGGGTCCCGGGAGCTCGCGCCCGAGTTCGTCGTCGACCTGCGGCTCGCGGGCGTGGTGGTGCAGCGCTTCCGGCCCGGACGGGGCTGGCCCAGCATCCGGCGCAACCGTCTTCGCCGCCTGCACCGCAAGATCGCGCTCGTGGACGCCCGCGTCGGCTTCGTCGGCGGCATCAACATCCTCGACGACCAATCCGGCCACGGCCGGCCGGCGCCCCGCTACGACTACGCGGTGCGCGTCGAGGGGCCGCTGCTGGCCGAGATCTATCCCGTGGTGCACCGCCTGTGGTGGCTCGAGGCGGCGCTCTCGGGCAAGGAACGCCGCCCCGGCTTCCTGCCGCCGGACGTCCATCCGGGGCCGGCGGGCGACACGACTGCCGCCTTCGTCCATCGCGACAACTTCCTGTACCGCCACGACATCGAGGCGATGTACCTCGAGGCCATCGAGGGCGCGCGCCGCGAGATCCTCGTCGCCTGCGCCTATTTCATGCCCGGCTGGCGGGTGCGACACGCACTCATGGAGGCGGCCGGGCGGGGCGTGCGCGTGGCCATCGTGGTGCAGGGCTGGTCGGACCACCGGGTGTTCCAGCACGCGAGCCGCGTCCTCTACGGCGCGCTACTCGACCACGGCATCGAGATCTACGAGTACGGGCGCAGCGAACTGCACGCCAAGGCCGCCAGCATCGACGGAAGGTGGGCCACGGTGGGCTCGTCCAACCTCGACCCCTTCAGCCTTGTGCTCGCGCGCGAGGCCAACGTGGCGGTCTTCAGCGAGTCCTTCGCACGGGAAGTGCGCGCGTCGATCGACCACGAGATCCACCACGGCGCCAGGCCCGTGCCGCGCCTGCTCTGGCGCCGCCGCCCCTGGCTCGCGCGCTTCACCGGCTGGGTCGCCTACGGTTGCGCGCGGCTCGCCATGGGCATCGCCGGCATCGGCCGGCGATGGTTCTGACGCGTCGGGTGGGCTAGCGGTGCTCGGCCCGGTTGGCCGACGAGCCGCGGATGAGGGTGCCCACGCCTTCGGCCGTGAGGACTTCCAGAAGCAGGGCGTGGGAAACGCGGCCGTCGATGATGTGCGCGGACTTCACGCCGTTGCGCACCGCATCCAGGGCGCACGCCACCTTGGGCAGCATTCCGCCGGAGATGGTCCCGTCGTCGATCATCTCGTTCACCTTCTTGGCGTTGAGCCCGGTGATCACCTTGCCCGACTTGTCGAGGACGCCCGTGGTGTTGGTCAGCAGGATGAGCTTCTCGGCCTGCAGCGTCACCGCGAGCTTTCCCGCGGCGACGTCGGCGTTGATGTTGTAGGCGGTGCCGTTCTCGTCGGCGCCGATGGGCGCGATCACCGGGATGAAGTCGCGCTCGTCGAGGAGATGGATGATCTCCGGGTCGATCCTCACGACCTCGCCCACCAGGCCCACGTCGATCTTCTTCTTCTTGTCCTCCTTGCTCGCGACCTTGAGCTTGCGGGCGTGGATGAAGTGCCCGTCCTTGCCGGTGAGGCCGACGGCCTTGCCGCCCGCCTTGTTGATGAGCGTGACGATCTCCTGGTTGATGAGGCCGCCCAGCACCATCTCGACCACGTCGAGGGTCTCCTCGTCCGTCACGCGCATGCCCTGGATGAACTCGCTCTGCTTGCCGAGCTTCTGCAGCAGCGCGCCGATCTGCGGGCCGGCCCCGTGGACCACCACGGGATTCATGCCGATCAGCTTCAGCAGCACGATGTCCTCCGCGAAGTCCTCCTGCAGCGCGACGTCGGTCATCGCGTTGCCGCCGTACTTGATCACGATCGTCTTGTCGTAGAAGCGCTGGATGTAGGGCAGTGCCTCTATGAGCACTTCGGCTTTCTGCGCGGAGGAGAGCTTGGGGGGCATGTGGGTCTTCGGGCTCGGTTGAGGGTGGAGGTGGGCGCTATTGTAGGCGGCGCCCCCGCAACTAAAAAGGGGCCGGGCGGCTCCTGCCGGCCCGGTGCTATCATTCTTGCCCTGCACGGCCCCACTAGCGCCCCGTTTCCAGGAGACCCCATGAATTCCAAGCGAGCCCTCATCCGCTCGGCGCTGGCCGGCGTGATCGCCCTCGGCCTTGGCCAGGCCCAGGCCCAGACCTCCGGCGCCCACGACGGGCAGCCGGCCGGCGGCAAGGAAAAGTGCTACGGCATCGCCAAGGCCGGGCAGAACGACTGCGGCACGGCCACCCACGCGTGTGCCGGCCAGGCCCGGAAGGACAACGCGCCCGACGAGTGGAAGTACGTGGCGAGGGGCACCTGCACCAAGCTGGGCGGAAAGCTCAAGCCGCCGGGCGGCAAGTAGACGCTCCGGGCGTGCCCGCGCGCTTCCCGCCCCGCGCGCCCGACCCTGCGAAGGCCGGCATCGGCCTGCGCACGCCGCACTTCGAGGCGCTGGCCGCGCGCGCTCCCGCGCTGTCCTTCCTCGAGGTCCACAGCGAGAACTACTTCGCCGAGGGCGGGCCCGCGCTCGCCTGGCTCGAGCGCTTCCGCGCCGACTACGCCGTGAGCCTGCACGGGGTGGGGCTGTCGCTGGGGTCGGCCGACCCCCTCGACCCGCGCCACCTCGATCGCCTGGCCGCGCTCGCCGGGAGAGTCGAGCCGGCGCTCGTTTCCGAGCACCTCTGCTGGTCGAGCATCGGCGGGACGCACCTGGGCGAGTTGCTGCCGCTGCCCTACACGGAGGAGGCGCTCGCCCACGTGTGTCGCCGCGTGACCGAGGTCCAGGAGCGGCTGCGGCGCACCATCCTCGTCGAGAACGTCGCCGCCTACGTGCGCTTCTCCTCCTCCACGATTCCCGAGGGCGAGTTCGTCGCGGAGGTGGCGCGGCGCACCGGGTGCGGCGTCCTCCTCGACGTGAACAACGCCTGGGTCAACGCGGCGAACCACGGGACCGACCCGCGCGCCATCCTGGACGCGCTCGACCCGGCCTGCGTCGGGGAGATCCACCTCGCCGGATACGAAGCCACCCCCGACGGGCTGGTGGACACGCACGGCGCGCGCGTCTTCCCGGAGGTGTGGGCGCTCTACGAGGAGGCGCTCGCGCGCCTCGGGCAGGTGCCGACGCTCGTCGAATGGGACAACGACATACCCGAGCTCGACGTGCTCCTCGAGGAGGCGGCGCGGGCGGACGCGATCCTCGCGTCGGCGGGCGCGCGCCCGCGCGTGGCGGCATGACCGGCACCGGCGCCCTGGCCCGCATGCAGGCGGCCTTCGCCAGCGCCGTCACGGACGGGGATGAGGCCGCGGTGACCGCGCACCTGGCGGGGGATCCGGCCCTGGCCCGGCGCCGGCTCGCGATCTATCGGGAGGCCATCGGCGCCAACCGTCGCGGCGCGTTGCGGTCGGCGTTTCCGGTGGTGGCGCGGCTCGTGGGCGAAGCCTTCTTCGACGAGGCGGCACGGCGGCTTGCCGCCGTGGCACCACCGGCATGCGCCGACCTCAACCGGTACGGCGACGGCTTCCCGGCATTCCTCTCGACCTATCCCCATGCCGAGGCGATGCGCTGGCTCGCGGACGTCGCCCGGCTCGAGTGGGCGTGGCACGAGGCGCTCTCGGCGGCGGATGCGACGGGAATCGACTTCGCCGCGCTGGCGGCCGTGCCCGCGGAGGAGCAGCCCGCGCTTCGCTTCTCGCTGCACCCGTCCGTGCGGCTGGTGAGGTCGGCGTGGCCGGTGCTGGCGATCTGGGAGGCGAACCAGCCGGGGCGCGACGGCACGCCGGATCGCGACGAAGGGGCCGACGACGTTCTCGCCTGGCGCGAGGACGGGCGCGTGCGCATGGCGCTGCTCGCCCCGCCGGACGCCGCGTTCGTGGAGGCGATCGGGCGAGGCACCCCGCTCGAGGTGGCGGCCGGGTCCGAGGGGTGGGATTTCGCGCCGATGCTGGTGCGCCTTGCGGCGCACGGCCTACTCGCCGGCTTCGCCGGCCCGCAGTCCGCCGGCTAGCGGGGCGCCAGCTCGTTCACGATGTCCGCGGCGATGCGCCAGCCGCTCGGCTCGCGCCGCCACACGCGCACGAAATGCCCCGTCGCCGGGCCGCCTTGCGGGCCGAGTTGTCCCGTCGCATAGGCGAAATCCCCCGCCGCGCTCGTCCCGTGCGTCTGCAGCGCCCAGGCCGTTCGCGCCGGGCGTGCCGCGGGCGATGCGAGCAGCGCGCCTCGCCCGAGGAACGGCGCGTGCCCCTCGCGATACACGCGGACGGAAGCGGACGCGTGGGCGGAATAGGCGGAAGCGTCACCGGATTCGGCGGCGAGCCGGGCGAAGCGCTCCTCCGCCGCCGCGACGGAGCCCGCGTCGCGGTCGCCGGCAGGCGGCGTCACGCCCGCCTGGAGAGGGGCATCCCAAAGCGCATCCCCGGGATGCGAGATGCCCAGGTCGACCTGCACCCGCCAGGGCCCGCCCGGCGGGCGCCGCCAGATCGAGAAGAACTGCCCGTGGCGGGGAGCCGCCGCCGGGTCGGCGCGGCTCCTGATTCTCCACGGCCCGGTCGACAGGCCCACTTCGCCCGAGAACGCCACCTCGACGAACGCCGGCCGCCAGTCGAGCACGATGGGCGGATCCGGCCTTGCGGCGACGGCGGCGGGGCCGTCCACCGGCCCGTCGCGGTAGAGGACGGCGCCGGGCGCGAGCCAGGCGAGAAACGCCGCGCGCATGCCCTCGCGCACCGACTGCGCGGCGAAGGCGGTCTCGGCGGCGGCGAGGGAGGCGGGCGACTCGAGGCGGGAAGGGGCGTCGGGCATGGTCGTGCAGCCCGCGAGGGCCAGGGCGAGGAGTGGGACGGGACACTTCATGGCGCGATTGTCGGCCGCGCCGGGCGACGCGCGGTTACGGGCGGTGCCCGGGGCGTGACCGAATCTCGTCCGGCTCAGAGCACGTAGCGCGACAGGTCCTCGCTCTTCGCGAGCACCGCCAGGCGCGCGTCGACGTAGGCCGCGTCGATCTTCGCCTCGCGCGCCGTGCCGCCGGCGTCGAAGGAGAGCTCCTCGAGGAGCTTCTCCATCACGGTGTGCAGCCGCCGCGCGCCGATGTTCTCCGTGCGTTCGTTCACCGAGAAGGCGATCTCGGCGAGGCGGCGAACGGCCTGCGGCGTGAACGAGAGGGCCACCGACTCGGTCGCGAGGAGCGCCTCGTACTGGCGCGTGAGGCACGCGTCGGTCGCGGTTAGGATGCGCTCGAAGTCCTCCACCGACAGGCTCGAGAGCTCCACGCGGATGGGCAGGCGCCCCTGCAGCTCCGGGATCAGGTCGGAGGGCCGCGAGAGGTGGAAGGCGCCGCTCGCGATGAACAGGATGTGGTCGGTGCGCAGGACCCCGTACTTGGTGGTGACCGCGGTCCCCTCGACGAGCGGGAGGAGGTCGCGCTGCACGCCCTGGCGCGACACGTCGGCGCCCCCCATCTCGCCGCGGCTCGCGATCTTGTCGATCTCGTCGAGGAAGACGATGCCGTTCTGCTCGACGGCCCGCATGGCCTTGAGGCGGATCTCCTCCTCGTTCACCAGCTTGCCCGCCTCCTCGTCGGTGACGAGGCGCAGGGCTTCGGGAATCGCGAGCTTGCGGCTGCGGCGCCGCGCGCCCCCCAGGTTGGCGAACATGCCCTGGATCTGCTGGGTCAGCTCCTCCATGCCCGGGGGAGCCATGATCTCCATTGCGCCGCCGCCCTGCGCGACGTCGATCTCGATCTCCTTGTCGTCCAGCTTCCCCTCGCGCAGCATCTTGCGGAAGCGCTGGCGCGTCGACCCGGCCTCCTGGCCCTCCGCGGCGGGGACGCCGGGCAGCAGGGCGTCGAGGATGCGCTCCTCGGCCGCGTCCTCGGCGCGCGGCCTCACCTTCTGCATCTCCTGCTCGCGCGTGGACTTGATGGCCACCTCGGCGAGGTCGCGGATGATCGTGTCCACGTCGCGGCCCACGTAGCCCACCTCGGTGAACTTCGTCGCCTCGACCTTCACGAACGGCGCGTTGGCGAGCCGCGCCAGGCGACGGGCGATCTCCGTCTTGCCCACGCCGGTCGGGCCGATCATCAGGATGTTCTTCGGCGTGATCTCGCCGCGCAGCGGCTCGGGGACCTGCGAGCGGCGCCAGCGGTTGCGCAGCGCGATGGCCACGGCCTTCTTGGCGGCGTGCTGGCCGACGATGTGCTTGTCGAGCTCGTGGACGATCTCCTGCGGCGTCATCATCGACGCGGCGGGCGGGGCGAGGGGGTCGGCGGCCATGCTCGTCGCGGGCGGGGGCGGGAGGCTCAGAGCGTCTCGACCACGTGGTTCTGGTTGGTGTAGATGCAGATGTCGCCGGCGATCTCGAGCGAGCGCTTGACGATGTCGGCGGGCGGGAGGTCGGTGTGCTCGAGGAGCGCGATGGCCGCGGCCTGCGCGTAGGAGCCCCCGCTGCCCATCGCGACGATGCCGCGCTCGGGCTCCAGCACGTCGCCGTTGCCGGTGATGAGGAGCGAGGTCTCGCGGTCGGCCACGGCGAGCATCGCCTCCAGGCGGCGCAGCATGCGGTCGGTGCGCCAGTCCTTCGCGAGCTCCACCGCGGAGCGCAGGAGGTTGCCCTGGTGCTTCTCGAGCTTGGCCTCGAAGCGCTCGAACAGGGTGAACGCGTCGGCCGTGGCGCCGGCGAACCCGGCGAGGATGCGGTCGCCGTAGAGCCGGCGCACCTTGCGGGCGGACGCCTTGACCACGACGGCTCCAAGGGTCACCTGGCCGTCGCCGCCCATGGCGACGGCGCCGCCGCGCCGGACGCTGACGATGGTGGTGCCGTGGAAGAGTTCTTCGGCCATGGCGGGGCTAGTTCGCCTTGCGGCGGATGAGGATGGCGTGGCGATTGAACCCGAAGGCCTCCAGCAGCGCCGCGTTCAATTCCGAAAGATTCGACAGGATTACCCGCTTGCCGGCGAGCTGGATCGCCTTCACCACCTCGAAGAACTGGGCGCCGGCGGTGAAGTCGATGCGCAGGACCTTGCTCATGTCCACCACGATCTCGGTGCCCGCCGCCGCATGGGCGGCGAGTTCCGCGAACTGGTTCTGGCTGGCCGTGGAGATGACGCCCTTCATCGAGAAGCCGGCGGCATGCGTGGCCGGCGCCGCGGGGGCCGCCGGGGTGCGCGCGGCGGCCTGCGCCACCGAGTTCACGTAGACCTCCCAGCTGGGCGGCG
The DNA here is from genome assembly GCA_011391275.1 of Betaproteobacteria bacterium. Taxonomy (GTDB): domain Bacteria; phylum Pseudomonadota; class Gammaproteobacteria; order Burkholderiales; family Usitatibacteraceae; genus FEB-7. The sequence goes on from JAABQW010000056.1 coordinate 25,569, forward strand.
AGATCTCGAAGGCGACGGCGTACTCCATGCCCAGCTCCTCGAACGGCTCGTTCTTGCCCTGCAGCACGTAGAGCTCGAAGAGCAGCAGCCAGAAGCTGCGGATCGCGTCGGAGGCGCGCTCGTTGAAGGCGGCGCGCAGCACCTGCTCGAGCGACTCCGTGTTGTTGAACCACATCGGCGTGCCGCCGCGCCGCAGCCGCTGCAGGGCGGCGGCCAGGAGCGCCGCCTCGGAGGCGGTGATCGAGGCGATCTTGGCGAAGTCGATGCGCACCGTCCCCATCGACTCGGCGAAGGCGACGAGCTTCTGGACCTCCGGCGCGAGCTCGCCCAGCGTGTTGGGCTTGAGCGCGAAGAAGTCCTTGCGCTCGCGGCTCTGCGCGCGCCGCGGGTCCGTGGCGGCCTCGTCGCCGCCCACCCAGGCGGGCGGCGACTGCTCGAACCGGACCGTGTAGAGGAGCGACAGCGCCTCGTACTCCGAGCGGTTCTGCGTGATCTCGAAGAGGTCGAAGAGCATGAGCCACGGCTGCTTGTTGGTGCGCGTCGCCGGGTCGCGCGTGAGTTCCTTGAGGATGGCCTCCGCGGGCGCCGCGAGGTTGGCCGCGTAGAGGACGGCGGCCTCCTGCGCCGGCGGCAGCGGGGCGGAGTGGTACTCCTCGGTGCCGACGCGCGCCGCGGCCCTCGGGCCGGGCCTGGCGGTGGAATGGGTGCCGGTCGCGGTGAAGGCCACGGTCGCTCTCGCTCCTCAGGGCTTGACCGGGACCGCGTTGCTGAGCCGGTAGTAGACGACGTCGTTTTCCAGGACCGCCATGCGTCCCGCGATGACGACGGGCTCGAAGGTGAAGTCGATCGGCTGGTCGGCCAGCACCTCGACGAGGGATTCGGGGCCGGCCGTCAGGCAGAACGAGCAATGCGGCGGGAAGGCCGAGAGCAGGAAGCGCTTCTGCTTCCTGGCCTGGTCGAGCGGCATCATGAAGCCGTAGAGCTTCACCTGCTGCTTGTCGAGCTCCTTCACTTCCTTCGTGAAAGCGGGACCGAATTTCTTGTCGGGCTTCTGCACCGTCCTGGTCGACTGCAGCAGCTGCCACGGCACCGTGCCGGCGGGCGCGGGGTCCGCGCCGATCCAGAAGCCGCCCTGGCCCGGCGCCTTCGAGGGGTCCTGCGGCTGCAGCGCGGCCGCGCCTCCCGCGAACAGGGCGACCAGGAGCGCGGCGGCGGAGAGTCGGAGGGTTCGGTGGCGTGCCATGGGCGTGTAGCTCATCGTCGTGCGAGAAGGCTCGCGGGATCGCTGAAATAGGCCTGCCAGGCAGGTACCAGGCAGGTAAGCGCCCCGATGGCGAGAACAGCCGCGGCGAGGACCGCCTCCCCGGGCGCCCAGGCGAGCCCGGTGACCGGCCACGATGCGGCCTCGGCGAGCCACCATCCCAGCGCGTGCGCCGCGCCGTGCCCGAGAGCGAAACCCAGTATAGCGCCCGCCAGCAGCAGCGTCACGCCTTCGGCCAGCGTGAGCGCGGCGAGCGCGGCAGGGCGCGCGCCGAGGGTGCGCAGCAGGGCGAGGTCGTAGCGCCGCTCCTGGAGCGCCGAGTTCAGCGCGACGAAGAGGGAAAGGGCCGCGCTCGCCATCAGGACGATCGCGAACCACTGCAGCGTCTCCACGCCCACGCCCACGAGGTCCAGCAGCCGCGCGCTCTCGTAGGCCGGGGAGGCCGCCTGCATCGCCGTCGTGGCGTTGATGGCGCGCGGCAGCATCGCGGCGGCCAGCGGCGTCCGGTAGCGCAGCAGGAGCGCGGTGATCTCCGGCCGGGCCGGCGCGTGCTCCTCGTGGACGTGCCAGACGCTCTCGACGGAAGTGATCACGAGGCGGTCCGCGACCGTGCCCGTCGGCGCGAGGACGCCGACCACCTGGTAGGGATGGTCCCCGTGGGCCGGGCCGGAGGCGGCCAGCCCGTGCGCGCCCGTGAGCTTCGCCCCGACCGCGAGGCCCTCGCGGCGCGCGACATCGGCGCCGACGATCGCCTCCATTTCCGCGGCGAACATCCTTCCCTGCGCGATCCTCGCGTCGTAGAGCGCGAGGAAGGATTCGTCCGTGCCCACGATGCGGTGGCCGTGGAACGAGTCGCCCAGCGCGACGGGCGTGGCCGAGGCGACCATGGGGTTCGCCGCGATCGGGCGCGACTCCTCGAGGCCGATGTTGCCGGTGGGGACGTCGGCGTGGAAGACCGTCGACAGGATGAGCTGCAACGGGCTTCCCTTGGCGCCCACCACGAGGTCGACGGACTTCGCGTCGCGCGTGAGGCGCTCCTCGGCCTGGTGCGTGACGACGAGGAGGAAGGAGATCGTGGCCACGCCCAGCGCGAGCATGGCGACGTTGAGCGCCGTGAGCAGCGGCCGGCTGGCGAGATAGGCGAAGGCGAGGTGGAGGATCCTCACAGCTCGAGTCTCCGCTCGAAGCGGCCGCGGATGCGGTTGTCGTGCGTCGCGACGAGGAGCGTGGCGCCGCAGGCGGCGGCCTGGTCGAGGAGCAGCGCGAGCGCCTTCGCGCAGTTGGCGTCGTCCAGGGCCGAGGTGGGCTCGTCGGCGAGGATGAGCGAGGGGCGGTTCACCACGGCGCGGGCGATGGCCACGCGCTGCGCCTCGCCCACCGAGATGTTGCCCGCCCGGGCGCCGCCCAGCCCCGCGATGCCCAGGCTCGCGAGCACCTCGTCGATGCGCGCGTCATCGACCGGGCTGCCTGCCAGGCGCTGCGCGAGGCGCAGGTTCTCGCGCACCGAGACCACCCCGATCAGGTGCAGCGTCTGCAGCACGAGTCCGACGTGGCGGGCGCGGAAGGCGTCGCGCGCGGCCGGCGCGAGGCCCGTGACTTCCCGGCCCGCGACGCGGATCGAGCCGGCGGTCGGCGTGGCGAGGCCGGCGATCGCGTTGAGGAGCGTGGTCTTGCCGCTGCCGGACGGCCCGAGCACGAGGCTCGCGTCCCCCTTCGCCACGTCCCAGGACGGCACCGAGAGGACGGTCCGCCCGGCGTAGTCGTGGCGCAGGCCGCGGATCTCGAGCATGGGGCGCGGCTCCCGGCTACGCCACGCAGTACGCGAGGCCTTCCTCGAACAGCCGGCGGGGGATGCGCCGGCCGATGAACACCATCACGCTCTCGCGCGTCTCGCCCGGGCCCCAGGGCTTTCCGGGCGTGCCGCCCATGAGCATGTGCACCCCCTGGAAGATCATGCGGCGCGCATCGCCCTGGATGTTGAGCACCCCCTTGTAGCGCAGCAGGTCCTCCCCGTAGTTCTGCACCATCAGCGACAGGAAGGTCTCGATCTTCTCCATCTGCAGCGGCCGCGGGTCCTTCCACACGAAGCTCTTCACGTCGTCGTCGTGGTGGTGATGGGTGTCCTCGAGGAAGGCCGGGTCGATTTCCAGGGCCGCGCTCAGGTTGAAGCCCCGGATGTCGAGGATCTCGCGGATGTCCGTCTCGCCGAAGTGCACCTTCGTCTGGTGCGCGCGCGGGTTCATGTCGCGCAGCCGCCCCATGAGGTCGGCCACCTCGTCCTCGGCGACCAGGTCGGTCTTGGACAGGAGGATGCGGTCCGCGAACCCCACCTGCGCGCGCGCCTCGTCGTGCTCGTCGAGGCTCCTCTGGCCGTGCTTCGCGTCGACCACGGTGATCACCGCGTCGAGCAGGTACTCGCCGTGGATGCCCTCGTCCATGAAGAACGTCTGCGCCACGGGGCCGGGATTGGCCAGTCCCGTGGTTTCGATCACGACGCGGTCGAACCTGAGCTTGCCCTGCCTGCGCTTCCTGCCGAGGTCGCCGAGGATGCGCACGAGGTCGCCGCGCACGGTGCAGCAGAGGCAGCCGTTGTTCATCTCGATGATCTGCTCCTCGCGGTCCTCGACGAGGATCTCGTTGTCCACGCCGGTCTCGCCGAACTCGTTCTCGATCACGGCGATCTTCTCGCCGTGCTGCTCGGTGAGGATGCGGTTGAGGAGCGTCGTCTTCCCCGCGCCGAGGAAGCCGGTGAGGATGGTGACGGGGATGAGGTCCTTGTCGGGATTCGGAACGGCGGCCATGCGTTACCTCTTCGGTGGTGCGGAAAGGCGGTCGGAAAAGGGGATCAGGTCCCCGTTTCCGACACCGCTTCCGGAAGGAAAGATCCCAAGGTCTGGGCGACGAACGACTCTTCAAGGTCGCGGACGATGAAAACGAGCCGCGTGCGCCGGTCGGCATCGGGCCAGGCCGGCAGGCTCGCGGGCGGGTAAAGGGTGTGCTGCACCGCGTGCACCGCGACGGGGCCCTGCCCGCCGGCCACGTTCACGAGGCCCTTCACGCGCAGGATGCGGTCACCGGCCAGCTCGAGCAGCGTGGCGAGGGCATCCTCGAAGGCGGGCCATGCAACGGGGCGCTCCGCGAACCAGGCGAACGCGCTCACCCGCGGGTCGTGGGCGGCGGGCAGCGGCGCGCCCACCCGGCGGTAGACGCCGGCGTTCAGCCACGAGCCCGCGTCCGCGAGGCGGCCCCCGCCGCGGTAGAGGCCCGTGTCGAGCAGCCGCTCCGGGTCCGCGTCGCCGAGGGTGCTGCGGATGATCGGCGCGCCCGGGTTCAGCGCGCGCAGCCGCTCCTCGAGGCGGTCGAGCTCCCCGGGCGCGGCGAGATCCGCCTTGGTGACCACGAGCCGGTCGGCCACCGCCGCCTGCTTCACCGCTTCCGGATGGCGCTCGAGCTGCGCCAGGCCGTGCGTCCCGTCGACCGTCGTCACGATTCCCGAGAGGGAGTAGCGCGCCGCGACGAGCGGCAGCTCGATCAGGGTGCGGGCCAGGGGCGCCGGGTCGGCGAGCCCCGTGGTCTCGACGATGGCGCGGCGGAAGGCGGGCACCTCGCCCGCGGCGCGCTTGAAGTAGAGGTCGCGCATGGCCTGCACCAGGTCGCCTGCCACCTGGCAGCAGACGCAGCCGCTGGGCAGGAGCACGATGTTCTCGGAGGCCGTGCGCACGAGCGCGTGGTCGATGGCCACGGGCCCGAACTCGTTCACGATCACCGCGCAGTCGCCGGCCGCCGGGTGCGCGAGCAGCCGGTTGAGGAGCGTCGTCTTGCCGCTGCCCAGGAAGCCGGTGAGGAGCGTCACGGGCGTGACGGAGGTGGCGGTCATGCCGGCGGCCGGGGTCAGTGGCAGGAGGCGCAGAGGCCCTGGACGGTGAGTTCCACCTTCTGGGGGAGGAACCCCCGGGGGACCTTCACGTCGGGCGGGGTCGCCACGGCCTCGAGGCAGACCGTCTTGCCGCAGCGCGAGCAGGTGAAGTGCGCGTGCGGGCCGTGCGAGCTGTCGCGGCTGGCGACGTAGCGCCATGTCCGGTCCTCGCCGGGAATGCGGTGGGCGAGGCCCAGGGTCACCAGCCGGTCGAGGACGCGGTAGACGGTCACGCGGTCCACCGGCACGCCCGGCGCCAGCGCCGACTCGATCTCGTGGTGCGTGAGCGCACGCTTCGCGTCGAGCAGCACGGCGAGGACGGCGGTGCGCGGCGCCGTGAGGCGCTCGCCGGCGGCGCGGATCAGGCGCTGCGCGGCGGCGGCCTTCGCCGGCGGGCGGAGCGTGGCGTTTCCCATGGGGGGATTCTAGCCGGCGGCGACGTGCAGATGCAATTCGGTTGCGTCCCGCTCAGCCCTTGCGGCGGGCCCGCGGGTGCGCCGCGTCATAGACCTTGGCGAGGTGCTGGAAGTCGAGGTGGGTGTAGACCTGCGTGGAGGAGATGCTCGCGTGCCCGAGCATCTCCTGCACGGCGCGCAGGTCGCCCGAGGACTGCAGCACGTGCGAGGCGAACGAGTGGCGCAGCATGTGCGGGTGCACGTCCACCGTGATCCCCGCCGCCAGGGCGCGGCGCTTGATGCGGCGCTGCACCTCGCGCGGCGACAGGCGCCTTCCCGCGCGCCCGACGAAGAGCGCCGTCTCCCCGGCGGCCGCCAGGCCCGCGCGGACGGGAAGCCAGCGGGCCAGCGCCTCGAGCGCCGGCCCGCCCACGGGCACGATGCGCGTCTTCGATCCCTTGCCGGTGACGCGGACCTCGCCCGCCGCCGCGTCCACGGAGGCGAGGTCCAGGCCCGTGAGTTCCGAGACGCGCAGCCCGCAGGAATAGGCCATCTCGAAGAGGGCGCGATCGCGGACGCCGGTCGCGGTGCCGTCGTCCAGCGCCACCAGGCGCGAGGCGTCGTCCGGGGAGAGCGCCTCGGGAAGGGTGCGCGCGGCGCGTGGCGCGCGGATGCCCTTGCACGGGTTGGCGGCGACCTCGCCATGGCGCGCGAGCCAGTCGTAGAACCCGCGCCAGGACGAGAGCAGGCGCGCGAGCGAGCGCGGCGCGAGGCCGCCGCCGTGCAGCGCGGCGACGAAGCGACGGATGTCCACGGCGGCGAGCCCGCCGGGATCGCGGCCCGCGGCGAGCTTCACGAGGAGCTCGCCATCGCGCGTATACGCCGTCAGGGTGTGGGCGGCGAGGCGCCGCTCGTGCCGCAGGAAATCGAGGTAGCGCGCGATCGCGCTAGCCGGCGGGCTCACGGACCGGGGTGAGGTGGCGCCCGAGCGCACAGGCGAGGAGCTCGCCGATGCGCTCCAGGTACAGCGTGCCCATCTCGGGATAGAAGCGCTGCGCGTCCTCCGAGGCCAGCGCGAGCACGCCGAAGCACTGCCCGCCGCGGCGCAACGCGACGAGCGCGAAGGACTTCAGGTGCGGCGCCGCGTCCGCGAACCAGGCGTGGCTCTCGTAGACGGCGTGGGTGCCGCAGTAGGGGGCCGTCATCTGGGCGACGAAGTCGCGCATCTCGGAGGCCACCTGGCCGAACTCCTTCGTCTCGGGGTCGCTTTCGGCCACCCCCCAGAGGCGCACGGCCACGTGGGGCACGGCGAAGTGGTCCAGGAGGTCGAGGTAGGCGGTGTCGAGGGCGGAGTCGAGGCCGTTCGCCTCCAGCAGCCGGCACGCGAGGCGGTGCACCTTTCCCGAAAGGACGTCGTTCTCCTCGCCGAAGCCGATGAGCTCGCGAAGCTTGTCCTCGAGGAGGCGCGTCTTCTCGCGCACCGCCACGAGCTGGCGCTCGCCGATCGACACGGCGCGCCCGCCGTGGGGATGGGGGATCTGCAGGTTGACCAGCAGGTCGACGTTCTGTTCGAAAAAACCGGGGTTCTGGCGGATGAAATCGGCGACTTGTTCCGGGGTCAGCAAGCGGGGTTCTCCTGGGGGCCGGGCGCGGGGAGGTCGATCTCGCCCTCGAACACGCGTACGGCATCGCCGGTCATGATAACGGGAGGCAGGGGGGGCGTCATGTCGGATGACGTGCCCGCCCAGCGGATCGTGAGGTCGCCGCCGCGGGTGCTCACGCGCACCGCGGGGCCCAGGAGCCCGAGGCGGATGCCGGCGACCACCGCGGCGCAGGCGCCGGTCCCGCAGGCGAGCGTCTCGCCCGCGCCGCGCTCCCACACCCGCAGGCGTGCGTGCTCCCGCGACACCACCTGCAGGTAGCCCGCGTTCACGCGGTTGGGGAAGGCGGGGTGGCGCTCGATGAGCGGCCCCTGCGTCGCGACCGGGGCAGCGTCCACGTCGGCGACCACCTGCACGGCGTGCGGGTTGCCCATCGAGAGCACGCTTACCTCGAGCGTCTCCCCGCCCACCTCGATTTCGTAGGTGGGGCGCGCGCCGGGCACCAGGAACGGCACGTCGGCCGGGGCGAGCCTCGGCGGCCCCATGTCGACCGTCACCTGCCCGCTCGCCTCGATGCGGGGGCGGATCACGCCGCGCGCCGTCTCGACGCGCAGCTCGTCCTTGCGGGCGAGCCCCTCGTCGCGGACGAACCGCGCGAAGCAGCGCGCCCCGTTGCCGCATTGCTCGACCTCGCCGCCGTCGGCGTTCCAGATGCGGTACCGGAAGTCGTTGCCGGGCTCGCGCGCGGGCTCCACGAGGAGCAGCTGGTCGCAGCCCACGCCGAAGCGGCGGTCGGCGATGGCACGCACCTGCGCGGCCGTGAGCGCGACGGCCTGGCGCACGCCGTCGATCACGACGAAGTCGTTGCCCTGGCCGTGCATCTTGGTGAACTTCAGCCGCATGGCGTCATTTTCGCCGATACGGGGAGGGCTCGCCCGGCGGGCGCGTCTTGAAACGCTTGTGGGCCCAGAAATACTGCTCGGGGTGCTCCCGCACCCGCTCCTCGATGAAGGCGTTCATGCGGCGCACGTCCGCCTCGAGGTCGCCTGTCGGGTAGTCCTCCCACGGCGGGAAGATCTCGGCCTCGTAGCCGCTCCCGCGCATCCAGGTGACGACGGGCAGCACCGTGGCGCGGCCCAGCTTCGCCAGGCGCGGCAGCGCCGTCACGGTGGCCGCCGGCACGCCGAAGAAAGGCACGAAGATCGCGTCGCGCGGGCCGAAGTCCATGTCGGGCAGGAAATAGAGCATGCGCCCCTCGCGAAGGGCCTTCACGATGCCGCGCATGCCGTCCTGCCGCGACAGCAGCAGGGGGTTGCCGAAGCGCCTGCGCCCCTTGACGAACAGCCGGTCGAGCACCGGGTTCTTCTGGCGGCTGTAGATGCTGGCCGAGTCCGGGGCCTCGTGCCCCAGGCGCGCCCCGCCCATGTTCAGGCCGATGAAGTGGGGTGCGAACAGGATGATCGGCCGGCCCTTGATCCGTTCCCAGTGCTCGAGGCCCTTGACCGACACCATGTCGAGGACCC
>JAABQW010000045.1 GCA_011391275.1 Betaproteobacteria bacterium
CGGGTCGTCGAAGACGCGCAGCGTCTCGCCGGTTTCCACCAGCTTGCCGCGCTCCATGACGCCCACCCGGTCGCTGAAGCGGCGCACCAGGTTGAGGTCGTGGGTGATGAACAGGAGGGCCATGCCCATCTCGCGCTGCAGCGCGTCGAGCAGGTCCAGGATCTGCGCCTGGATGGTGACGTCCAGCGCCGTGGTCGGCTCGTCGCAGATGAGCAGCTTCGGCCGGCAGGCGAGCGCCATGGCGATCATCGCACGCTGGCGCTGCCCGCCGGAAAGCTCGTGCGGGTAGGTGTCGATGCGGCGCTCGGGCTCGGGGATGCCGGTGTGCCGCAGCAGCTCGATGGCGCGGGCGCGCGCGGCGTCGGGACGCATCGCCTCGTGCAGCTCGAGCACCTCGCCGATCTGGTTGCCCACCGTGTAGAGCGGGTTCAGGGCCGTCATCGGTTCCTGGAAGATCATGCCGATGCGGCTGCCGCGCAGCCCCTGCATCTGGCGCTCGCTCTTCCGCATCAGGTCCTCGCCGTCGAAGCGGATCGCGCCGCTGGACGTCGCGGCGTCGACCAGGCGAAGCACCGACAGCGCCGTGATCGACTTGCCCGAGCCCGACTCCCCGACCAGCGCGAACTTCTCGCCGGGCGCGATGGAGAACGACACGTCGTCCACCACGGTGGAAGGGCCGAAGCGCACGGTGAGGTGCTGGATGTCGAGGAGCGGCTGCGGGGCTTCGGCCATCGTCAGGACTTGCGCGTATCGAAGGCGTCGCGCAGCGCGTCGCCGATGAAGGTGAGGAGCAGCATCGTCACCGTGAGCAGCACGAACGTCGGGAAGATGATCCACCACGCCTCGAGGTTGTTCTTGCCCTGCTGCAGCAGCTCGCCCAGCGAGGGCACCGTGGCCGGCACGCCCAGCCCGAGGAAGTCCAGCGAGGTGAGCGCCAGGATCGCCGCGCTCATGCGGAAGGGCAGGAAGGTGATCACCGGCGTGAGCGAGTTGGGCAGCACGTGGCGTCGGATGATCTGCGCGTTGGACAGCCCCAGGGCGCGCGCCGCCTTCACGAACTCGAGGCCGCGGTTGCGCAGGAACTCGGCGCGAACGTAGTCGGAGAGCCCCATCCAGCCCCACAGCGACAGCAGGATGAGCAGCAGGAAGAGCGACGGCTCGAAGATGGAGGCGAAGATGATGAGGAGGAAGAGCTCCGGCACCGAGCCCCAGATCTCGATCACGCGCTGCATGCCGAGGTCGATGCGGCCCCCGAAGTAGCCCATCACCGCGCCCAGCACGATGCCGATCGAGGTGCCGACGATCGTGAGCGCGATGGCGAACCAGATGCTCACGCGGAACCCGTAGAGCAGCCGCGCGGCCATGTCGCGGCCCTTGTCGTCGGTGCCCAGCCAGTTGGTCCGCGTGGGCGGGGCCGGCGGCGCATCCTTCGCGAAGTAGTCGGTTGAGTTCGCCGAGTGCGGGTTGAAGGCGCCCAGCGACCAGTTGCCGTTCTTCGCCATCAGCTCGCCGATGAAGGGGTCCTTCCAGTCGGTCGGCGTGTGGAAGTCGCCGCCGAGCTTGATCTCCGGCGGGTTCTTGATGGCCGGGAAGTACCACTCCCCGTTCACCTTGGCGACGAACGGCTTGTCGTTGCTGACCACCTCGGCAAGGGTTGCGATCGCGAGGACAAAGGAAAAGATCCACAGCGACAGGAGGCCCAGGCGGTTGCGGCGGAAGCGCGCCCAGGCCCGCTGGTTGGGCGACATGGGCTTGATGGCGGGAACCGCCAGGCCTTCCGGGGCCGTGCCGATTTCGGTGTCGGGCAGGGTGGTGCTCATTTCGCGACACTCCCGAACTGCACGCGCGGGTCGACCACCACGTAGAGGAGGTCGGAGACCAGCTTCACCACCAGCGCGATGAGGGTGAAGAAGTAGAGCGAGCCCAGCACCACGGCGTAGTCGCGCCGCACCACGGCCTCGTAGCCCAGGAGCCCCAGCCCGTCGAGCGAGAAGAGCGTCTCGATGAGCACGGATCCCGCGAAGAAGGCGCCCACGAAGGCCGTAGGGAAGCCCGTGACGATCGGGATCAGCGCGTTGCGGAAGATGTGCTTGTAGAGGACGCGCCCCTGCGACAGCCCCTTCGCGCGCGCCACGAGCACGTACTGTTTGCGCATCTCCTCGACGAAGGTGTTCTTGGTGAGGAGCGTCATCACCGCGAAGCTGTGGATCACCAGGCATGTGAGCGGCAGGGCGAGGTGCCAGAAGTAGTCGAGGATGCGCGCCGGCCAGGAGAGCTCCGACCAGTTGTCCGAGGTGAGGCCGCGCAGCGGGAACCAGTCGAGGAAGGTGCCGCCGGCGAAGAGCACGATGAGGAGGATGCCGAGGACGAAGCCGGGGATGGCGTAGCCCACGAGCACGCCCATCGTGGTGATCGCGTCGAAGCGCGTGCCCTCGCGCACGGCCTTGGCGATGCCCAGCGGGATCGAGATCATGTAGGACACGAGGAAGGTCCACAGGCCGAGACTGATCGAGACCGGGAGCTTTTCCTTGATGAGCTGCCAGACGTCCTTGTTCTGCAGGTAGCTGCGTCCGAGGTCGAAGCGCGCGAAGTTGCCCAGCATCTCGAAGTAGCGCACGTGCGTGGGCTTGTCGAAGCCGTAGAGCTTCTTCAGTTCATCGATCTGCTTCTGGTCCACGTCGCGGCTGGCGCGGTAGGCCTCGCCCTGGCCGCCGGCGCTCGCCTCGGCCATGATCGTCTCGATGGGGCCGCCGGGCACGAACTGGACGACCACGAAGGTGATCGTGAGCGCCCCCAGCAGCGTGGGCAGCATGAGGAGGATCCGCTTGAGGATGTAGCCGAGCATCGGTCGCGACCTTTCAGCGCCCCGCCACCGAGGCGGGCTTTTCCAGGCTCTTGTCCCACCAGGTCCACAGCGGCCAGGGGGCGTACTCGGTGTAGCCGGTGATGAGGGTGTCGGCCTTGAAGTGGTGCGCGGTCACCTTCGGGATGCCGAACTTGTTCCAGTAGGAGATCTGCTCGGCGGGGTTGTAGACCTGCGGCGACTGGAAGAAGCTGAACATGACCACGCGGTCCAGCGCCCGCGAGGCGTCGCGAAGCTCCTCGTAGGTTCTCGCCTGCTCCATCGCCTCGACCAGACGGTCGATCGCGGGGCTCTTCACGCCCCGCCAGTTGCTGCTGCCGTTGACGTCCGCGGACTTCGAGCCGAACAGGTTGGCCATGTCGGAGGCCCGCGGCAGGGTGAAGTCCTGGTTCACGATGACGACGACGTCGAAGTCGAAGGTCTCGAGCCGCCGGCGGAAGAGGGAGAAGTCGACGAGGCGCTCCTTGAGCGTGATACCCAGCTTCTCGAGGTTCCTCTGCCAGTCGATCACGCGGCCGGTCTGGTTGGGTTCCATGAACTCGAGCTCGAGGTGCTCGCCCTTGGCGTTGCGCAGCTTCCCGTCCTCGCCCACCTTCCAGCCGGCCTCCGTCAGGAGGTCCCGCGCGCGCAGCAGGTTCTTGCGCAGGGCGTTGGGCCCGGTGTTGGTGCGCGGCAATTCGAAGGCCGGGCCGAACACCCGCGGCGGCACCCCGGCGCGCAGCGGCTCGAGGAGCGCGAGTTCCCCCGGCGAGGGCGTGCCGGTGGCGGCGAACTCGGAGTTGGGGAAGACGCTCTGCACTGGCTGGAACGTGCCGAAGCGGTTGTACTTGTCGTAATCCCAGGCGAGCACCATCGCCTCGCGAATGCGCACGTCCTGCAGCAGGGGGCGGCGCGTGTTGAACAGCCCGGCCTGCATGCCTTCCCCGGTGGCGGTCTTGTAGGCGTGCTTCAGGATGCGGCCGTCGCGCCACTTCGCGCCCTGGTGCTGGCGCGACCAGGCCCGGGCCGCGTACTCCTTGTAGATGTCGAACTCCCCGGCCTTGAAGGCCTCGCGGCCGACGGCCTGGTCCTTGTAGAGCCGGTAGACGACGCGGTCGAAGTTGAAGTGCCCCTTGCGCACGCCGAGGTCCTTCGCCCAGTAGTCGGGGTCGCGCTTGAACTCGATGCGCCGCGGCATCTCCGCCTTGTCGATCACGTAGGGCCCGCTCATGATCGGATATTCGGTGATGACCTCGTCGAACTTCTTGCCCTCGCCCCACTTGCGCGAGAAGACGGGCATGGTGCCGGCGTTGAAGAGGGCGTCCAGCGAGCGCTCCTTGAGGTCGAAGCGCACGGTGCGGGTGTCGAGCGCCACCGCCTGCTGGATGCCGGCCAGCGGCGTGCGGTACAGGGGCCAAGCCTGCGGGCCGCTGAGCGTGCGCCAGCTGTGCACCACGTCCGCGGGGGTGACGGGGTCGCCGTTGGAGAAACGCGCCTTGGGATGAAGGCGGAAGGAGACCGAAGACAGGTCGGGGGCCACCATCATTTCCTCGGCCAGGAGCCCGTACATGGCCAGCGGCTCGTCCTGGCCCATGTGCGCCAGGCTTTCCACCATGAAGATCACCACCCCGGCCGGGGCCACGCCCTTGGTCGTGAAGGGGTTGTACTTGTCGAAGCTGGAACGCCGGTCCGGGTTGCGCAGCTTCAGCACGCCGCCCTTGGGGGCGTCCGGGTTGACGTAGTCGAAGTGGGTGAAGCCCTTCGGGTACTTCGGGGGCTGGTAGGCGGAGAGCGCGTGCACCCACTTGCCGGTCTCCACGGGTGCCGCCGGCGCCGCGGCGTTGGCCATTGCGATCGCCAATGCCGACGCGGCTGCCGCCAGCACGCGCAGCGAGCGCGAAAGGCATCGGGTGATCGGACCGGAAGCCTGGCCCCGGGGCAGCGGAATTGGCGGTTGCATGGTCGGCGATGGGGCCGGAAGCGGTCGATTATAGCCATGTCCGCCGCCCGGGAAGCCCGCCAATTTAGTAGAATCTCGCTCCCGTCGAAGCCCTGCCCCTGCCCGGATTAAACCTCCGCGAACCAGGACTAACCCATGACCGACCGCGCCAAGAAGGTCTTCATCCGCACCTTCGGGTGCCAGATGAACGAGTACGACTCGGACAGGATGGCCGACGTGCTCGCCGCCTCCGATGGCTACGAGAAGACCGACGCCGTCGAGGAGGCCGACCTCATCCTCTTCAACACCTGCTCGGTGCGCGAGAAGGCGCAGGAGAAGGTGTTCGCCGACCTCGGCCGCCTGAAGCCCCTGAAGCGCGCCAGGCCTGGCCTCCTGATCGGCGTGGGCGGGTGCGTCGCGAGCCAGGAGGGTGAAGCGATCGTGCGCCGCGCGCCCTTCGTGGACGTGGTTTTCGGACCGCAAACGCTGCACCGGCTCCCCGAGCTGCTGGCGGGGCGCCGCGAGACGGGCCGGCCCCAGGTCGACATCTCCTTCCCCGAGATCGAGAAGTTCGACCACCTGCCGCCGGCGCGCGTGGAAGGGGCCAGCGCCTTCGTGTCCATCATGGAGGGGTGCAGCAAGTACTGCAGCTTCTGCGTGGTGCCCTATACGCGCGGGGAGGAGGTCTCGCGGCCCTTCGAGGACGTGTTGCGGGAGATGCGCGACCTCGCCGCCAAGGGGGTGAAGGAAGTCACCCTCCTGGGCCAGAACGTGAACGCCTACGCGGGCGAGATGGCCGACGGCGAGACGGCCGACTTCGCGCTGCTCCTCGCGCACGCGGCGCGCATCGAACGGTTCGAGCGCCTGCGCTACACGACCTCGCACCCGCTGGAATTCACCCAGCGGCTCATCGACGCCTACGGGAAGATCCCGAAGCTCGTGTCGCAGGTGCACCTGCCGGTGCAGTCGGGTTCGGACCGGGTGCTCGCCGCGATGAAGCGCAACTACACGGCGATGGAGTACAAGTCGATCATCCGGAGGCTGCGCGCCGTGCGGCCGGACATCTCGCTCTCCAGCGATTTCATCGTCGGTTTCCCCGGCGAGACCGAGGCCGACTTCGCGCAGACGATGAAGCTCGTGGAGGACGTGCGCTTCGACGGCTCCTTCAGCTTCATCTACAGCCCGCGGCCCGGCACGCCGGCCTCCGACCTGCCCGACGACACGCCGCACGCGGCGAAGCTCGAGCGCCTGCAGCGCCTGCAGAAACGGCTCCAGGAACTCTCCGAGGAGTACTCGCGCGCCATGGTGGGCACCCGCCAGCGCGTGCTGGTCGAGGGCCCGTCGAGGAAGGACGGGAACGAGCTCGCCGGCCGCACCGACAACAACCGCGTCGTGAACTTCCCCGGCCCCGGGCGCCTCGTCGGCCAATTCGTCGACGTCGACATCGTCCAGGCCTATCCGCACAGCCTGCGCGGCGCCGTGGCGCAGGCCCCTGTTTCGTGATCCGATCGTGACATACCGTGACAATCCCGGTCCGGCCGCGTGTTATTTTGCGGCGCTGCACGGACCCCGCAAACCGAGGAGCCCCATGAACAAGCTGCATGCCCTGTCCGTTGCCGCCGTCGCCGCAGCGGCCTTCGCTTCGACCGTCTCGGCCCAGGTCCCGGGCCCGAACCCGCCGCCGTCCCCGACCCCCGCGCCGGTTCCCGCGGGAGCCGCCGTAACCCCGGTCGCCGCGCCCGCAGCAGCGCCCGCGGCCGCTCCCGTGCCGCCCGGCCAGCCCAAGCCCTACAAGGAAGTGCTCAAGGGCGCCAAGGCCATCCCGGGCTACTTCACGCTGCACCGCAAGGACGAGAAGGTCTGGATAGAGATCAAGCCCGACCAGCTCGACAAGCCCTTCTTCTTCTCGATGAACGTACCGCGTTCCATCGGCGAACGCGGCCTCTACGCCAGCCAGATGGGCAGTTCCTGGAATCCGGTCCGTGGCAGCCAGGTCGCGGTATGGAGGAAGATCGGCAACCAGGTGCAGCTCATCGCGAAGAACACCCGGTTCTTCGCGAGGGACGGCACGCCCCAGGCGCGCTTCGTGGAGGAGAGCTTCTCCGACAGCCTCATCGCA
Source organism: Betaproteobacteria bacterium (assembly GCA_011391275.1). GTDB lineage: Bacteria > Pseudomonadota > Gammaproteobacteria > Burkholderiales > Usitatibacteraceae > FEB-7. The sequence continues at coordinate 6,901 of JAABQW010000045.1, forward strand.
TCGGCCCCCGTCGCCGCGCAGGCCGACCCCGACACCAAGGCGATCGTCGTCGAGGGCAATGCGCTCCTGTTCGCGGACCTGCCGTCCTACGGAACCGTCGTGGAAACGGCCTTCCGCATGCCCTTCACCATGGACGCCAAGAACACCAGCTTCAGCCGCGTGACCAATGCCGGGAACCTGACCAGCCTGCAGGTGAACGCGCACTTTGCCGTGCCGAAGATCGCCGCGCCGCCGCTCACGCCGCCGCCCAAGCCGGCGCCGCCGCCGCCGAAGGTGACGCCGGATCCCCGCAGCTTCTTCGTGGGCTTCCAGTACAACTTCATGCCGTTGCCGGAAGTGCCGATGGCCGCCCGTCCGGCCGACGAGCGCCTGGGCCATTTCACCGTCGAGCGCGTGGACTACACCGACGACGTGACACCCAAGCGCCGCTCGTACCTCGTGAAGC